>CAKPEZ010000003.1 GCA_934149465.1 uncultured Bacilli bacterium | reverse complement strand
TGGGCGATATAGGACTCGAACCTATGACCCCCTGCTTGTAAGGCAGGTGCTCTAACCAACTGAGCTAATCGCCCATTTCTTGCATTGACAATAGATAATATAACATCTAAGATACATCTTTGTCAATACTTTTTTTTAACTTTTTTTTAAAATTACACTTTATCCATAATTTCTTTTATCTTATCGTTAATCCAATCTTCTAAATTATCTTTTAATGGCTCAAAGCCACTTTTTGTTTCGGCCATCCTCTTAAGCCTTTTTCCGTCATGTTTATAATCAATATCTTTGATACTTAGTTTTAATTGATTATCTTTTTCATCTACATCAATAACCTCAGCATATATATTATCACCAACATTCACGAAATCATTAATATTCTTAACATAACCATAAGAAATTTCAGATATATGAATTAATCCTTCATACTTATCATCAACACTTACAAAAGCACCATATTTTTGAAGACCAGTTATATGACAATTAATTATTTCTTCTTTTTTATATTTCTTCATAAATTCACTTCCACCAATCAAGTATAACATTTTTTTTCTTTTTTGCCAATAAAAGCCTTGAGTATAAAACAAAAAAAATATATAATTATTATGGTGATATTATGAAAGAACAAAGTGTTGAAGAACATATTAATGAAATATTAAATAAAATTAGACCATATCTTAATAATGATGGCGGTGATATTATATTTCAAAAATTTGAAAATGGTGTTGCTTATGTTAAGATGATTGGTGCTTGTAGCAATTGTCCTTTTTCTGACGTTACTTTAGAAGATGGAATTGAAGAAGCACTAATATCAGAAGTTCCAGAAGTTATTAAGGTTGTTAATATTGAAGATTAGTTTTTCCTTAAAAGCCAGTTTATCTCAGGAAGAGGATAATATTTATTTAAATATAAATAGATATTTCTAAGATATAACTCATAACTCGGTAAAACTGAAATTAGATTAAGAAGAGATTTCTCTTCTTTTTTATTTATAGTAGTATCCTCGTACATTTCAAAATAAAAGCTAGGATAAAGAGTTCTCCCAAGTAAAAGTAAAAACGAAAATAATGAAAAATAATTCTTGCTAAAATAGTTATCTAATTCTTGATATATATTTTGATTGTTATTAAAAAAAGATAATTTTATATATTCAGCCAAATCTCTTACTTTATAATCAAAAATAAAATTAAGTGGATTATATAAAGATTCAATCTTATTATTTAAATGCCTATGGGATAAGACATAATTATCCATATCACCTTTTTTTAATTCATCATAAGCATTATTAACATAACTAATCGCATTTTCACTAAGTCCAATAAAATAATTAAAGCTTTCAACAATTACAGGAAATTTTTTACCCATTTGATTAATTTGATATTCTAAATAATCATTTCTAGTTTCCCATAGTTTTGCCCAAGAAGTCCTAACTAAACTTAAAACTGGTTTTATCTTGATATTAGATAAATAAGATAATTCATCTAAAGATAATTTTTTATCAATATTAATATTTATCTTTAATAAAGTATAAATATTCTTAGTATCTGGATCTACTGATAATAATTCATTTTTTATATTAAAAATAAATTCATGAACAAAAACATCTTTCTTAAGTAAGTCTTGACTTAAGGAATATAGATCATTAATTTCTTTAACATCCCTATCATAAAGTGAAAATAAGTAAGTAGAATTTTGGTAAGAAAACAAATAGTTAACTTCATTATAAGGAATTAATTCATCAACGTTAATATTATAAAAATATTGAAGTAATTTTTTCATCTATAATTCCTCCTCAATAAAATTTATGAAAAATAATAAAAAATATTTGAATTTGTTAAAAAAGTGTGCTATAATACAATTATCTTTTAAAAACGTGCGCCCATAGCTCAACTGGATAGAGCGTTTGACTACGGATCAAAAGGTTATGGGTTCGACTCCTATTGGGCGCGCCATTAGAGAAATTGCAGATAGAAATATCTGTTTTTTTATTGTTTTCTTTATTTTTTTATATTTTTTTCGTTTTTTTTAAAAAAAACTATTGTCAAACATAAAAAAATAATGTACAATTAAGTAGTCCTTTGAGAAAAAGGAATGATAATGAATGTGCCTGAGTGGCGGAATAGGTAGACGCACAGGACTTAAAATCCTGCGAGATTCAACCCTCGTGTCGGTTCAAGTCCGACCTTAGGCACCATTATTGGAGGAATACCCAAGTCTGGTTGAAGGGACCGGTCTTGAAAACCGGGAGGTCGCGAGAGCGGCGCAGGGGTTCGAATCCCTTTTCCTCCGCCACTTATAAGTTTATATATATCGCGGGATGGAGCAGCTCGGTAGCTCGTTGGGCTCATAACCCAAAGGTCGCTGGTTCAAATCCAGCTCCCGCAACCAATGGTTTCGTGGTGTAGTGGTTATCACGTCTGCCTGTCACGCAGAAGATCGCGGGTTCAAGTCCCGTCGAAACCGCCATGGCTTCATAGCTCAGTCGGCAGAGCAGAGGACTGAAAATCCTCGTGTCGGTGGTTCAATTCCACCTGAAGCCACCATCGACGCAAAATGAAAGAACTTCTTAAGTTCTTTTTTTATTTCTGAATATTAAAAAAGATAGCTATTTTATTTTGATAATTTAGCTATCTTTTTATTTAATTCCTCAGTCAATTCTTGTAATTTCTTAAATCTTATTGCAAGTTCATTATTAGCTTTTTCTATTTTTTTTAATTCTATTTCTTTTTCTTTAGCAAAAGCTTTTTTCTCCTCTTCTAATGCTTTTCTTTCTTTTGCAATAAAATCATCAAACTTATTCTTTTCAGTATCTAACTTTTTAAAAGCAGTCTCATGTTCTTTTTCTTTCTTACCTAATTTTTTCTGCATATCTTCTAATTCTTTAACATATAAATCTACCCCACTAATATTTTGGGAAAGCTTATCAAATAAAGCATCAAAATTATTTAAAACATAACTATCTTCATTTTTTATGCTAGAATTACTTTTCTTTTTACTCCTAAGAGGAATTTCTACTGTATTATGTTCATTATAAATTAGTCTATAATAAGTCCAAGCTTTTTTTATAGAAGATACATCTAAAGGAATAACAATGCCCTTCCCTACATCTTTTTTAACAAAAATAACATCATCAATTTTATTATCAATCGGTTTAATCCAAGAAAGACGTTCATATACTTTTTCAGCTTGCATACGGTAAAAATTAGTATTTAATGATTTATCTTGATAATAAAGATTTTTCATTCCAGTAATAACATTTTGACTAACCTTAGCCATCTTAGCTCCATTTAAACTAGAAATAGCATTAAAATCAGTATCAATTATTTTAACTCCATCAATCATAATTTACTACCTTTCTTCAGAAAAGCGTGCCATTTCTTTTAGCACTTCTTTTACCTTTTGCCATTCTTTATCATCATCAATATTAATCAAATATTCTCTACCATTATCTTTTTTTATTTTACCAGCATAAATAATAGCGTGTTTATCATCATCAAGTTCATTTTTAGTATATATTATATATTCTTCATTAGTATCATTCATTTCAAATGCACAAAGAAGTTCTACTTCCACACTCTCATCTTGCCCATTAATAAGTGTAATAATTTTATCTTGCCCCATTTTTATTCCTCTTTCTTATATTTCTTTTTTTAAAACGAAATATCTACAGTCAACTGCGCAATTTTCTTTTAAATAATTATCTATATTTTTATAATTATTTATCTTATTTACTTTAGGATTATTTTCATTATAAAATCCTTTTAGTCTAAGCTTATTATACGCAATATCGCCTAATATATAATCATAATCATTAAAATATTCAGTAAATTTTTCCTTTACCTCTTCTTCATTAAAAGCATCTTTATAATTATGAAGAAGTTCATAATTATTATTATTTAATATTATTTTCATAATTAATATTTACTCCTATAATCTATTTTAAAAGCTTCTTTTTGTACTTTGTACTTAGCTAAATTAGAGCTAGCAAGCCAAGTTATATATCCGCCATCTAATCCTTGTTCAAATAATCCTTGGATTTCAGCTTGAACTTCTTTTGAGCCATAACTAATTCCATTAGAATCAACATATTTCATGACATCATAAGCTTGAACCCAAGTTCTTGCAATAGCAGGAGTAGTTGTTTCTTCCTGCCTTTTACTAGCTTCTTTACCCCAAGCAGTCATAAGTTCATATGGATGATTCCATGGCTTAGAAATACCATAAGAATTATTAGCAAAATGATCAGGATATGGCATTGCACTTATTACATCGACAACATTACTAATAGCAGGCCAATATTGACCATATGCTGTTAAATAATTTCCATTAGTACTTTCTCCAAAAACATCAACTGAAACATAAGCATTTAGTTTATGAATTTCATCACAAGCATATTGCAAAAATCTTTGAATAGCTTGAGCTTTATCTTCATTATATATATTTTCGAATTTAATAGTATTCTTTCTTTCTAGAGATTGAGTTCGATCAGTAAAACGAACGTAATCAAAGTTTATTTCATTAAAGCCCATTTCTTTAACCGCTTCTTTAGCAAGTTCTACATTAAAATACCAAACATCTCTATCAAAAGGATTAGGCCAGTAACTTTTACTATATTTATATGGCTTACCTGTGCTTGGAGAAATCATTGCATCTTCTGGATGATCTTCAACGTAAAAACTATCTTTAAAAACAGTAATTCTCCCTACAACATAAAATCCTGCATCTTTTAATTTTTTAATTGCCGTTTTATACTTATCATAATCATTTATTCCATGTTTATAATTAGTTGGAGATAATTCTTTCATAACTTCAGATTTATATCCTGGAGTAGTATTATCTTTTATATCAACTACAAAAGTATTAATAAGAGTATCTTTAGCAAATTCAATATATTTATCAATATTATTAATTACATCTGTTCCATTATTTAAATATAAAGCGTACACAGATTCAGGCATTTTATTGTTTTCAAAATTTGCCTTTGTAACAGGATAATAATCTAAATTAATAGCATCTCCTCCACCATAAGTATTCTTTATCTTAGAATGAATAGGATCATAAATATCGGCATCATAATTAAGAAGAGATTCTTCTTTATTAGAAACTAAATACTTAGAATAAACATATCCTTCTTCTCCACTTTCATTTGTTACTAAATAAGCATTTACTATTCCTTTGTCATCATAAGAGTCATATCCCTTTATTTTTAGAAGAGTGCCCTTTTCAGCAAGTCCTGCTATTTTCCCATCTAAATCACCAAGAATAGTCGCAGCAGTTCTAACATAAAGTTCTTTTTCCATTACAGCATCTTTTTTATCATTTACAATATTTTCTTTTAAAACATAATATTCTTTATTATCATATTTTACTAAAAGATAAGTATTATCTTCATTTGTAATTTCTTTTTTATCATTTACTTTAACTTTGCTTCCTCTTGCAAGTGAAAATACTTTATTAAATTCTTCATCATATAAATCAACATTAGAAGCAGTACTACCTAAGTATTTCGCTTGATATATAATTGAAATTCCTTTACCATTTAATAAATAACTAATTCCTAAAATTAGCATAACTACTATTAAAAGAGCAACCATAATTCTTCCTATTTTTAATTTTCTTTTTCCACTCTTTTTCTCCATCTATCTAACACCTCTATTTTTATTATAGCATAGTTTTTCATCTTAACGCAAAAAAAGCAGATTAAATTATAAATCTGCTTTTGTCTGATCACAAGATTCTTTTTTTCCTCTTGCTAAGAATTTCTTCTTTTCTCTAATCATAAATCTAGTAACATTAGTTTCTATTTCTACTAAAGCAGAAGGCGCTATATTAGATAAATATACTTCTTCATCAATAGTATCAATAGTAATTCTTCCCCATAATAATCCATGATATACTTGTAAATCATTATACATATCAGGTGTAATAGAACTAAAGTAATATCCAAAAATAACTCTTTTATATCCAACTAATAATCTTTGATTAGTAAGCACTACTACACAAGTACTAAATAAGCTAAATACTCCATTATTTTTTTGAGCAGCAAAAGCATACTTAATTTTTTCTCCCGGATTTAAATGCTTTTGAACAATCATAGAATTCTTTTTTAAACGCCATGCAATTGTAAAAGGATATTTTCTTTTAAACTGTTTTACCATTTTATAAACATCATTCATTACTGTTACCTCGTTTCTTTTAAATATTATATCACAGTAATTTTAAATTAAGAAGTACTTTCAACTAAATTAGATGTACTTTTAAAGCCATCTAAATAAAATTCAGGAATTTTTCCTTGAATAATTTTCATACTAACAGGAATAACCATATCAACAGTAACATTCTCTGATACAAATGGTAAATTAACTCTGCCTGATACATTTATCCTAATACTAAGTTTTACTAACGCATTATTAATTCCATATTCTTTTACTTCGGTTTCTACATTACTAGTAACATCTCCTATCAAATAAAATCTAACTGGTATTCTAGGTCCTATATTAGAAAGTAAAGAAGAATTAGTCGCAGCTAAAATAGGAATCTCGTAAATAATTCCCTTCTTAAGTAAATCTTTGTCATATTTATCTAAAGTATTTTCTTCTAAGTCAATTAAATCAATATTTCCCTCTTCAATAGCTTTCAAATTATTTTGAATTAAATTAGTAATATTATTTAAAAATTTAGTTACTTCTTTAGAGTCAAAGTCAATTATTTGAATATCTTCGTTATTACTTTTAGTTATATGATAAATATTATCAATCTCATCTTTTAAAGTAAGTTCTTTAGTTAAAGATTTATTTATTACTAATGTCATAAGCTTTCTTGTTTCACTTTCAGCATAAGACATAAAAATTGGATTAATCTTCTTACTAAGATAGATAATAAAGAAAAAAGAAACGCTTAAACTAAGAAAAATTAAAATAGTAATTAATCCTAATTTAGAGTTCTTTCTTTTTTTATATAACTTAAGTGCCATATAATCACCTAGTAAAATATATGAATTATATTTATTTATAATATTTCTAAAATATAAACTTTATTATCTTCCATTCCCATAATTATCCCAACTTCTAAGGGATAATCCAATTCTTTTTCATAAATAATAGATGCTTTTATTTGATAAGCCTCTTTTATATCATTATAATCATATTCTATTTTCTCGTTAGAGTTTATTTTAACATCGATAACTTTAGGTAATTCTTCTAAAGAAGTAGAATTAATATATTTATATAAAGTATGTTTTACTTTTAAAATGAAATTATCTTTTACTTTGGGATAAATATATTCTAATCCTCCAATATCATTCTTATCTTTAAAAGTATAAAAATCCTTAAGAAAAAGTTTAGCAATCTTATTAGTAACTTCTTTTTCATTGCTATTCTTTTTAACTATGTTCTTTGCTTCATCTAAATCATTTTGCTTAAAAACATTATTAGTCTTTATACTTTTAAAAAAGAATAAACTACTTAATATTACTATTAAAATTACTAAACTTTTTATTTTTTTCATCAGAAGTTATCACTCTTTCGCCATTATTTTTCTTTTTCTTCTAATTCCTTTATTAAATCATAATTAATAATATCATTAGATACCTCAATTATTTTGCTGGCTTTTGTCGCATGATTTTTAATATAATCATCTTCAATTAATTGATCAAATAAATATGCTTCTTCTTTTTGATTATTGTAATATAACTTACTAGTTAAATAGTTACCATTGCCAAATACTACCATATTATCTTCTGTACTAAAAATATCGTGTCCTAATTGATATTCGTTTTTAAAATTAAACATATTTCCTAAAGTTGGAGCAACATCGATCATTCCCATTGGCTCAGTAACTTCTTCATTAAATTTCTGATCTTTAGTCCAAATAATAAATGGTACTTTACGATCTAGTTCGTATTTATAATAATCAACATTAACATAACCTTCATCGCCTTCTTCTAAAATACGATCTTGGTATGGATCATAATTATACATAATATTATAATATTTTTTTGATAATTTAGCATCATGGTCTCCATAAATAATTACAACGGCATTATCAAGTAATCCTTCTTCATCAAGTTTATTTAAATATAATTCAATAGCTTGATCAGCATAATGAACAGATTTAAAATAATTACCTAGTGTTGTTCCTTCTAAGTAAGGTCTACTAATAACTTCCCCATCTATTTCTACTTTATAATCAACAGGAAAATCATCCATAAGTCCTAAATCATCAAATGGAGTATGATTACTTAACATAATAGTATTTACCATAAAAGGAGTATGACCTTCTGCTACTTCATTTTTAATATAAGGAACAGCTTGAGTAAAGAATGATTTATCAGATAAACCAAGTCCTATTTTTTCATCTATAGTATATGAACTTTTAGAATAATATTTATCATATCCAAGTGTTTGATACATAATATTACGGTTCCAGAAATCACCTGTATTACCGTGCATTGCAAATACATAGTATCCCTTATCTTTAAGTAAATTTTGAATTGATATATATTTTCTATCAAAATAACTTACAAATACGGCTCCTGAAGATGATGGCATAAGTGAAGTAGCCAAAGTAAATTCACTATCGCTACTAGTTCCTATTCCAACTTGTGAATAAAAATTACTAAAATAAATACCTTCTTCGGCAAGTCTATTTAAACAAGGAGTAACCTCTTCTCCATTAAAAGAACGATTGATATTAATTCCTTGAATACTTTCAGCATGAATCATAATAATATTCTTTCCTTCAAAGATATTTGTATATTTATTAATTTTAGTTTCCTGTTTATTTTCTTCAAAATAAGCTGTTACGTTTTTTAAAGCTTCATCATGGCCAAATAAATTAGAAAATTTAGGTTCTAAGCTTTGAAATAAATCATTTACATGGTAAGTATATACTCCAAATTTTAGTACAACAAATTCCCTATTCCATAATTTACTAAAACGGCTCCAATCAGTACTACTAAAAGTAGTTAACGTAATTAAAAATATTCCAGCCGCAAGACTTGCACCTATTCCAAAGTTAACTCTTTGCTCTATTTTACTTTCCTCTTTATAATGATTTCTTCTCATTAAAACGACATGAATATAATAAATAAAAATTGGTTGCCATAAATAAGTAAAATCTTTAATTTGTAGAACATTTTTTACAACAGCATCTCCAACATCTACTACTTGTGAAGAAGTAGCAAGCATTGATAATGAAGGAAAAGAACTATAATAAGTATAATAGATAGAATCTATAATACAAATAGCAGTCGTAATAATAGAAAATACCATTAAATAACGAATTCTTTTTTTAGGTTTAATAAAAAATGCAATACTTCCTATAAATAATAAAATACCGAGATCAGCAAATAAAGGCTGTAAATCAGTAGTATTTCCAATTGTATATGTTCTTAATAATAAAGCATTTAAAGTAGCTGATAAGACAAAGCATAGAATCAAAATACTAGACTTCAAACACTGTCTTAAATTTTCTTTAGTTAATTTTTTCATAATTTTATTCTTACATTTATTAAATACTTTTTTTATTTTTTGCACTAATATCCCTTCTTTAACTATTAAATAATATCACAAAAAAAATAAAAAAGCAAATTGCATTAACATTCTTATTATGTTATAGTAATCTTGGTGATTTTATGGAAAAAATTGGCATAATAGCAGAATTTAATCCTTTTCATAATGGACATAAATATTTAATAGATAAAGTTAAAAAATTATATAATGACTCAATAATTATAGTAGTTCTATCTTCTTCTTTCATGCAAAGAGGAGAAATAAGCATTCTAAATAAATGGGATAAAACAAATATTTGTTTAGATAATAATATTGATCTTGTAGTAGAGCTACCTTTTGTATTTGCTACTCAAAGTGCTGATATCTTTGCTAAAGGAGCAATCCAAATATTAAAGAATTTAAAAGTAGATAAACTAGTATTTGGAAGTGAAAGTAATAATATCGATAATCTTATTACTATCGCTAATACCGAGTTATTTAATAAAGACTTTTCTTCTCTAGTAAAAATAAATCTTAATAATGGAGATAATTACCCTACCGCCCTAGCTAAAGCAATAAAAGTATTAAATAATATTGAAATAAATAAGCCAAATGATCTCCTAGGATTATCTTATATAAAAGAAATAATTAAACAGAACTCTAATATTAAGCCAATTACTATTCAAAGAACAAACGATTATCACGATTTAACTAAAAATACTACTACTAATATAGTAAGTGCTTCTAATATTAGAAATCTTCTATCTATAAATGAAGATATTACTCCTTATCTTGAAAAAAATAATATTAAATATCTAAGAAAAATAGATGATACTTTATTATGGAATTTACTAAAATATCAAATAATAAATAATTATAATAAGCTAGATAAATTTCAAACTACTGACGAAGGTATTGATAACCGAATAAGAAAATATATTAATAAAAGTAACTCTTTAACTAGACTAAAAGAAAATATTAAAACTAAAAGATATACTAATAATAAAATAAACAGAATGTTTATTCATATATTAACAAATTTTACTAAAGAAGAAGCTTCGTCTAATCAAGATATTACTTATATAAGAGTACTAGGCTTTAATAATAAAGGAAAAGAATATCTAAACCAAATAAAAAAAGAATTATCTATTCCATTAATTACTAATGGATTTATTAAAGATAATCCTATTTTAGAAATCGAATATAGAGCATCTTATATTTATTCTCTATTAACACATGATTCTACTTTAATTCAAAAAGAACTTAGAAATAAACCAATTATAAGAGAATAATTTCTCTTATTTTTTTATAAGACTTTCTCCGCTCATTACACTAGGCTTTTCTAATTCCATAAGCTCTAACATAGTAGGCGCTATATCACATAAAGATCCTTCTTTAAGAAGTAAATCCTTCTTACATACAATAAAAGGAACTAAACTTAAAGAATGAGAAGTTACCTTATTGCCATCTTGATCAAGCATATAATCACAGTTACCATGATCAGCAGTAATAATCATAAGATAATCTTTTTCTTTAGCTTTAGAATATAATTTACCTAAACACTCATCTACTACTTCTACAGCCTTTATAGTAGGAAGCATTTCTCCTGTATGACCAACCATATCACAGTTAGCAAAATTAAGAATAACCATTCCATAATAGTCCTTATCAAGTTCTTCTAATAATTTATCACAAACTTCATAAGCAGACATTTCTGGCTTTAAATCATAAGTTGCAACTTTAGGTGATGGAATAAGCACCTTATCACATAAAGGAAATTCTTTTTCCATTCCCCCATCAAAGAAATATGTAACATGAGCATATTTTTCTGTTTCTGCTATTCTTAACTGAGGAATATTCTTACTAGCAATATATTCCCCCAAAGTATTATCTACTTTTTGTAATTTTAAAACATAAGGAACATTTAAAGTATCACTTACATGCATTATACTAAGTGCTTTAATATTATGATTCTCTAATCTAGATAAAATCTGAATTGCTCTATCAGGACGGAAATTAATCCAAATAACCACATCATTAGAACGAATAATCCCCTTTTCATTAATAGTAGCAGGTTCAATAAACTCATCAGTAATATTATCTTGATAAGATTTTTCTAAATAATAAATTATATCTTTTTGATAATTATCGCCTTTAGTAATAGTATTAAAATACTTATCAGTTCTCTCCCATCTTTTATCTCTATCCATCGCATAATATCTTCCCGAAATGGTTGCTATTGAATTAGGATAATTTTCTAAAAAACTTCTTATATAATTTATTCCTTCTTCTGGCTTAGTATCTCTACCATCAGTAATTACATGAGCATATGTATCAAAATTTAAACTTTTAATATAAGAATATATCTTAATAAAATGATTAATATGAGAGTGAACTCCTCCATCACTAAAAAGTCCCATTATATGAACGTGAGAATTATTTTTTTTAGCATATTCTATTAAATCTAAAAAATTCTTATTATTAAATAACTCTCCATTTTCTAATGCCTTATTAATTAATTCTAAGGACTGAAAAATTACTCTGCCACTTCCAATATTCATGTGTCCTACTTCAGAATTTCCCATTTGTCCCTTAGGAAGACCAACAGCTTCTTCACTTGCTTTTAATAAAGTATGAGGATACTCTTTCCATAAATAATCAAAATTAGGCTTATTTGCCTTCTTAAAAGCATTCCCATATTCTTCTTTTCTAATACCTACTCCATCCATTATACAAAGTAAAACTTTTTTCATAATCTTCTATCCTCCTAATATTATTATAACGCATATCTAAAAAAGAAAAAGAGTCAAAACATTTATTTGACATCTTTCATCTTTCTTATCTTTTGCTTTTCTTCTTTAATTGTTTCCTTAGAAGCCTTCTCTTTCTTAAGTCCATGAATTTTTTTCTTAATCTTCTTTATTTCTTCTCTATTTTCTTTTTTCTTCTCTTCAATTACGGATAATGTATTTTTTATCATATGAGAAAGACCTTTATTATCAAAATTAAATTCTAATTTAGGGAAAGACTTATATATATGTTTGTACCAAAGTAAATCATTTCTAAGTACTTCTTTTATTTGTTTATCTATCTGACTAGTAGAATCTTTTTCTAAAGATTGTAAGTTTAACTTAAGTCTAGAAACCACTGTAAAAGTAACAATAATATCAATCAAAAAAAATACTAATATTATTAAAGATATACAAATAAAAATATCTTTAGGTATTAAAGAAAGTCCTTTTTCTAAAAGAGGATTCATAAAATAAATAAGAAAAATTCCAAGTACTCCAAACATAAAAGAAGTAGATAAAGAAATTCTTCCATTAACATTAAATTTCTTATCAGAGTAATCCCACCATCTAGCTTTAAATAATTTTTCTAAGATATAACTAGTAAGATATTCTATTATTGAAGCATATACTACAGCCATAATAAAAAACGCTAGTGGATCATTTTTATATTTAGTTAAAAATAAAATCATCATAATTGCGCCTGTTCCATAAATAGGACAATAAGGTCCAATTAAAAATCCTCTATCTTTAACTATTTTCTTTTCCCAAAAAGAACATGCGATTGACTCAATTAAAAATCCTAATACTGAATAAATAAAAAATATTAAAAAATAATAACAAAATTGATACAACTAAATCACCATACCTTATATAATATAGAATATACCAAAATAAAATAATTTGCAAATATTTTAATATTTTTATTGTCAAAAAAATATTTTTATGTTATTATTATATTACTTAACTGATTTGGCGAGATAGCTCAGCTGGCTAGAGCGATTGGTTCATACCCAATAGGTCGGGGGTTCGATCCCCTCTCTCGCTACCATTTAAAATTCAAATAGATAGAAATATCTATTTTTTTATATTAAAATCGCAAATTTTTAGACTAAATACATGTTTATAAAAAAATACTTAGTTTATTAGACTTATTTCAGATTTTATACTGGAAAAATGCAATAAGTCTTTTAAATCACATCAAGAACACTTAAATTCTTGCATGATGAAATTACGAAGTTATTTCCGTTTTTTATTTAAAATAATCATCTTTTATAGAATATCTATTTTTTTCATGTTATAATTAACTTACATTTACTTATAAAGGAAGGATTTTATTAATGAAGGAAGAATTATTAAAAAATATTGACAAAATTCATACAACTAAACTTGGTAAAGAAAGAATAAAAAAGAATCTTCAACTTAATAAAGATGATATTGTAACATGGTGTAAAGAAGCTATCGTTAGTAAAGAAAGTCTAATTATTAAAAACGGTAAAAATTATTATATTACTTTAAACGATTATTTTATTACAGTAAACGCTAATAGTTATACTATTATAACAGCTAAGAAAAAGAATAACCCTTATATAGAAAAAGAATTGTAAGTTTTTATTACAATTCTTTTTTATTATTCTTTTCTAATTTAAATGCTACCTTATATTCATTAACATCTATATAATCATTAAGACTATTATCTTTAATTAAGTTAATACATAAAGTTTCATCCTTAATAAAGTCTTCAAATGATTTAATTCTATTTTCATATTCATCATTAGAATTATAGTAAATATTAATGCGATCAGCAACATCAAAGTCTAAAGTTTTTCTTAATTGTTGAACTTTAGAAATAGTTTCTCTAGCAAGTCCTTCATTAATAAGTTCATCTGTAAGATGAGTATTTAATACAACAAACTTATTATTATAAGTATCAACATTATATCCTTCTTTAGCAGATATTCTAAAATCAACCATTTCTTTATCAATATGATATTCATTGTTATTTAGATTAATTGTTAGACTACCATTATTAAGTTTTTCTATATCTTCATAAGAAATATTTTGAAGATAAGAGGCAAAATCTTTTATATCTTTACCAAATAATTTACCTACTAATTTATAATTAGGTTTATATTCAATATTCATATACTCTTCTAAATTAGATTCATATTTGATATTTTTAACGTTTAATTCTTCTTTAATTAGATTATCCAAATCTCCAATAATATCTTCATATTTAGCATCTAATATAACTTCACTAAGTGGTTGTCTTACTTTTATCTTAGCTTCTTCTCTAACGTTTCTACCAAGAGAAATTAAGTCAATAACAAGATCCATCTTTTCTTCAATCTCTTCATTAATATATGCTTCATTATATTTAGGGAAATCTGCTAAATGAACAGATTCTAAATTAGTTAAATTACGATATATTTCTTCAGAAATAAATGGACAGATTGGTGCGATTAATTTAGATAAATCTCTTAATATTTGATAAGTAGTTTGATATACAGCCTTTTTAGAAGTATCAAGTTTACTACCCCAGAATCTTTTTCTAGTTCTTCTTATATACCAGTTAGATAGATCATCTGAAACAAATGCTGTAACAAGACGTACTACTTTATTTAAATCATACTCTTCATAATAAGAAGTTACATTTTTAATAAGTTTATTAAATTTAGATAATATCCATTTATCAATTTCTTCTAACTCATCATATTTTACTTCAAATAAACGAGGATCAACATTATCAGTATTAGCATATAATACAAAGAAACTATAAGTATTTCTAAGAGGATTAAAGAACTTAGAATATACTTCTTTTAATCCAGAAATATCAAATTTTAAAGGCATCCATACTGGAGATGCGTATGGTAAATAAAATCTTACTGTATCAGCACCATATTCTTTTATAGTAGTAAAAGGTTCAACTATATTACCTTTACTCTTACTCATTTTCTTTCCTTCTGCATCTAAAAGTAAATCATTTACTAATACGTTTTTATAAGGACTTACTCCTTTTACAAAAGTAGAAATAACAAGTAAAGTATAGAACCATCCTCTTGTTTGATCAATTCCTTCAGCAATAAAATCAGCTGGAAATTGTGATTCAAATAATTCTTTATTTTCAAATGGATAATGATACTGTGCAAATGGCATAGAACCAGAATCAAACCAGCAATCAATAACATCTTTAGTTCTAGTCATTAACTTACCACATTCTGGACAAGTAAGATGAACATTATCAACATAAGGGCGGTGTAAATCAATATCACAAGTAATATTTTCTACTGCTTTAGAAACAAGTTCTTCACGAGAACCAATCATTTCAGTATGACCACATTCACAAATCCAAAGTGGAAGTGGAGTTCCCCAATATCTATTTCGAGAAATTGCCCAATCATTTAAATCTTCTAACCAATTGCCAAATCTCTTTTCTCCTACATACTTAGGATACCAATTAACTGTTTTATTAGCCGCTACTATTTTATCTTTAATCTTAGTAATTTCTAAATAATAACTTGGTTTAGAATAATATAATAAAGGAGTTCCACATCTCCAGCAATGAGGATAATTGTGAGTCATTTTAATCTTCTTAAATAATTTATCATTTTCTTTTAAGTATTTAATAACTTCAAGGTCAGCATCAAAAACATACATTCCCTTCCAAGGACCTTCTAAATACTTACCATCTTCTCCAACAGGATTTAATACTGGTAAATCATATTTTTTTCCAACATTAGCGTCATCTTGACCAAAAGCAGGTGCTAAATGAACAATACCTGTTCCATCTTCCATAGTAACATAATTATCACAAGTAACATAAAAAGCTTTTTTGGAAGGAATTAAGAATGGTAATAATTGTTCATATTCTGTATACTCAAGATCTTTACCTAAATATTTTTCTAATACTTCATAATCTTCTCCAAGAATAGAAGGCGCTAATTTAGATGCTAAAATAAATTTATACCCTTTACTTAATACCTTAATATACTCTTCATTAGGATTAACACAAAGTGCTACGTTAGCAATCAAAGTCCAAGGAGTAGTAGTCCATACTAAGAAATATTCATCTTTATTTTTTAATTTCATTGGAACTATTACTGAATTAACTGTAATTTCTTTATAAGCTTGTGCTACTTCATGAGATGCAAGTCCTGTACCACATCTTGTACAAAATGGAAGAATCTTATGTCCTTCATAGAACAATCCTTCATCAAAAAATTTCTTTAAGATCCACCATTCTGTCTCAATATAATTATTATCATAAGTAACATAAGGATGTTCTAAATCAATAAATTGTCCCATTTTTTTAGTTAAGTCTGTAAAAGCTTTTTCATTTTTCCAAACTATTTCTCTACATTTTTTATTAAACTCTTCAATTCCATATTTTTCTATTTCTGATTTATTATGAAAGCCAAGTGTTTTTTCTACTTCAAGTTCTACTGGAAGACCATGAGTATCCCAACCTACTTTTCTAAGAACACGATATCCTTGCATAGTTTTATACTTACAAAATGAATCTTTTAAGAATTTAGCAACCATATGGTGTAATCCAGGAAATCCATTTGCAGTCGCAGGTCCATCATAAAAGACAAAGTTTTTTCTTCCTTCTCTATTACTAATTGTCTTATCTAAAATATCGATTTTATCCCAATAAGACGCTATTTCTTGTTCTACTTCACTAGCAGGTAGTTTTTCTAATTCTTTAAATTTTTCCATATATTTCCTCCTAAAAATAAAAAAGCACTTATTTATAAGGACGATATAACTCGCGGTACCACCTTATTTCACTAAGTGCTCTTGATATTGATAACGGATATTATCCGGTTCTTTCCTAATTATTCAGAAAGACGCTCTCCAGAGTGATTTGTAAGTAAATAAATTATTAATTTCCACCAACCATTAACTCTCTATAAAATATTTTTACTTAGCCGTCTCTTTCACACGCTTTTTAATAATTTCTTTTATTATAACAAACTTTAATAAGAAAAACAATATTTTTTTAATTATTAAGTTCTTTTAAAGTTTTTCTTATTTCTAGGTCGTTTTCTCTTTTCTTAATTACTTCTCTTTTATCAAAGTTTTTCTTACCTTTACATACGCCAATTAATACTTTAAGATTATTTTCTTTAAAATACATTTTAAGTGGTATTAAAGTATATCCTTCTTTTAAAAGTTTATCTTTAAGTTTAAGTATTTCTTTTTTATGAAGAAGAAGCTTTCTAGTTCTATTTTCATCATGATTAAATTGATTAGCCTGCTCATAAGAAGAAATATGTGCATTTAAAAGATAAATCTCATCATTTCTAATAATTGCATAACTATCTTTAATATTAGCTTTTCCTTTCCTTAAAGATTTAATCTCAGTACCAGTTAAAACAATACCAGCTTCATAAGTATCTTCAATAAAATAATCATAATTAGCCCGTCTATTTAATATTTCCATAATATTCTCCTAATTTAATCCAACAACAGGCATAGTATCATCATAATTCTTAATAACTTTAGCATATCTTTCATATATATTTTCATAATTGCTTAGATATTCACTAGTCATCTGACTAAAAGGAATAACCTTAAAATCGCGGAAATTCTTATAATAAGTATAAATAAGTTCATTTTGAATATTATCTATTTTTATCTTAGTTCCACTTTCATTAACTGTTTTAGTAATAGTTAATGAAGGCATTAATCCAACCATCTTATTATAATTTTCGTTCTGTCTTTGAGCAGAGATAAAGTTACCTAATGAATAGAAAACTAAAGTATTATCGATCCACTCTACTGGTTGAACTACATGTGGATGAGTTCCAATAATAATATCTACTCCAAGAGATGCTAAATATTTAGCTTTTTCTTTTTCAAAGTTAGTTGGAGTATGAGTATATTCTTCTCCCCAATGCATAGATACAATAAGAACATCAACCTTATCACGAATTTCTTCTATTTGCTTTTTAGCAAGTTCATCACTATAGACATTTACTAAATATTCTTGTCCTTTGGGAACTGGTATTCCATTAGTAGATTCAGTATAAGACAAAAGAGCATAACTAATATTATTTTTAGTTGCAGTCTTAATAGTTTGTTGATCTTCTTTAGAACAATAACTACCTGCTGTTAATATATCATCATGTTTAGCCCAATAAGCACAAGAATTCATAACTCCTTTAGAACCAACATCTAAAGTATGATTAGTCGCAAGATTAACAACATTAAATCCCGCATCTATCATCGCATCTCCTACTTCATATGGAGAATTAAATCTTGGATAATTAGATAAACCAAGTTCAGTCCCCCCTAAAATAGTTTCTTGATTATAAAAAGCAATATCATATTTACTAACAATTGGTTTAATTAAAGATACTTGTTTAGTAAAGTCATAACTCTTCGTATGCTTATCATAAGCATCATTATAAACAGAACTATGAATAAGAGCATCTCCAACCATAATCATATTAGCAGTATAAACTTTTTCTTTAGGTTCTTCTTCTTTTTTAATATCTTCTTTTTGATCATTATTATTAGACTTTATCGCATAAGTTTCACTTAAAAATGGATATGCCATGATTACACAGCCAATTAACAATAAAGAAATCACTAATAAAGATATATTCTTAACTCTATTACCTAATTTAGTAAGTTTTATCTTAGGTTTTTTCTTATTTGTGCTTTCTTTTAAGTTTTCCCTTTTCATTACTTTCCAACTCCTTTTTACTAAGTGCAAAATCAACCGTCATATTCTCTTTAGAAGCCGCAATTACTTTTACAGAAACACTATCTCCAAAAGAATATCTTTTCTTAGTCTTACGGCCAACTATACTATAAGTACTCTCATCAAAATAATAGTAATCATCTTTTATATCTTCAAGTCTAATCATTCCTTCAACAGTATTAGATAATTCAACGAAAATACCAAATTCTTGAACACCACTGATAACTCCAGTAAATTCTTCGTTTATGTGATTTTCCATATATTCACATTTTTTCATTTTTTCTACGTCTCTTTCACAGTTATCAGCATCTTGTTCTTTAACTGAACAATGTTCTGCAATAATAGGTAATGCTTTTTCCCATTTTTCAATAATAGCGCTATTATAAGTACCCATATAATCTTTAATAAGACGATGTAAAGTTAAATCAGGATATCTTCTAATTGGTGAAGTAAAGTGCGCATAGCAATTACTTCCAAGTCCAAAGTGTCCAATATTTTCTTCCGAATAAATAGCCTTAGCTTGCGTTCTAATTGCTAAATCATTAAGAATTTTAGCATCATCACAATCTGCTAATTGTTTTAAAATATCTTGTAAAAATTTAGCTGTTACTTTCTTACCATTCTTTCCAACTATTTTATGTCCATGAAGATTAATAAATTCAATAAATTTACGCCATCTTATTTGATCAGGCTCGCTATGAACACGGTAAATAGAAGGAAGATTTCTATAATAATTATATTCTGCTACTGTTTCATTTGCCGCAATCATAAAGTCTTCTATTAAGTTTTCTCCTGCCCCTTGATAACGAAGAACTATATCAGTAGGGCGATCTTTTTCATCAACTAATATCTTAGCCTCTGTACTTTCAAACTCAATATATCCTCTTGCTATCTTCATATTTCTTAATATATCAGCAAGTTCCTTCATTAATCTTAAATTATCTGCAAATTCTTCATAACCTTCTGGTACTATATTCTCTTCTAAGATTTTATTAACATTCTTATAAGTCATTTGTTTACGTGATCGAATAACACTTTTAAAAATATCAGAAGATACTACTTTGCCTTGGGGATTAATTTCCATTACACAAGACATAGCTAATCTATCGGTATTAGGATTTAAAGAGCATATTCCATTAGATAACTGAGGAGGAAGCATTGGTACTACTTTATTAACTAGATAAACACTAGTACCTCTAGCATAAGCTTCTCTATCGATCGCACCTCCTTCTTTTACATAATTACTTACATCAGCAATATGAACTCCTAAAAGATAATTTCCATTTGGAAGTTTTTTTAATGAAACAGCATCATCAATATCTTTGGTATCATCTCCATCAATAGTAAAAATTACTTCTTCTCTTAAATCTCTTCTACCTTTGATATCATCATTAGAAACAATTTCAGGAATTTTCTTTAACTCCTCTAAAACATCTTCATTAAAATTAGGATCAAATCCATACTCATAAACAAAGGAAAGCATATCTACACCAACTTCGTTTTTATGACCGATAATTGCAATTATTTCTCCAGAAAATTCTCTAGTATTTAAATTACCACTAGGTTTTACAACAACCTTATGACCATCTACCGCTCCATGAGTCATTCCTTCAGGAATAAGAATATCCCTTTTGATATTTTTACGATCTGGATGAACAAAGTGTTTACCATCAAGAGTATAAAATTCTCCAACTATATTCTTTTCATCACGAGCAATTACTCTTAATACCCTTCCTTCATTCTTTTCATAATCAATCATCTCTAAAATAACAATATCATTAGAAATAGCATTATTTAAATTAGCTTCTTTTATATAAACATCTTTTTTCCCATTACCAAGGATTACAAAGCCATATCCACCACTTGCTATTACTAATTTTCCCTTTAATAAAGTACTATTTTCAAATAAAAGATATTTCTTCTTTTTATTACTATAATAAATAGTTCCCTTCTTTATTAAATTATCTAAAGTATCTTGTAGTGCTTTTAAATCTTCCGCACTTTTTATATTAAGTTCATCACCTATCTCAATTAAACTTTTAGATGGATGATTAGAATCATTTAATATTTCTAAAATCTTTTCTTCCATAAACTCTCACTTTCTTAATAAATAACGAAAAAGACTTACAAGTAAGTCTTAAAAAGAAACAATAAAACAAAGGACAAAAAATAAGATACCAAGAACCATTGTTGCACGGCTAATAAATAGTTCTCCGCCTCTTTCTTTACGATTAGAAAATAAATCAGCATTTCCACCTTGAATAATTTGTGAAGCAGATTCTGCTTTGTCACTTTGTAATAAAACAATAATAATTAGTAAAATTGATATTATTAATATAACTGTTTCCATAGGACACCTCCAAAATCGATAGTATTATTATAACATACTTATTCTAAAATACAAATAATTATGTTATAAACAAACTCACATTTATTTAATTATAACATATTATTTACTTTTTTTTAATATTTTGTTGACAAAACAAAAAAGTATTGATATAATTTAACTTGTCCGTGGGGAATTAGCTCAGTTGGCTAGAGCATCTGCCTTGCACGCAGAGGGTCAAGGGTTCGAGTCCCTCATTCTCCACCATTCGGGAAGTGGCTCAACTTGGTAGAGCACCTGGTTTGGGACCAGGTGGTTGCAGGTTCAAATCCTGTCTTCCCGACCATCTATAAAATCAACTTGTATTATTAAAATACAAGTTTTTTAATATCTAAAAGGAAGTGTCTATTATGAAGTTAATTTCTTGGAATGTTGCTGGTTATAGAGCGTGTGTTAAAAAAGGATTCCCCTCTTTTTTTAAACAAGAAATGCCAGATATATTTGCTCTTCAAGAAGTAAAAGCAACTTTAGAAGAGCTTCCATATATTCCAGAAAATTATTATCTTTATATAAATCCTGCCTTAAAGAAAGGTTATTCTGGTACAATGATCTTTACTAAAGAAAAACCAATATCTGTTTCTTATGGAATTAATAAAGAAATACATGATCAAGAAGGAAGAGTTATTACTTTAGAATATCCTAGTATCTACCTAGTAAACGTATATGTTCCAAATGCTAAGCAAGATTTAAGTAGATTAGAATACCGTACTTATTGGGAAAGAGATTTTCTAAAATATATAAATAAACTACATGAAAAAAAGAAAGTTATTATATGTGGAGATTTTAATGTTGCTAATGAAGAAATAGATCTAAAAAATGCTAAAGAAAATATTGGTAATGCTGGATTTACTTATGAAGAGAGAAATTGTTTTAAGAATCTTTTAAATAATAATTATGTTGATACTTATAGATATCTTTATCCAAACGAAGTTAAATATACTTGGTGGAATTATATTACTAAAGCAAGAGAAAGAAACGTTGGCTGGAGGATAGATTATTTTATAGTTTCTAAAGATTTAACTTCTAAGATAAAGAATGCTATAATATATAGTGATGTACTTGGTAGTGATCACTGCCCTATTGGTCTTATTATAGACTTATAAGTTCACGTAGCTCAAACTGGATAGAGCGTTTCCCTCCGAAGGAAAAGGTTAAGAGTTCAATTCTCTTCGTGAACACCACGTATAAAATTTATCTAGAAATAGTTATATAGAACTTAAAGAAAGGAATAATAATGGACTTTGATAATATAATAGAAAATGCTAGAAAAGATTTTCATCATAATTATAATGGAATGTACTTATCAGAAAGACAAGTAGAAATTTTAAAGAAATATAATTTTAATTATAACGATTATCATAATATTGAAGAATTAATCTTTGATGTTAATAATTACTTAAATGAAAATAATATTGATGAATTAGAAATAATATTAGAAGAAATATCTGAATATAATTATTACGCTAATACAAATAAATAAAACGCTTTTTAAGTAAATATACTTATTAAAGCGTTTTTTATTATAAACTTATTTCTATCTTATTATTACTTGGAATATACTGTCTATAAGTAACTCCGCAAGTATCAAGCATTTTCTTAGATACTACTACAGAATCCGTGTCTTTATATTTATCATTCTTATAAATAATTTCTTTTATTCCAGACTGAATAATAGCTTTAGCACATTCATTACAAGGAAATAAATCAACATATATCTTAGCACCATTCAAAGAACCACGATAATTTAAAATAGCGTTTAACTCAGCATGGCATACATAGGCATATTTAGTTTCTTTAAAGTTTCCTTCTCTTCCCCAATTCATAGCATCATCAGATAATCCACGAGGTGCTCCATTATAACCTACTGACAAAATACGATTATCAGTAGATACAATACATGCTCCTACTTGTGTAGATGGATCTTTGCTACGCATTGCTGATAAAGTAGCAATTCCCATAAAATATTCATCCCAAGTTATATATCCTTCTCTTTTCATTTTAAAATTCTCCTTTATTTAGTATATCTCTTGCTGCAACTAATCCAGTAGCGGCTGCTGTTACAATATTACCGGCTTTACCAGCACCATCTCCAATGAAATAGATATTATCATTTTTAAGTTTAAAATTATTATCAGTTTCTATCTCATTACTAAAAAATTTAATTTCTGGGCCATATAATAAAGTTTCATCATTATTAACTCCAGGTATTATCTTATCTAACTTTTCTAATCCTTCTAAGATATTAGTAATAATTCTATGAGGAAGAACTAAAGCCAGATCTCCTGCTACACAATCTTTTAAAGTAGGCGTTATAAAAGATTTTTCTAATCTATGCCACTGACTTCTTCTTCCATTTCGTAAATCTTTTAAAGACTGAATAATAGGTTTTCCATCTCCTAATACATTAGCAATTCTTGCTATAGATTCACCATATAATCTAGTATTAGTAACAGGCTCAGTTAAAGATATTTTAGAAATAAAAGCAAAATTCGAGTTATCAGATTTTACATTTTTTAAAGCATGTCCATTAACACAAATAAAACCATAATAATTTTCTTTAGTAACATATCCTCCTGGATTAGTACAGAAAGTTCTTATTTCATCAGAATAAGTATCTGTCTTAATAAATATAGATGGATCATAAATAATAGAGCATATATCTTCCATAATTTCTTTTCTTACTTCTACTCTAACACCAATCTCAATACTTTGAGATAAATAAGAAATATTATGTTTATCAGCAAACTCTTGAACCCATTTAGCACCAGTTCTACCAGGAGCTACTACTACATACTTAGATCTTATCTTCTTATTATTAGTAATAACTTCATAATTAGTTTTTTCTTTAATAATATCTAATACTTCACATCTATCTAATATTTCTACACCATGATCTGCTAAATATCTAGTAAATTCTTCTATATACTTAGGCAAATTATCACTACCTAAGTGTTTTTGTTTTATAATTAAAAGTCTTGCGCCTTCCTTAGCAACTTCTTTTTGAATACTTAAAGCTTCTTCCATATTAGAAGGATATACTTCACTATTCATATTAAACTTATTAAATATCTCTTCTGTATCATCTATCAAATCATAAGCTTTCTTACTATCCATATATTTAAATAAATCAGATTTACCAAGTTTAGGTACAAAATTTAATTTTCCATCTGAAAAAGTACCTGCTCCTCCATAACCAGCCATAATATTACAAGGTTTACAATTAACACAAGGAATATTATTCTTATTCATAGGGCAAAAACGATCCTTAGCAAACTTTCCCTGATCAATAAGTAAAATCTTAAGATCTTTATTCTTAGTAATTAGTTCATACGCTGTAAAAAGTCCTGCTGGACCAGCTCCTACTATTATAGTATCATACATTATATTCACCATCCAAACATATTAATTATAACAAATAGAAAAATTATTTACAATAAAAAATATACTAGCTTTATCTTTTAATTTTTTTATTATATAATTAATATAGAAAGAGGTGAATATAATGTATTTTAGAAAAGCTATTCTTATTATTCATGGATTTGCTGGAGGAACTTATGATATTGAAGAACTCGCTAATACTTTAGAATATCAACATAATTTTGATGTATATACTTTTACCCTACCTGGTCATGATAAATATACCTTAACTGGAGTAAATAAAGATATGTGGATAAAATCTGCAGAAGATCATATTCAAAAATTAATAAATGAAGGATATAAAAAAATTTATCTAATTGGTCATAGCATGGGTGGAGTTATTGCGTGCTATCTAGCATCTAAATATAAAGAAGTTAAAAAACTTATCCTAGCAGCACCCGCTTTTCAGTATCTTATCTTTAAAAATGATAAATTAAAAGTAATTGATAGTATCAAAGAATTACCTAAAGTACTAAAAGATTATAATAATTCTGACGTTATTACAAGACTTATTAAAGTACCAATTCCAACTATTACTGAATTTATGAATTTAATTGAAGAGCATTATAACGATCCAAGTAATGTAACTGTTCCTGTTTTAATTATCTATGGTAAAAAAGATAAACTAGTCCCAGAAGGAAGTGTTAAACACGTCTATTCTACTATCAAAAGTAATACCAAGATGTTAGTATATCTAAATAATTGTACTCACGATATATTTAGAGGCCCTAGAAAAGATGAAGCAATATCATTAAGTATGCACTTTCTAAAAAATAAATATCCTTCTAAATATGAAAAAATAATAGAAAAATAAACGAATTACCTTTAACAGATAATTCGTTTTTTTACTACTTATTATTTTCTTTACGTTCATTCATACGAGCTTTACGTGCTTCGCGACAAGACTTACATCTTACTGGTTTTTGAGTAAAACCTTTTTCAGCATAAAAAGCTTGTTCACCAGCTGTAAAAACAAAAGTTGCACCACAATCTTTACAAGTGATATTTTCATCTGTATAGTTCATAACATACCTCCTTTATAAGCTTTGATTTAACGGATATCTTAAACTTCTTAGCAAGGAAGCAATAGGAATAAAACATTTAAATCTAGACTCATTATATCATAACTAAATCTCTTATAGCAAGATTATTTATTAATATTATATTCACTTAACAGTATTTATTAACATATTTATTATTAATATTAAGATAATTATTTGATAATGAGAAAATATTTTATTATATAGTTTATCTAAATATTTTTTATCAAGAATAATATCTATAACAAGCAAACTATTACTAACTAATATCAATATAAACAAAGGAATACTAAGCAAATTATAAGCTAATGCTTTTCCTAAATTTAAGTTAAATATTTCTAAAAATGCTCTTGTCATTCCACAAGTAGGACACTTAATATGCAAATACTTTAAAAAAAGACAAGGAAATATTATATTTAACTTAAGGTATAAATATAATATTATTCCTTGTATTAAAATAGCTAAACTTTTAATTAGTCTATTCATCTTAGTCTTTTAAAACGTCTCCATTAGCATCAACATTAATGCTACCAACTAAAATCATTATTCCTTCAATAAGTCCCCATAAAGCAGATACAAAAGATAATACTCCGCAGCTTAAAACAGTTATTAATAATTGAGTAATTCCCTTATTAGTATATCCTAAATAAAAGTTATGAATACCAAGAGCACCTAAAAGTATTCCAAGTACACCTGCTGCTATTCTAGATTTTGCATTAGGATTACTATTTGAATTACTAGAATTATTATTAATATTACGAACTACTTTTCCACATTTTAAGCAAACTTCTTGTCCTTCTTCTAACTTATTACCACAGTTTCCACAATACATAAAATACGCCTTCCCTTCATAATAATAATTATATTATATATTATAACACGTATAACCAAGATAGTAAATATTAGAAAAAGAACAAATAGAAATACTATTTAGCTGGGAACATCGCTAGCACATAATTCATCATAATATCTATAAGAAGCATTCTCATCAAATGCATTACTTACATAAGTAACTCTACGCGGTATTACAACATTTACTGACCCTTTACCTTCGAAAGCACCAGCATAATTTTCTGTTGTACTATCGTAATGTTCGCCTATTTTCTTTACTGTAACTCCACCGATTGTCTTAGGTATTACAACATCAGTTATCTTAGGGAAAAATTCAACTTCAGTCTGTTCTAAACTAATTATATTATTATTAATCATTTTTAATATAAGAAAAAGAAGAAAGCCATTAGGCTTCTTCTAAGTTAAGTTCAATTTTATTAATAAGATAATCTTTATCTATATGACTAATATTTAAATTTTGTATAAACAAAGTAGCTTTAAAATCTTTAATAGATAGATTAATCGCATTTTCTAGATCACTACTTAAACTTAAATCTAAGTTCTTAATTGGAGTTTTTAAAGATACGTTATTATTAGTTTTTTCTCCTCTAGCTTGACCTATTATTTCGATAATCATATCTCCATTGATTTTCTCACTATTATAATCATTTTCCAAAGGTTTAATTCTTGTTAAATGAATAGATTTTTCATCATGATATAGTTCTTGATATATTTCTTCAGTGATAAATGGGAAGAAAATACTAAAGTCTTGAAGTAATTTATATAATAAAGTATATACTGTCTTTTGACCAGAATATCTTGGAATATCTCCAAATTCTTCTGGACGATATAATCTATGTTTTACAATTTCTATATAATTATCACAGAAATTCCAGAAAAATTTCTCTAATACATTTAAGGCAAGTCCTATTTCATAGTCTTCTAGATATTTATTAAAGCTTTCTTCCATTTCTTTAAATTTACCTAAAATCCATTTATCAATATATTCATACTCCGTAAATTCACGATCTTTATAATCTTGTAAGTGCATTTCAATAAATTTAGAAACATTCCAAATCTTATTTACTAGTTTTTTACCTCTTAAGAAAGTTTCATCATTAAAGATAATATCAGTTCCTAGTTTACCAGATCCTGCCCAATAACGAACGACATCTGCTCCATAAGTTTCTAATAATTCAAATGGTTCTAATTTAGAATTACTCTTACTTTTAGATATTTTTTCTCCTTTATTAGCCATTACAAATCCAGATATCATGATATTGTTCCATGGCTTCATGTTAAAGTTATAATAACTTTTTACAATGCTATAAAAGTCCCAAGTACGAATAATATCATGAGCATTGCATCTTAAACTCATAGGTTTTAAGATATCTTCGTAGTTATCTTTTTCTCCATAACGCATATTAATAAGTGGAGTAACAGAAGATGTTTGCCATGTATCCATAATATCTTGTTCAGGAATAAATTCATTACATCCACAAATACAAGCATTTCTTGGTTTATCAGTTAATGGATTAACTGGAAGGTCTTCTTTATTAGCAAGTATTACTTTCTTACAATTAGCACAGTACCAAACTGGAAATGGTACTCCAAAATATCTTTGTCTTGATATACACCAGTCCCAAGCAATATTATTAACCCACTCTTCATAGCGGGCTTTCATATGTTTTGGATACCAATTAATTTGATTTCCTATTTTAATAAAATCTTCTTTATGATTCATTGTATCTATAAACCACTGATTCATAACAGTATATTCTACTTCTTTTCCGCATCTTTCATGAGTTTGAACTTCATGTTCTAGATCTTCTACTTTTACTAAATATCCACTTTCTTCAAAGTCTTCAATTATTTGTTTACGAGCTTCCTTAATAGTAAGATTACCATATTTTTTTACAGTATCAACAATATGTCCATCTTTAGTAAAGATATTTTTTAGTGGTAAGTTATATTTTTTCCACCATTCAATATCTGTTTGATCTCCAAAAGTACAACACATAACAACGCCAGTTCCCTTATCAATTGCAACTTTTTCATCTGCCATAATAGGAACTATTTCGTCAATTACTGGAATATGAGCTTTTTTACCAATTAAATGTTTATGAGCTTCATCATTGGGATTTACAAATACACATACAATAGCAGGAATTAATTCTGGTCTAGTAGTTGCAATTGTAAATATTTCTCCATCAGTAGTTTCATAATTTAAATAATTAAAAGTAGTTTTAATTTTCTTAGTTTCTAGTTCTGCTTGAGCAATAGATGTTAAACATTCATTGCACCATAATGCAGGACTTTCTTTATGATAACAAGCACCTTTTTCTACTAATTCTAAGAAAGATAATTGACTTATTTTAGCACTTTTATCACTTACTGTCTTATAAGCATTATCAACATCAGCACTAAAACCTGCTCTTTTAAAAAGCTTCTTAAATTCAGCTTCATACTTATCAGTAGTTTCGTAGCACATCTTACTAAATTCTTCTCTACCTATCTCATGGGCTTTTTTGCCTTGTTCTTTTTCTACTAATCTTTCACTAGGAAGACCATTATCATCAAAACCAAATGGATAAAAAACGTTATATCCTTTTAGCCTTTTATATCTTGCAATCATTTCTGCTTGAGAATATGAAAAGATATGTCCTATATGAATTTTTCCATTTACTGTTGGAGGAGGAGTATCTATTGAATATACTTCTCTTTTATCTGGCTTAAATTCATAGATTTTTTCATTTTCCCAGTATTCCATCCATTTAGTTTCTTTTTCATTAGTATTATATTTTTTGTCTAACATTTTTCTTCACCTCTCATAAAAAAACGAATATTCACCCTCCAAAGGACGAATATTCGTGGTACCACCTTATTTTATTACTCAAACACTATAACGCATGACCGATTATCTTTTCCATAATAACTCCCAAGCAACCTTCATTTATTCTTCTTTAAAAAAGCTTCCACCAAATACTTTTCTCTCTAGTAAGTACTAAATAAATTACTCCTCTTGTTCTTCGTTTTTTATATTTTATAGTATATACTAATTACTATGATTTGACAAGATTATTTAACAATTTTTTTTAATGTTTTAATTGCATTTTTTTCAATTCTTGATATTTGAGCTTGAGATATTCCTAGTTCTTCTGCTATTTCCATTTGAGTTTTTCCTATGACAAATCTTTCATTTAAAACATTTCTTTCTCTTTCTTTTAGATCTCCCATTGCCTTTCTTAAAGCAATTTTTAATTCTAAGTCATAATCATCTTGTTTATTAGCAATCTGATCAAATAAGTAAATAGTATCTCCTCCATCATTATAGATAGGTTCATACATACTCATAGGTTCTCTTAATGATTCTAAGGCATTTACTATATCATATTCTGGAATATCTAAATAATCTGCTATCTCTTTAGTAGTAGGTTCTTTAGAACCTATAGTTAATTCTTCTTTTATTTTAAGTATTTTATAAGCTAAATCTTTAATACTTCTAGATATTCTCATTGAGTTATTATCTCTTATATATCTTTTTATTTCACCTTCAATCATTGGAACTGCATAGGTAGAAAATCTAACTTCATGTTTTAAATCAAAATTATCAATAGCTTTTATAAGACCTATACATCCTACTTGAAAAAGATCATCCATATTATCAGTTCTATTATTATATTTTCTTAAGATTGCTAATACTAGCTTTAAGTTCCCATTAACAAGAATATCTTTTGCACTTTTATCTCCTTCGTTTAGTCTTTTAAATAATGCTTGCATTTCTTCATTCTTAAGTACTTTGATATTAGCTGTATTTACACTTACTATTTCTACTTTATGACGAGCCATAAAAACTCTCCTTTCGTAAGTTATTAAGATACGAAAGGAGAGTTTTTATACATTATTTAGTTTAAATCTATAATGTCCAATTATTTTATATTTAGAAATAGCATCTTCTTCTTTTAGAGGTCTTGTTGATTGATGAATTAAATAAGGATATCCCTTTTTATTACGTTTATCTGATATTATTCCTATGTGATGCTCAAATATAACGATATCTCCTGGTTGCCAAGAAGAAAGATTATCTAAATCATTAGTTAAACTTAAAGTATATTTTTTAAAGAAAACTTTTAAATTAGCAACTCTTCTAAAATCAATATTAGAATCTATCTTTCCATTTACTCTAGGATAATCTAAGATATTATTCTTAATATCTTCATCTATCATATCTTTTAAAGAATATCCTGCTTTATTTAAAGCATACCAAATAACATCAGTACATACGCCTTCATTTATAGGAGGATATCCTCCTTGATAGTAAGCACTTTTATATATAGGTTTACTTGATACATACTCTCTTGCACCAAGTAAAATATCTGTATAATCATCTATCCCATCTTGATCATAATCTATATCACTAAGAACTCTTTTTATATGAAAGCTTTCCATTGAATATACCTTATTATAAAGTAAATTATAATAATTAAGAATAAATAAACTAATTATTAAGATTATTCCAATTAATAATAAGATTTTCTTTTTCATAAATGATTTTCTCTAACTTCCCTTAAAGTCTCATGAGTACCAACGTCATAGCACTCTCCTTCAAAAAGATATCCATATACATCTAATAATTTATATAGATATAAAATAAAATATCCAGGAGCATCTACTATATTATCACCATTTACATATTTACTTAATAAAGGAAGTACTTCTTTTGGATAAATATATACAGCAAATACAGCAAGATTACTCTTAGGTTTATTAGGCTTTTCTTCAAAATAAATAATCTTATTATTAGAATCTAACTTTGCTACTGCAACTCTTTGAAGTAAAGATAAATCATCTGTTTCCCTCATACATACTACTGGAGATTTTTTTTCATAATAATACTTAGTAAACTTAGTTAAATCAAAATCAAAAAGATTATCCCCAGCAATAACCATAATATCATCTTTAATATTAGCATTTCTAACTACATATTCAATATCTCCAACAGCACCCAAACGCTCATCTTTATTCTTAGTATGATCATTTACTAATTTTATCGGTTTTTTATTATTAATATGTTTATTCTTCCATTCTTCAAATAAATCATAATAGCATGCATTAGTAACAAGATATATCTCATCTACTTCTTTAACTTCATTTACTTTATCTAAGATATAATCTAATACAGGCTTATTTTCTTCAATATGAAGCAAAGCTTTAGGATAATTTAAAGTTAAAGGATATAACCTAGTAGCATACCCAGCACAAAGTAAAATACATTTCAAAATTACACCTTCTTACTCTTAGATTATAACATATATAAAAAGAAACGTCATTATTCTTGACATTTCTTTAAGACTTTACTTTTTATTTTAGGATATAAAGTTATTAACTCTTCTAAATTATCGATAGTAATAAATTCATTAGTACTTATATGATCAGCAAACTTAATTGAAAATCCTCCATCATCTCGCCAAGGAATTAAATTACCTAAGTAATCATCTACTAATATAGAGCCATAAGCATCTACTTGATGATTTTTCTTAATACTCTTATGAGTTGGAATAACATTTATTCCAGGAAGTTCTTTATCTAAATATCTTATCTTAGCATTTGCTTCTTCTAAAGATAAAACATGTGTTAATATTGCAATATCATAAAGATTACTCTTATCTAAAAGTTTAATCTTATCAATGCTATTGTTTATCTGATTAGTATTTCTTATTAAATTAGGCCAATCTATATTAGTAAAAAATTCTAAAACAGCCTTCTTATCTTTTCTAGGAATCATTCCACTATTTAAAAGAAATTCAAATTTCTTTGCAGTATCTAAAATAACACCATCAAAATCTATATAAAGTTTAATCATTAAATATCACCATTATTAATTATTTAAAAAACTATTAATTGCTTCTTCTCCTTCATAGTATCCAGCATTAGAGCCATTTTCTACCTTTATTAAAGTAATACCATTAACTTTAAGCTCTTCTTTATTAGAAGCACTAGCGTTCCCATTATCACTTAAATAATTATTATTAAAAGCAGAACCTAAATCAACACGATATATTCTATCATTAGAAAGTTTACTAACAATTTTAGATTCTATTTGAGCATTATAATTATCAAAATCATAGAAATATACATAATAAGTATCTTCTTTTTGATTAAAAGTTTCACTTGCTAATAAATAACTAGGATTAATATCAACGCTATTTTTTTTATTAAACCAATCAAGTTTAATTTCTTTAGTAATAAATATTCCAACTAATAAATAAGCAATTACAAGCACTCCCAAGACAAAAAGAAGAACTTTTAAAATCTTTTTTACTTCTACCTCTTCTTCATTTGAAGTAGTTTCTACTTCTATACCTTGTTTTTTATTTTTTCTTTTTAATTCTCTTCCCATAACATCACCTAAAGTCATTATATCATAGTTTCTTTAGTTTTGTTAATAATTTTACACTATTTGGAAACAGGAATTGTACTAATAGATCTTGCTACTTCTAAAAGTTCATCAGCATTTACTACTTCACTTACTACATAATATTCAATACCATTACTAATCCAGTTAATAGAATTATCATTAACAACAGCAATAGTATCTACTAACATTGCTAATTCGCCATAAGTAGGAATAACAGTATGTTCTTTTTCGTAATTAGCGGTTTCTTCTATCAGCATAAATGGATTATCTCCAGAGAAAGTTAAGATTAATCTTTCTCCTTCATTAGTAGTAATTAATTCTTTATTAGATAGATGTGTATTATTAGGAAGATACATTGGATAAATTATATCATCTATTTTTCCAGTAGGATCTACTTCACTACTTACAGTATCTAGATTTTCATCTAACTCAAAGTAATTATCCTTAAATTTAGGCTTATAATCTATTTTATTAAAGATCATCTTAATTTGAGTTTCGTTATTACTATTTAGTACTTGAACTTCTTTAATATTTAAGTTTTTATCTATATATACAATTTGTTTTACTAATCTTTTATTATTAGGATAATTTACTTTAGATGAGAAAATATAATAATCATCTTTTTTTTCAAAAGTTTTTTCTTTATCTATTTCTAAATCATCTAAAATAGATTTTAGTAAATATACTTGAGAATTATTATATGGCCATTCACTTTGAAATTTAAAACTTTTATTTAAAGATGGCGTAATAACATAGACTCCTTCTTTATTTCTTAAAATAATTTGTTCATGTTCATTAGAACGATTTTTTAAATTAACTTTAAAATTATTATTTTTTTGGTAAGATACATTAACATCATAAGTATAAGTATCTTCATTATTAATAATAGTCATTTCTCCTTCTAAATAATAACTATTTAATTTTCCTATTTTAGAAGAAGCATCTTTTATTATGTTTTTCTCACTTTTATTACCACATCCAACAAGAAAACATATCGATATCAAGAATAATCCTAGTAGCTTTTTTTTCAAAATATCACCTCATTTATCTTTCTACCAAATTATATGGAATATTCTTTTGTAATATGATGAATATTTTTTTATTTTTGGGGTAAGAATATAAACAGAAAAGATTGGAGGAAGAAAAATGGAAGGTTTAGTAAAAACAGCCCTAGTAATTACCGTTATTGGTGCGATTAACTGGGGCTTAGTTGGAATGTTTGACTTTAATTTAGTTGAATACTTGCTAGGAGCAGGAAGTCTTCTTACAAGACTCATCTATGTTATAGTATTCGCTTGCGGAATACTATCATTAGTAATTCTTGGAAAACATTTAGATTTTGATAAATAGGTTCATAAGAACTTATTTTTTTAATTTAAATAATCCAAATTATCTTGCTTTTCTAGATCAACAATATCATTTTCCTTAAAAAAACAAATATCTTGATACTTACAGAATTCACATCCAAGATTTATCCCATCTATTCTTTTAGGATTTATCTTAAAATTAGCGTTTACTATTTCTTTAGAAGCTTTTTTAATATTATCTTTAGTTAAAAGAATTAAATTATTAATTTGATTATCATTTAATACTTTAGAATATCTAGAAAACCCATTCTCAGTTTTTTTCATTCCCTTAATAAAATGACTATCTTGATAATAAGGATCAAATAATTCTAATATTTCTTCATCACTATTAGAATACCCAAGTAAACGAAGAGAATCCTCTTTTTGTTTAAGATAAGACTTTTTATTATCATAAACAATTTCACTATGAAGAAGTCTTTGTAAGTAAAATCCCATATAACGAACACTTGAAAAGACATTGGAATACTTAAGTAAATATAAATAACTAGGAAGCTGCATATCTAAACCATATATTAAATTATTAATATTACCTGAAACATTCCCTGTTTTATAATCAATAACACTAACAAGAGTTTGATCATTTATCTCATCATAAATAACTTTATCAACAAAGCCTTTAAATTTAATATTATATTCATAATCACTTTCATCTATTTCTACTTTATATTCTAGAAGTCTTTTCTTTAAAGAAACATCTTCTTCTTGTTTTAGAATAGTCTTTACTATTAAAGATAATTCTTCTACTAATTTATTTGTAAAATATTTTTCTTTAATAGTTAAATCTTGTTTACTAAGAAAATTATTAACTTCCCTATTAAAATCAAAATCTTCTTTATATATTTTAGATAAAACATAATGATATAAATTACCTATCATTGTATAAAAAGTTTCATCTATTAAATTTATTTTTAAGATATTATCTAAGTAATAGCGGTAACTACATTTATAAAATGTATTAATGCTAGAATAAGATAAAACTAACTTAGAATTAAGATATTTTCTTAGTTTCAAAGGATCTATTTGTTTATATTTATTATTATAAGTTTGATAATCGTGAGGTAAATTAGAATAATATAAAGATAATTCTGGACTAATAGTACCATATTTTAAAAGATTATCTAAGTTCATACCAAGTTTTAAATAAAGAGAATCTTTAGAATAAGATTTATTTTTTAAAGATGGTTTACAAGATATTACTTCTAAGCCTAATTCCTTTATTAAGTTAGAAGGATAATAGCTTTCAGTAAGGCTGTTATCTTTATAAGTAATTACTAAGTTCTTAATTCTAGATAAACTAGAAATTACTTTTTCTTTAGAGTTTTTATTTTTTAAAGTACTAGTATCTAAGTTTAATTCTTTCTTTAAAGAATCATCTAAATAATCTTCATCTTGATATATCTTAGGAATAATTCCCTGATTAAAAGAAAGAACAAAAACATAATCTTCGTCAGTAAAGATGTTTTCTTCTAATTCTACTATATTAATTCCATTCTTATATTTAGTATTATTAATATAAGTTTTAGAGAATAATCTTTTTAAATAAGATTTATCATAAATAGAAGTCTTATTAAGAAGATTGATTAACTTATTGTAAATTTTATTATTAAGATTATTTTCTAAATCAAAATTATCTTTAATAAGATTTAAAGTACTTTCAACATCATTTTCATAATTATCTAAGAAAAACTTAGTAAGAGGAATCTCTATTAAAGAAGACTTATCTTCTATATTAAGAGGAATATTATATAAAGAAAAATATTTTTTTAAAGGATATAAATATTCATCATTAACATTAGTTAAATAAATGTTTAAAGGATGTATTCCCTTTTCAATTAAAGAAGATATTTCATCTAAAACAAAGATAATCTCATCATCTATATAATTAAAAGAATATACTTTGTTAGGACGATATTTCCCTTTACTATTTAATATAATATCTATCTTAGTATATTTAGAAATCTCTTCTACAATTAAATTCTCACTAGCAGATAAAACATCAAATCCCCATACTAAGACTTTATAATTTCTTAAATAATATTTATAATAATCATCATAAATAAGAAGATTTTCTTTAATAAGTTCTTCTTTTAAAGAAATTAACTTCTCTATTTTAGGATTATCACTTACTAAAGGAAGAAAATAAAGATTATCTAAATACTTAGAAATAACATCATAATTATAATTATATTTTTCTTTTAAATAAAGATAAACTTCTTCTTTAAAACTAAAAAAGAGTCTTTCCTTTACTTCATTAAAAGTAGTTATCTTAATATTATATAAATCTTTTTTCTCGCTCAAATAAGAATATACTTTTTCTCTTATAATACTTGGAATTATAATTAATAAATCATCTTCTAAAAAATCCATATTACCACCTACACTCATAAATTCATTTTAACACTTTTAAAAAATCATTTCTAGACAAAACGTATAAATTGATGTATAATTATTAAGTTAATAATCTTTTTTTAGAAAGGAGGAACACTTTGAAAGGAAAAAATGATTTAAAAACCAAAATATTCGCGCTTGGAGGACTCGGCGAAGTAGGCAAAAATATGTACGTTGTTATGTATAATAACGAAATAGTAATTGTCGATGCTGGAGTTATGTTTCCAGAAGCTGATTTACTTGGGATTGACTATGTTATTCCTGATTTTACATTCTTAAAAGAAAATGAGAAAAAGATTAAGGCTTTAATTATTACTCATGGTCACGAAGATCACATTGGCGGAATACCTTTTTTATTACAGTTAGTTAATATCCCTTGTATATATGCTCCCTTACAAGCAGCTGAATTAATCAGAAAAAAGATTGATGAACGAAATATTAATTATAAGAATTTATTTACTTATAACGATAAAACCAAATTAAAATTTAAATATATTGATGTCGAGTTTTTTAGAACTACTCACTCAATACCTGATTCTCATGGTATTAGCATTAATACACCAAATGGTAGAATTGTCTTAACAGGAGACTTTAAATTTGATTTAACTCCAATAGGCCCAATGAGTGATTTACATAAAATGGCTGAACTTGGTCAAAAAGGTGTAAAGATTTTACTAAGTGATTCTACTAACGCCTTAGTACCAGGAATGTCTATTTCTGAATCACGTGTTGACGGAGCTTTAGGAAATATCTTTGATAGCCATCCAAATAATAGAATTATAATTGCTACGTTTGCATCTAACATATATAGATTAAAACATATTATTGAGACATGCCGTAAAAATAAAAGAAAAGTTGCTTTATTTGGAAGAAGTATGGATACTTCCGTTGAAATTGCGATTAAATGTGGTTATATAAAAAATAAAAATATTATTATTACTCCTGATGAAGCTAATAGATTAAGACCTAGTGAAGTATGTCTTTTATGTACAGGAAGTCAAGGAGAACCACTTGCTGCTTTATCTAAAATAGCATCTGGAACTCATAGACAAATAAAATTAATGCCTGATGACATTGTCGTATTTTCATCTTCTCCTATTCCAGGTAATGCTGCTAGTATATCAAAAACTATCAACAAGCTTTATCTAAAAGGAGTAAAAGTATATACTAATTCATTATATGAAGTCCATACAAGTGGACACGCTAATCAAGAAGAATTAAAATTAATGCTAAGACTTATAAAACCGGAATTCTTTATGCCATATCATGGTGAATATAGAATGCTTAAAAGCCATGGCGATTTAGCAATCGCATGTGGAATTCCTAAAGAAAAAGTCTTTATTCTAGGAAATGGCGATGTTTTAAATATGGATAAAGAAAGTATCAAACAAGAAGGAAAAGTTACCGCTGATGATATTTATGTTGACGGTAACCGAATTGGAGATATTGGTAATATCGTCATTAAAGATCGTAAACTAATGTCTAAAAACGGAATCTTAATAGTAATTGCTAATATTGATATTACAAAAAAAGAATTATTAACAAAGCCAGCAATTACAACAAGAGGATATATCTTGGTTAATGAAAATGAAGAATTGTTAAAAGCAATTGAATTAAAAGCCCAAGATATTATAAATCATAAATTAAAAGATAAAACTATTAACTTTAATGATCTTAAAAATGAGATTATTGCTTCATTAATGCCTTTTCTTATTGAAAAGACAGGAAGATCTCCAATAATCTTACCTATCTTAATGGATGTTAAAAAGAAAGAAGCTTAAACCTTAAACTTCTTTCTTTTATTTTATCTTTTTTAGCTCTTCCGTAATAATAGAATATAAATAAAGATGAATTTCTTTAGACGACTTACTCTTTATATATTCAAAGTATCCTTCTAACTGTTTTAAATAAGCTGGATCATCTATATTCTTAAGTTTATAATCTACTATCAAAATCCTATCTTGATCTTCTATCATTAAATCAATAATTCCACTATATAAATTACCATCTTTTTGATAAGAAAAAGCATATTCTTTATAGATCTTACTATTTAACACATTATCAAATATCTTATTATTCATAAAGTTCATTATCTTTGTATAATAAGGTTCTTTCACATTTAAAAAAGATATATCTTTATTCTTAAAATCAGCAAGCTCTAATAAATAGTGCATATAACTTCCAAATTCTAAAGTCTCTTTTTCTTTCTTAGTAATTAGTTTATCTATTTTCTTAGAAAAATGCTCATTATCATACTCTTCAAAAGATAAATTTAAATTTATAAAATCTATTTTTTCAGAAGATAAAGGAATATTTTCTTCATAATTGTTTTTCTTTATTAAAGCATAATTTCTTGAAATATGCTCTTCTTCCAAATTTACTTTTTTAACATAAGATTCTAAATCTCTTAACACCGAGTTCATAATATCTGCAAAAGAACGATACTTATAACGAATTAATTGACTAACTAACTTTAAAGGTTCTTTCTCGATATAAGAAGATTCTGGAAGAAGAATAATCATCTTCTCCCTACATCTAGTTAATGCTACATAAAATAAACGAATCTTTTCACTAATTTCTTCTTTTACATAACTTTCTTTAAGTAAAGATTTATAAATAGTTGATCTAATTCCTTCATCAAAATATGGTGTGATAAACTTACGATTTGTTAATAAAAAACGATCATTTATATCTTTTATATTAAATTTATTACTAAGTCCTGCGTAGTAGCACACTCCATACTCTAATCCCTTAGATTTATGAATAGTCATAATATTAACTGAATTTAAACTATCTTCTTTAATAGATACTTTAATCTCACTTTGATCTGTTATCAAATTATCAATAAAAGATGAAAAATCATAAATAGTATATCCTAAACTAGAAAGATTATTTCCTAAATTATAAAGATATTCTAATCTCATTAAAGTATCCCTAACATTACCCATCTTATTTATTTTTTTATAAAAAGAAAATCTATTTATTATTGATTCAATAATATGACTAATATTCTCACTATCAATATTATAAGAAATATCCTTAGCTTTCTTAAATAAAGAAGAATTATAAAATGTATTATTTGTAAGATAATCAAATATCTCATCATCAGAATACTCAAATAAATAACTTCTACCTACACTAGTAAAAGAATATCTAAAACTAGTATCATAAAGTTCTTTCTTAATACTAATAATTAAATTAATAATATTTTTCATAATAAGAATATCATACTTATCAATAATATTTTCATCAGTATATTTTCTTAAAGGAATATTTAAATACTCAAAGATTTTCTTATATAAATTAAAATTAGTTGCTCTATCCATAAGAATTACAAAATCACTATATTTTACATCTCTTAAAAGATTAGTATTTTTATCTAATATTTGAAAATTATTATCTATCTTTCTTTTTATATCATTTCCTATAATAAAAGCTTCTATTTCTTCCTTAGAAAAGATTGTATCTTTATCATAAGGATAAGTATAAACCTCTAAATTATTATTTTGATCTTCCCTCTTATTTTCTTCATAAGTCATATTCCCAAATACTAAGTTATGACTTTTTAAATAGTCTGCTCCTCCTATTATATCATCCATAATATCATTAAATATTATATTAATATCATCAATAGCTTCTTTTCTAGTTCTAAAATTCTTATTAAGATCTATCTTAATACCACCAATATTCTTACTATATAAGTCATATTTATTTTTAAAAATATAAGGATTAGCATTTCTAAAACGATATATTGACTGTTTAATATCACCAACCATATAAACATTATTATTCTCTATTAACTTAATAAAATATTCCTGAATATCAGAAGTATCTTGATACTCATCTATCATAATTTCATTAAAGTAATTTTTTAATTCATCTTTTACTAAAGGATTATCCTCTAATACCTTTATAGATAACAAAGCAATATCTTGAAACTCATACAAATCATTTTCTCTCTTATAATTACTAAGCTTAATATCTAAGTTCTTCAAAATATCAATAATAACTTCTACATAATCCTTTGTCTTTAAAATACTCTCTTCTATCTTCAAAGTATTTTCCCAATTACAAAGAGAATTAATCTCTTTTATTAAAGAAGAAATCTCCTCTTTCTTATCTTTTCCCTCTATACTAGCATTTCTTAAAATAGGTATCTTTATATTAGAATAATTTCTAATATCTTCATAAGAATTGCTATTAAATAAAGGATATAAAACACTTTCTAATTTCTCTATATAAGAAGAATCTACTAAATAAGATAACTCTTCTATAAGTTCCCTCAAAGAATCAATCTTACTCTTAAGAAGAAAAAGATACTTTGATAAATCATCTCTTATAGCATTTTCACCAAAAGATGATTCCGTGTAACCATCTAAAAACAAATCTTTATCTATATACAAGCTTAAAGTATTATAAATTCTTAAAATATCTTTCTTAATAGAATTATCATCTTTCAAAGAAAAATCAAAAATTAACTTATTAAATTTATAATCATTAAGACTATAATAATAATCAAATACCTCATCTAAAAATTCTTTCTTCTTTAAGTCAATAATACTTTGATCTGCAATCTTTGGATTATTAGATATATTTAATAAATAATGATATCTTTTTACTACCGATAAAGCAAAACTATCAAATGTCGTAATATAACTAGAATCTATTAAATCAAGTTCCCTACTTAAAGAAGGAATCTTACTTATCTTATCCCTAATTCTTTCTTTCATCTCTAAAGATGCAGCCTTAGTAAAAGTTAAAAGAAGCAAATGATTAATTGAAACACCATCCTGAAGCTTACGAATAACTCTTTCACTTAATACCGCAGTTTTTCCACTTCCTGCTCCTGCTGACACAATAATATTACTGTGATCTTCATTGATTGCTAATAACTGTTCCTCTGTCCATCTAGGCATCATTATCACTTCTTTCCTATCTCTAATTTTATCATATATTTATAGATTAATCATATATTTTTTTAGGAGGAAATTAATTATGAATGAAAATTACTACACTAATCCAATTTTCCCAGGCCAAGGCTTAGAAGGAAATACTGTTCCAAATCAGCAAAGTGTTCCTAGCTATGAACAAAACGTCGCTAATGGCAATACTTTCCAAGAACAATCATACATAGAAAATATCTTAAGATTAAACCGTGGAAAAATGGCTAAAGCGCATATTACTGTTCCTGGTAGTAAAGAATGGCAAGATCGAGTATTTAACGGAATTATCGAACAATCAGGAAGAGATCATTTAATCATGAGTAACCCAAATACTGGAGAATGGTATTTAATCTTACTCATTTACCTAGACTTTGTCACATTCGAAGAACCAATCAATTTCATCAAAAAATTTGATTGATAGTTGATCAAAAAAGTTAATAATGATATAATTAACTAGGATGTGATACTAGTGGAAAATATTGTTATTTATTTTTTATTAACAATAATCTTAGTATGTATTATCTTAATTATCTATACTATTATGTATAATCACTTTCAAGAATATATAATTAGAATTAATGAAGTAGAAGCTGAAATAGATAATACCCTAAGAAGTAAATTTGATCTTATAAACAAATATATATCTTTAGTAAAAAAAGATGATGCAAATGAAAATGAAAAAGAATTATTTGATAGCTTTATCAAACTAAGGCACCTAAAACTAAGCAACTTTGATTTAGATAGAAAACTAATAGAAATTAATCATAAACTTCTAGAAATATCTCCTCAAGAAGAAGATATTGAAGAAGGAAAGAAAATTCAAAAAAGCATTGCTTCCAAAGATAATTCTTTAGAAGCTCTTAAAACTTATTATAATAACAACATAAGTAAATATAACAAATTAGTGCGAATATTCCCTACAAACATTGTATCAGGAATATGCCACTATAAAGAAAGACTTTACTTTGATCGTAAAAATATGAATGATGAAGATTACGAAGACTTTAAATTATAGGTAGTTTAAGGTCTTTTTCTTTACAAAAGCAAAAACCTTTGGTATAATATACAAACACCAAAAAGGAGGGATACTAATGAAAAAAAGTTCAATTATTGAAGAATTTGCTGATATTAATACTAATATTAACAAACAGTTCGAAGAAAACAAAGGTTCTTATAACTACTGCGAATATACATTAAAGAACTACCAAGGTAAAAAAGAAATAAACGTAAGAAGCATTACTAAAACAAAAGGAATTCCTACTATTTATTCTAAAGATATTACTTTAACAGAAGAAGAATATCTTTATCTTCTAGAACGCTTTACCTATAATATAGCATGGCAAAAAAGAACAAAAGCAAAATTTAAAGTTAATACTTATGAAAACAAAGAATATGATGTTTATTACTTAGAATCTATTTCTGATTCATTATCTGCTCATACTTTCCAAAGATTTAAAACAAAATACTCAGTTACTACTGATAAAGCAGAAGATCTTAAAAACATTCTTTCTATTATTAATAAACTAAATTCTAAATTACAAAAGAAAATTATAAAAAAAGCACATTGTTAATTCAATGTGCTTTTTGGTAGAGTAAAATCAATAGGTTTCTCATGATATTTTATTAACTGACTATTTATCTTAGAAAAAGGCTTACTTCCAAAAAATCCCCTATTAGCAGATAATGGAGAAGGATGCGCAGAACTAATTATATAATGATTTTTATTCGTAATAAGTTTAGCTTTATCAATAGCAGCTCTTCCCCATAAAACAAATATAATAGGTTTTTCCCTTTCATTTAGCTTCTCAATAATAGCATCCGTAAAACGTTCCCAACCAAAATCACGATGAGAAAAAGCTTTATCTTTTTCAACCGTTAAAACAGTATTCAAAAGAAGAACTCCTTGTTTAGCCCAAGATGTAAGATCTCCATTTCTAGAAATTTCTATTCCTAAATCAGCTTTTAATTCTTTATATATATTAAGCTCCGATGGAGGAAGTGGAACCCCAGAATTAACTGCAAAAGCAAGACCATTAGCTTGCCCTTTACCATGATATGGATCTTGTCCTAAGATAACTACCTTAACATCGTCATAATCTGTTAAGACAAGTGCCCTAAATATCTTACTCTTACTTGGAAAAATCTCCTTATTAGGATTATTATATTCTGTTTCCACTTTCTTTGCCAAATTATAAAAATAATCTTTATTATATTCTTCTTCTAAAACTTTATCCCATTTATTATTCGTAACTATATGCATCTAAATCACCTTAATAATTATACTAAAATTTAAAATTAAAAGCAAAAAGTTTACTTAGTGTTAACTAAAATAATATCTTCTCCTACTTTTAATATTTGTTCCCACTTTACTTCATACTCTTCTCTACTAGAAAAAATCCTCTTCCCATTTCTTCCTTCTTGAAGTAAAAAGCTCTTTATTTTCCCACTAATAGGATCAACATTAACATCAATAATCATCCCTATTCTCTTACCATCATCAACATTAATAATTTCTTTAGCCTGTAAATCAGATAAACGCACTATTATCACCTAAAAAATTATATGAAAAAAAGTAAAAGATTAGACTTTTACTTTCTCTTATAATCATCTTGAACCTTAGTAATAAGTTCTTTTAAAAATTTAGAAGAATAAGTAGCGCCACTTACAGTATCTAAATTATCTAAATTACTCTGATTAATAATAATTTTATTAAGATAATTACTTGATTCTAACAAATTATAATAACTTTCTTTATTTTCTAAAACATCAATACTTACAATATAATCATTCTTAAAAGTAACTTTTACTTTATAAGAATCCATTCCACCAAAACCTTTCCCATTAACAAGATAAGTAGTCTCATGACCATTTACTTTCTTATCTAAAATCTTAAAAGATTCATCTTCTAAAGAAGCACTATTTTTTACTTTAAAAGAAATAACTATTGTAAATATAACTAAAATTCCAACTACTAAACTAAGTACTAGTAAATTAAGATATTTCTTACTAAAAGATATTATATCGAATTTATTTAATAAAAGTACTACTAGGTTCATTATTAAAATAGATAGACATACTCCTTCAGGATAACTTGTTAAAAAGCGAAAGAATAACGTCAATATTCCCAAAGAAATTCCATATATAATTTGACTATTTTTAGTAAGTGGACTAGTAACAGGATCAGTAGCCATAAATACTGCTCCAAATAAAAGACCTCCACTTAATAAATGAAATAATGGATACCATAATCCCATTCCATTTGCAAATCCAATAATCATCGTAGATGCAAAAACAGTACCTAAATAATAAACGGGAATACGCCATTTAATAACCTTATTTAAAATCAAATAAATAAGTGCTAGTAATATTAATAAAGAACTAGTTTCTCCAATTGCTCCAGGAATATTTCCTATTAAGAAATTCCAAATACTTCCAAAAGGAGTAATTATATTTTGATAAGAACCGCTATAATTTAAAGAAGCTAAATTTCCTAAAGGAGTAGCTCCCGCTATTGTATCAAGAGACTTCTCATATAAATTAAGATATCCTCCACTTTTACCAATTATAGCTCCATAACAACTCATAATAAAAAATCTTCCTACTAAAGCTGGATTTAAAAAATTATGTCCAAATCCGCCATAAATAAGTTTACCTATAATTATCATAAATAAAGATCCAAGTATTAAAAGATAAACTGGTGTATTAATCGGTATTATTAAGCTAAGAAATAGCCCAGGAATTAATGCGTAAGTATCATTAACAAAATACTTAATATCACGTTTTTCTTTTAATAAATAATTATACCATAAATACTCAGTCCCAAGGCAAACTAAACAAGGAAGAATAAGCACTAACAACAAATGAAACAAACTTCCTATATCACCATAACCTTTTATAATAGGAAGAAGCCCATTTTTATAAAAAGCAAATAAATATATTGGAAAAAGCGCTATTAGAAGATTATTCATAATCTTAGAAGTGCTATTATCTGTCTTTAAGAAATTACCTACTCTAGTATGAAAATTCATTATTTTATCATCCTTTCTTTAGCTAAACGAACACATTCTCTAACCTCTATTCTAGAAGGACAAATATATGAACAAAGTCCGCACTCTATACAGCGATCAGGTCTTAGTTTTCTAAGAGCGTCTTTATCATCTAAATTATTTTTAATAACTACTGGCATAATATGCGCAGGACACACTTCAATACATTTTCCACATTTTATACATTCTTTCGGTAATTTAAAATTATCTTCCATTACAATAACACAAGATAAATCTTTAGTTACTACCAAATCATCAACAGGTAAACTTTTCCCCATCATAGGCCCACCTGCAATAAATAAAGGATTTTTTAAATTATTATATCCATCAATATAATTAATAATTTCTTTAATAGAAGCACCTATTTTTACTTTAACATTTTGTGGATTCTTAATTCCTTCACCAGTAATTGTAATTACTCTTTCTGTTAAAGGTCTATTATATTTAAGCATTTCATAAATAGCATATATTGTACTAACATTATTAACAATTATTCCCTTTTCTGAAGGATACTTATTATAAGTAATACCCAAAGTATCAGAAACAACATTCCTTTCCCATCCATTAGGATATTTATCTAAAGTAGGAAAAATCGTAATATTAGGATAACTTCCCTTATATTTAAGAAATTCTTCTATTACTTTATAATTAACATTCTTAATACAAATAATAGCTTTTTTTAAATTCATTATCTCAATAATAGCATCTACTGCCTCCAAAATATCTTCAGCGTGCTCTAACATTAAAGAAACATCTGCTGTAATAAAAGGCTCACATTCTACTCCATTTACTAATAAATACTCAAAATTATCACTAGAACTATACTTAAGAAATGTAGGGAAATCACTACCACCTAATCCTGTAATTCCATACTCTTTTAACATCTCAAGGAATTCTTTTTTATCATATTTATTAATAATTCTCTTAGCGCCCTTGCTAGTCTCATATCTTTCTTTAAAGTCATTTTCAACTGCTATACACCTAATCTTTTCTCCATTATTAATAATCTTCTTAACTCCCTTAACAGCATATCCACTTACACTAGAATGAATTGGAAAGTTAATCTGATCATTATAAGCAACCACTTGTCCTTTATAAACATAATCTCCTTCTTTAATTAAATGCCGATATTCTACACCATTTTTATTAGAAAGAGGAATATAAATAACTTGAGGCTTTATATATTCAACAATTTTCTTGTTTATAGTCATTTCTTTATGTCCATTTATATATATACTCACTTACATACCTCCTATTTTTAACCTAATAACATTATAAGCTTTTTTTGATAAAAAGAAAAGACCTTAAAAAAAGAAAGTATTCCTACTTTCTAATAATTATACTTTAATTTTAATTTTTTCTTTACAGCTTTATCAATCATACTAACTCTAGAATTAGTTATTCCAAATTCTTCTCCTACTTCCGTTAGTGATCTTTTCCCGCGACCATCTAAATCATTTCTCTGAGTAAATATCTTAATCGCTCGTTCATTTAATTCACTGTTATCTAATAATGACTTAAGGTAATCTAAAGCTTCATTATTTAAAACCTCATCTATAACACAAGGGGCCCCTTCATCAATAAGCGTATTAATTAAATAAGTACTATCAGAAAAATCACTATCATTAATAACTAAATCATACAAAGATTTTTCTCTTCTTTTAAACGTTAGCATCTTATCTACTAACTTTTGTGAATAACCAGTATAGGTTGCTATTTCTTCTAAAGTAGCATTTCTATTAAGCCTACTTTCTAATATATCTATATCCTTAAGTAATTTATCGATCTTAGATGCAGTTCTAGGTTTAACTAACATAGAACTTCTTTGCCTATATATCTCGGTAGTAATACTTCTAACAATACTATAATAAAGATAAGTACTAAAAGAAGTCTCTTGCTCTTTAGCATAACAATCAATAGCTCTTATTAAGCCAATAGCTCCCTCTTGAATAAGATCATCAAAATCAGCAAGATCTCTATATTTACTAGCAATATATACTACTAAAGGAAGATTTAACTCAATAAGTTCTAATCTAGCTTTTCTACTTCCGTCATTCATCTTTTTTAGTAAAATAGAACTTTTTTTTCTAATTTCACTTGTAGTAAGATGAGCATTTTGAAGGTTCATTATAAGTATCTCCTTTTATGATTTTCTAATTTTCTTACTGCTTTAACTACTACTTGACGTACAGCTTCTCTAGTAATTCCTTCTTTATTAGCAATACTTTCTAAAGGTAAAGCTTCTTTTTCACCAAAGCCATAATTTAATTTCAAAAATCTAATTTCTCTTGAAGTAAGATTATCTCCTATGTTATTTTCAAATATACCATAATCCCCTAGGCTTTTACTATTTTCAAGTGGTTCATAACTAAACTTTTCATCCCAAGACTCATCATTTTCTTGAAGCATTTCAACAGAAATAGGCTCACTTGTTGCTAGTCTTATACTATTTAAAACTTTAATACTTACTCCTAATAGAATAGCAAGCTCACCTTCCGTTGGTTCACGGTGAACCCTTCCATAAAAGGCATCTGTATAACTTTCTATTTTCTTAGCAACCTCATAAGTTCTAGAAGAAGGTATTCTAATTATTGCACCTTTATCGATCATAGCTCTTCTTATTTTAGATTCTATCCAATAACCAGCATAAGTAGAAAACTTAACATTTCTATTATAATCATAATGAGAAATAGCCTCAATAAGTCCTAGATTACCTTCCTGAACTAAATCAGCAAAAGGAATAGTAGCTGACATATATTTTTTAGCAATCAATATTACTAAAAATAAATTAGCTTCAACAAGCTTATTACGTGCTTCAATATCATTAAGCTTTACTCTTTCAAACAAATTTCTTTCTTCTTCTAAAGATAATTTTGGACGAGAAATTTCTTTAAGATCTTTAACATATAAATAATAAGGAACCCAATTTTTAAATCCTAAAGATGGATACTTTTCTATTATTTGTCCAAAATAAGAGCCAATTTCAAGACTACTATTATTTAAATACTTAAAATAATATTCAGAAATAAATTCATCAATCATACCAATATTATACTTACTAATTAATTCTTCATAAGTTTTTAAACTTAAACATCCAGTATCTTTTATTTCTTTTGTTATTACTTTAGCTATTCGTTTCTTTGAATCACTCATAATTATCCCCCTATTTGCGCTTAAGTGCTAAAGATGATTCCTTCATTTTTTTTAAAGCACGGTTTTCAATTTGACGTATTCTCTCACGAGTAACTCCAAATTTATCTCCAATAGCTTGAAAAGTTAAAGCATCATCACCATTTAAACCATATCTAAGTGCAATTACTTCTCTTTCTTTTGGAGTAAGTACTTCCATAGCTTCATTTATAATAATATTATCACTAAGTTTACTAATATCATCTTCTAATTCATTAGAAGAATCAGATATAAATTCTCCAAAAGTTGTTGCCTCATTACCACTACCAACTGACATATCTAATGATACAATATCTTCTACCGTATGCAATATCTTTGTAAGAAGTTCTTCATCAATATTTAATTCTTGAGACAACTCACGTTTAGAAGGAGTCCTTCCTAATTTATCAGTTAATTGATGTTCTATCCGATGAATCTTTACTATTTTATCCATGATATTAGTTGGAAGATTGACTATTCTTGATTGAGATAAAACTGCCCTTCGTATTGATTGTCTAATCCACCAAATAGCATATGTTGAAAATTTATAACCACGAGTAGGATCAAACTTATCAACTGCTTTTAATAATCCAATATTACCTTCCTGAATTAAATCAGATAAAGGTAGTTTGCTATAAGAAGCATATCTCTTAGCAACAGAAATTACTAATCTTAAATTTGATTCTATAAAAATCTTCTTAGCTTCAACATCACCATTTACTATTTTTTCATATAATTTTAGTTCTTCTTTTCTTCCTAATACTCTATCAGAATTTCCAAAATACTTTAAATCTGTAAGATAAAGTTCAACTGCACTTTTTTCAGCAAGGCCAACAGTCCCATATAAAGCACTTTCACTTATATTTTCAAAAGAAATATTATTATTTCTAGTATTCATCCTAATTCCCCCTTAAATATTATTTTATATAATCTCTTAATTTAGAAGCTCTACTTGGTTGTTTTAATTTATGAAGCGCTTTAGCTTCTATTTGTCTAATTCTTTCTCTCGTTACTCCAAAAATATTACCTACTTCTTCTAAAGTATAACATTTATCATTTATAAATCCAAAGCGATAAAACAGAATTTCTCTTTCACGTGAGGTTAAAGTATCAAGAGCATTTCCCATAACGTTCTTTAGAGATTTTAACTCCACTTCTCTTTCAACAGAAACATTCTCATCACGAATAAAATCTGCTAAAGTACTATCACCATCTTCGTTAACAGGAGTAGACAAAGGTATTAAGGTCATTCTATAATCTAAAGTTTTAACGCTTTCTACTCTTGCCTCGCTCCACCTTAACTCATTAGCTAATTCTAAATTAGTAGGTTCTCTATGCAAAGATGCTACTAATCTTTTTTTAGCAAAATTTAACTTATTAACAGATTCTACCATATGGACTGGAATTCTAATAGTATTACCACTATCTGCTATTGCTCTTGTAATTCCTTGTCTGATCCACCATGTAGCATATGTTGAAAATCTACATTTTTTAGAAAGATCAAACTTTTCAACAGCTTTCATTAATCCAAAGTTTCCTTCTTGAACAAGATCATCAAATTCAAGGCCTCTACCCACATATTTCTTAGCAATTGAAATTACTAAACGTAAATTTTTTCTAACCATTTCATCATAGGCATCCATATCGCCTTTTTTTATTCTTTCAAACAATTTTACTTCTTCTTCGGCACTTAATAAATTACTAGAATCCATTGCTGTCATATCATCCATGTATAGATCAGTAACAGTCTTTCTAGAAAAGATAGTATTTTCTTCAGAAACAGATAACTTTGCTTCTTCTTCTAAATCACTTTTTAAACGATAATCTTCGATTTCAGCAAATGCTTCCATCAAAGGATATATATCTTCTAAAGAAGCACTAGTATAAATAGCATCAATCGCACTATTAACGCTTTCTTTACCATATTCCTTTACTAATTTTTTATAAGTATCAAGACAAACTGTTTGTGTACTTTTTAATTGTTCATTTAAAATATGCATTATCGCACCAGTATTATTACGTAATTCTCCCATAATATTCCCCTTTCTTAATATCGGTGCATTATTTTAGCACATTCTCAAGAAAAAGTCAAATATCAAAAAAGTATAACCATTTTTTACAAAGTCTTTTCTAATAAGTAATAATTCTTCTTTCCTTTTCTTATTACAATATACTTATTACCAATAAAATCCTCTTCACTAAGAGTTTTATTAAGTTCTAATACTTTTACTCCATTAACAGTAATCGCTCCATTAGAAAGAAATTCTCTAGCTTCTCTCTTACTGCTTAAAATATTATTATTAACAAGAATATCTAAAAGAAGATCATTATTTTTTACATAAATCTTATCTAAATCATTAAACACATCTTCTATTTGCTTTACTGTTAATTTCTTAATATCGTTATTAAAAAGAATATCTGCCATCATAACTGCTTCTTCATAAGCTTCATGACCATGTAAAAAAGTAATAACCTCCTCTGCTAACTTCTTATGAGCAATTCTAAGATGTGGCTCTTTTATATTAGATTCTTCTAATTTATCAATTTCTTCTTTAGATAAGAAAGTTAACTTCTTAAGATAATCTATAACCTTACTATCTTCACTATTAATAAAGAACTGATACATTTCATAAGGAGAAGTCTTATTACGATCAAGCCAAATAGCTTTCCCTTCACTCTTTCCAAATTTAGTTCCATCTGCTTTAGTTACAAGGGGCATTGTAAATCCATAAATCTCATTTCCTGTTTTCTTCCTAGTAAGCTCTATTCCAGCAGTAATATTTCCCCATTGATCGGATCCTGCCACTTGTAAAGTGCAATTTCTAGTTTCGTATAAATGTAAAAAATCTAATGCTTGAATTATCATATAAGAAAACTCTGCATACGTAATTCCCTCATCTACTCTTCTTTTAATAATATCTTTATTTAACATATAATTTACATTAAAGTATTTTCCATAATCACGTAAGAAGTCAAGAAAGTTAATATCTTTGCACCAATCAAAATTATTTACTACTTCAAAGCCAAATATTTCTTCTGCTTGTTTTTTTAAACAAGTAAAATTATGCGCTACTTCCTCTTTACTAATAATAGGCCTTTCTGCAGTAGGTTTAGGATCACCTATTAAAGCAGTAGCGCCACCTACTAATAATATTGGATTATGCCCAGCATTCTTTAATCTCTTAGAAATTAAGAATGTAGAAAAATGTCCTATATGAAGACTATCCCCAGTAGGATCAGTTCCTATATAAAAAGTCATTCCCCCCTTATTTAGTTTTTCTTCTAAAGAGGGACTACTAATATCTTTAATAAGTCCTCTCCATTTTAAATCTTCTACTAATGTCATAAATATAATCCTCCTTTAATAAAACAATCTTTATTAATAAAAAAAGTCCTTAGAATATCTAAGGACGAATTAGCCGTGGTACCACCTTAATTAATAAGAAAAATCTTACTACTTATTTTAATAACGATCGAAACCGATTAGCTAAATCTAATGTAATTCAAAATACTCATTTACAAGTTTTCATCAACCACTTGCTTTCTCTAATAAAGATAAATATTTCTACTAATTTTAAATTTAATACTAATAAAGATAAAATATATTTATATAATAACACACTTTCTTTTTTCTCACAACTACTTTTCTTTTATTTGACTAGCTATTTCTTTTATTTTACGAAATCTATGATTTAAGCCAGATTTAGTAATAACATTCCCTGTTTCTAAAGAAATAATTTCACTTAATTCTTTTAATGAAGATTCTGGATATTTTAATCTATATTTACATACTTCCTTAAGTTTTTCATCTATAAAATCAAGCATATCATATTCTTTTAATTTTTCTATATCATGAATTTGTTCATTAGAAGTTTGAAAAACCTTATCAATATTTGCTTGTTCACAATTATTAAGACGATTAGTCATATTCTTATGATCACGATAAATCCTAATATCTTCAAAATATAGTACTGCATTATAAGATTTAATAATTCTTAAGAAATCACTTATTTTTTCAGCTTCTTTTATATAAATCATATAATGTTTTTCTCTTTTTATTATTCTACTATTTAATAGATGATCATTCAAAATATTGTTAATAAAATTAGCATAACTAGAATTATCAACTAATAATTCCAAATGATATCTAGAAGTCTTTGGATCATTAACACTACCAACAGCAATAAATAATCCCCTTAAATATGCTCTTAAATCTTCTTCATCACTAATTAAATAGTCTTTAGGAATATTTATTTTATTATAATCTTCATCATAATATGATAAATCAATTAAAATATATTTATACTCATTTTTTAAAGATAGAATATAAGTCAAATTCTTATTAAAATTATATCTTTTTCTAACAGTAATCTGCGGTGTAATATTATAAATATCTTTAATTAACTTAAATATTCTTCTTGCTACTGCATTATTTTCTACGGTAATATCAATAGATTTATTACTTAAAGCAACTGTATTTCGAATAATAGCAGATAATTCTGCAATATTTTCAGTTCTAGATGTTTCTAATCTTGATACTTCATCTTTTACTCTAGAGGAAAATGTCATAATATCACCTACTTAGTTATTTATTATATAAGTAAATACCGCTAATGCAGTTTTTAAATAATCGTGACGAACTTGTTCATTAACAACTGTAATTAAATCTTCTTTAACAAGTTCTACACCCATTCTTTTAATTTCTTCTTCGTCTATTTTTATTGGTGTACTTAATTCTAATTCATGATATCGTTTTTTTATTTTAGATGATATCTTACTAGTAGAAGATACCACCACATCAATAAAGTGATCATCTATATAACGATTAATTACTTTTATACAATCACTTACGGTATAATTATCCGTTTCTCCATGTTCTGTCATAGCGTTGGAAATATACATTTTCTTTGCTTTTGAATTCCTTAAAGCACATTTTATATCTTCAGTAAGCAAATTAGGAATAATACTAGTATATAAACTTCCTATTCCTAAGATAATATAATCAGCATGCTTAATTTCATCTAATACTCTCTTAGTTGTATGAATATCTTTCTCTAGATATTCTATATAATCAATCTCTTTCCCAGCTTTCGTAATTTTACTTTCACCAATTATAGTTTCTCCACTTTTAGTATGCGCAACCAAAGTAGCATTATCTTCTGAAAAAGGAAGTATTTTTCCTTTAATTTTAATAATCTTAGATAAAGCTTCTAATGATGCTGTCAAACTACCAGTTATATTATAAAGCGCTGTTAAAAGTAAATTCCCCATTGCATGATTATTTAAATCACTATTAGTAGTAAATCGATATTGTAATAACTCTTCAACAAGAGGTTCTACTTCTGATAAACTAACTAAAACATTTCTTAAATCCCCTACTGCTGGAATATTAAATTCCTTTCTTAATTTTCCAGTAGAAGATCCATCATCTGCAACAGATACTACTGCTGTTATATCAAGTGGAAATAATTTTAACCCTTTTAATAAAGTAGAAAGGCCTGTTCCACCACCCAAAACAACTATTTTCTTCATATCTCTCCCCTAACTCTTACCTGTGATTATACCATAGTTTATTCTTTATGGAAAGATAATATTTAATATTTTACAAGTGTTTCTTCAATATATCTATATATTTTTTCTTTTCTAAAGAAGAGATAAATGCTGCATTAACACTATTAATATTAAGTTTAATAAAATCTTCATATTTTAAGTTAAAAGCATCTTTTAATAAGCTATATTCTCTAGTTAAGTTAGTATTAGAAACAGTCCTATTATCTGTATTAACAGTTACTAAAACCTTAGAAGAATATAACTTCATAAATGGATGATCTTTAATATTACTTACTATTTTAGTATCTATATTACTACTAGGACAAACTTCTAAAGTAATATTATTTTCTTTTAGTAAATCAATAAGACCATCACATCTAACTCCATGACCTATTCTTTTAGTACCAAGTTTAATTGCTTCTAGCACACTACTAGCACCATCTCCTTCTCCCGAATGAATAGTATAATTTAACCCGAGTTCTTTACCTAATACAAATAAATCTTTATATAAATAATTAGGATATCTTCCTTCATCTCCTGCTAAATCAAAACCAACTACTCCCTTATCTTGATATTTCTTAGTCAAAAAGACAATCTTTTTATTATCTTCAAAAGAAGATCCCCTCATTAAACAAAGAATTAAACCAACTTTAATTTTCCCTTTTCTTAGTCCTTTTAATACTGAAGTAATAACCTCATCTAAAGATAATCCTTCTTTAGTATGAAAAAAAGGTGCAAATCTAACCTCTGCATATATAACATTTTCTTTTTCTAACTCTTCTACTAATTCAAAAGCAATTCTCTCTAAATTTTCTTTAGATTGCATTACTTTTATAGGTAAATCAAACTTCTTAAGATAATCAGAAAGCGAAGAAGAATCATCATTTATACACATGTTTTTTCTAATTTCTTTTAAAGAAACTTTCTTATTTAATAATTCATACACAGTATCTATTCTAACAGATCCATCTAAATGAAGATGTAAATCAATCTTAGGCATCAATAAAATATCTTTATCCATTAAGCTTCCTCCTATAATAAATTATAGCATAAAAAAAGATTCTTTATAAAAAAGTCTTTAACTTTTCTATCGAATCTTCTTGAAATTTTAAAAAGTCTTTTCCTAATTTAACAACATCTTCATCAGCTTCTTTAGATAATGCTTTTAACTTTTTTCTTACTTCGAGTACTCCCATAGTAAGTCCCTGAGTTAACATATCAGCCATCTTAGCATCGCTATTATCTTTTAACACTTCCATCTTTATTCCCATATAAGACATAACATTAGCCATAACTCCGGCTTCTTTTAACTCTAGTTTTTTCTTTTTTAAAATCTTATCTATTTCTTTTTGAAATTTTAAATATTCTTTATGCTGATCTTCTAAAGCTTTCTTTATTTTATTTTCTTTATTCTTTAAAAATCCAAGCAAATACTCAGTACTCTTAGCACCCATATCAGTAGTCTTGTGAAAATATTCTAATAATTCATTAGTTTCATTCATTATTACACTCTCCTCATAATTATTATTAATCAAAAAAAGAACAATCATACATAGAAAAAAAGCTAGTATCTCATAGCTTTTCTTTAATAATAGAAAAAAGATTTATTAGATAGTCAAATTATTAGATATCTTCTTATTTCCCCAATATTCTTTTTACTATCTTTCTCCTATTTTACAATCTTAGTATATCTTAAAATAAATTCTATTGCAAGATAATATACTTATACTTGACAAAATTATTTTTTAAAGTAAAAAATATGAAGAACTATTTTCTAGTCCTTCATATTTTTATTTAATACTAATTAATTTCTTAGAAGATTCTTCGTGTTTCTTAGGAACACTTACCTTTAAAATACCATTATTAAAGGTTGCTTCAATATTATTTTCATCTACTTCACCTAAATAAAAACTTCTTTGGTACTTACCATAATAATTTCTTTCACGGCGAATATACTTTTTATCTTTCTCTTCTTCTTTTTCCTCTTTTTCAGCAGTAATAATCAAATTACCACGATTAAGCTCTAACTTAATATCATCTTTAGAAAATCCAGGAATATCTGCTTCAATATGATATACACCCTTCTTTTCATAAATATCACATTTCATTCTTTCCTCAAATTTAAAATCATCTAACATATTATCAAAAAATATTCTACTTGGTAGCATAAATAATCATCTTCCTTTCTTTATTTTAGTTACTTTGCTAACACATCACATATTAGATTACTAATTTCTGTAGGATTATCTATTGGTAATCCCTCTATTAAACGAGCTTCTGAATATAAAATCTTAGTATATTTAGAAAACTCATCTAAATCATTTTTATAAAGATCTTGAAGTTTAAGTGCAATTGGATGATTTTGATTTATCTCCATTACTGTCTCAGCCTTAATCTTTTCATCAGTAGGCATTGCATTTATAACTTTTTCCATCTCTATTGAGACATTTCCTTTACTAGTTAAACATACAGGATGAGTCTTTAACTTATTAGTAAAGCGTACTTCTGTAATATTTAAAAGATCTTTCATCTTATCAAGAAGTTCTTTATTATTATTATTCATTTTCTTAAGTTCTTCTTTAGATTTATCATCTTCCAAATCAACATTCTCATTACTAATATTTACAAATTTCTTACCTTCATAAGTACTAATAGCGTTCAAAGTAAATTCATCTACATAATCAGTTAAATATAAAACTTCATAATTTTTTTCTTTAAATTGCTCTGTTTGAGGAAGATGATCTATTTTAGAAATCATCTCACCACAAGCATAATAAATATTATCTTGTCCTTCTTTCATATTTTGAACATATTCTTTTAAAGTAATATAATCTTCTTTAGAAGAAGAATAAAATAATAACAAATCTTGAAGCTTATCTTTATCTAATCCATAATTATTATAGACACCAAACTTTAATTGCATACCAAAAGCTTTAAAAAATTTTTTATAATTTTCACGATCATTATTTAATAAATCAAGAAGTTCATTTTTTATCTTATTTTCAATATTCTTAGCAATTAGTTTTAAAGATTTTGTTTGCTGAAGAACTTCTCTTGAAATATTTAAAGATAAATCTTCACTATCAACAACACCCTTTACAAAGCTAAAATAATCTGGTAATAAGTCTGAACACTTATCCATTATTAATACTCCATTAGCATATAAGGCAAGTCCTTTTTCATACTCTTTAGTATAAAAATCATATGGAGCATGACTTGGTATAAATAAAATTCCCTTATAACTACAAGCTCCCTCAACAGATGTAGGAATAACTTTCAAAGGACATTCATAATCAAAATACTTATCCATATAAAAATTATCATATTCTTCTTTAGTTACTTCCTTTTTATCTTTCTTCCATAAAGGAATCATGCTATTTAAAGTTTCTTCTTTGTTGTCATGAATAATAGTAATTGGATATCTAATATAATCAGAATATTTCCTTACTAAAGAGCGAAGCTTATCATAAGTTAAATATTCACTATAACTCTCACTATCAGTATCTTCTTTTATATGAAGAGTAATAACTGTACCATTATCTTTCTTTTCTCCTTCTTCAATAGAATATCCTGAAGCTCCAGTAGATGTCCAAACATATGCTTTATCACTAGTAGCGCTCTTACTTAATACAGTAATATTATCACTAACCATAAATGCTGAATAAAATCCAACACCAAATTGTCCTATAATATGAGCATCTTTCTTAGGATCTAAATTTTCTTTAAACAAAAGTGAACCACTTTTAGCAATTGTTCCTAAGTTACTCTCTAATTCTTCATCATTCATACCAATACCATTATCACTAATAGTTAAGGTACGATTCTTTTCATCTATACTTAAATTTATTTTTAAATTCTCTCTAGATACTTTTAAATCTTTATTCGTTAAAGAGATATAATATAGCTTATCTAAAGCATCACTAGCATTAGAGATGAGTTCTCTTAAAAAAATATCTTTATTTGTATAAATAGAATTAATCATTAAATCAAGTAATTTTTTTGATTCTGATTTAAATGCTTTTTTCATAAAATACCTCCTTTATTGTATCTGTTGATTCATTCAACAATTACATTGTAGCACTCCTATTAGCACTTGTCAATATTGAGTGCTAAAGTTTTTTATATTTTACGTAAAGAAAAAAATTAGATAGTTATTATCTAATTTCAATTCCTCCAAATATACACGTATAATTAACATGTATTGTTATTTTACTATCCTTATTTTGGGTTGCTCTATTTTCTACTCCACCAAATATTGGAGTTCCAATCGGTTTTACAATCACATTATCAGGAACTTTAATCGTAATTCCACCAAAGACTGAAATGCAATCAATAACAATATCTTCTTTTATGGAAGCATCTCTAAGATCAAGTTCTACTCCGCCAAAAACAGCAGTACAAGTAGCGTCTTCAAATTTTCCCTTAACCTTATCTTCTGAGCCAGAGAAAATACCAATATATTCTTGTTTAGCTTTTCCTATTTTCTTTCCTTGCATTTTATTAACACTAGGTTTAAATATAATAGAAAGACCTAAAGTAATAAATACTATCGGAAGTAAGATCTTCCATACTAAATCCCAAATAATAATTTCTTGACATGCTAAGAAAAGTAAAATACCAAGAACAATAAATATACTAGAAGAAAAATAAGTTTGATCTTTTACCATACCAATTATAGATGGAATTATAATAAATAAAGTCCACCAGCCTGGGAAAAATATATCAACGTTCCACCAACTAAGATTATTTCCTAGGATAACAGTACCAATAAGAATAATAACAATACCAATCATAACAGAAACACTTTTTCTATTCATAAACATCCTCCTATAATAATTATATCATAATTTTTCCTTTAAATAGTATCTAATTATTTCTTGCCCTATTAAAAAGTTTTTATTATACATTTTTAAATAAGTATCTTCATCAAAATATTGATGTTCAATATCAAGAAAATCTTCATAAAAATAGTTTATTCCTTCTTTTTCTTTATGAATTGCTCCAGGATATATCTTTCCGCTCATAATAGCATTAAATATATTATCATTTAGCCATAATCCATAAGTATTTAAATATAAAAGGCTATTAGAATTTAACTTCTTAAAGAATTTATATAACTCATAAATTTCACTCTTCCCAGTAGCGCCCATTACTTCATATAAAGCAATACTTTTGTAATACCTTTGGTATTTATATTTATCTATTTGAAGCAAAATCATTATCTCCATATCTTTTCCTTCTTTTAAAATAACATAAATATTCAAAGGCTTCTTTTCTAATATAACTTCATAAAAATTAGAAAGTGGATAACAATATATAGATTCTATATCAAAAATATTACCATTAGAATATTTAAGCCAAGAAGAAGATATATGAATATTCTTAGAAACCATATCCATAAACTCAAAAGATGGCTCTTTAGAAGTATTAAAATATACTAATAATTCATCTAAAGAATTAATCTCTAATAAACTACCAAGTACTTCTATATTAAAAGTAGTATCATATTTATTAATTTCACTAATTACTTTTAAAATCTTAGAAGAAAAGATATTTTTTAAAGAAATCTCTTTATTTACTTCCTTGTAATATGAAGAATAATTAGGAACATATAAATTAAAAATATCCCCCTTAAATGCGACCTGATTATTATTTCCTTTTATTTTTAAAGTCTTATTCATTATTATTATTTCCTACTACCATATTGTTATTTCCTTTTATCTTAATCTTATTAATCTTCTTTTGTGAAATAATATATCCACTTGCAGTACCTCCTAAAAAGCTAATAATAGCAAGCAAAATCTCTTTAATTAATTCATTCATCTTTTATACACCCTTTCGATAATATTTTTCTTCAATAATAAATAAAAGTTTTAATAAAACATTAGATAATAAAATACTTTTATTTTTATCAGAAACTTCTATTTCATTAAAAATATGCTCATTAATAAAACTTCTTTCTTTAAAACTTAATTTTAAATAAGATTCTCTTACTAAATCATAAAATTCTCTTCTAATTAAATATAATAAAGGATCCTCTCTACAATAAATTATATCTATATAATCAAATACTTCTCTAATAAAACTATCCCTCTTTCTAAAAATTATATAAAATATTCTCTTTCATTTCTAAATGATATTTAAAGTTTTTTCTTAAATAATCATTCAATCTTTTTCTTAAAGCTAAGTGCAAATACTTCATAAATTGCTTTAAATTATTAATTGCTAACGAATTAACAATACTAAATAAAATAAAATTAGCTTCTTGGATCAAATCCATCTTCTTTTCTTTATCAAAATAATAATTATAACTTCTTAATAACTTACTTACTGTATTAATTCCTATTTTCTCTAAATAAGAAAGCATATTTTCTAAATATTTATTATCTCCACATTTATAATAAGCGATCATTGTATAAATATTAATTTCTAATTTATAATGAAGTACTTTATCTAAATGATTTTTTCTAATAAAAAGCTCATTCTTTTTATTTAAAGATTGTCCAAAATAATAAGTATAAAGAATAACCTTTTTCAAAGGATAACCATTTAAAGAGTAAGCTTTTACTTTTTTATAAGAAATATTTAAGTCTTTACAAACAAACTTATAAAAATCATCATCAAATATTTCTTCTTTATTCAAAAGAAATACCAATCTTTTTATTATTTTAAATTTTTTTCTTTCTTTCATCTTAAAGATAATCTTAGTAATTTGTTCTTCATCTAAAAAATTATCACCATAATTTTTCTTAAAATAATATAGATTATGATATATTTTCCAATAATCAAGATTATTCTTTAAACAATATTCTTTTAAAGGAAATCCTTGATAATAATACTCATTCATTACTACACCCTTTCTATTTTCTTAATTATATAATAACTTCTTATAAAAGCGCAATAGTTTTAAAGAAAAAACGCTTTGTAACTTACTAGTTTACATTTATTCAACTTTTTTTTAATTAAGCATACACTTAAAAGAGGAGGAATTTTATGAAAAATTATGAAGAAATTTCTAAAGAAGAAATATATAACATCATAAATCATGATAATACTTGTCTTCTATCTCTAATAGATAAAAATAAACCTTTAACTATTCCAATGTACTATCAAATATCAAACGAAGATAATAAATTATATTTTAACTTTAAAAATTTAAATTCTGATCGTAAAACTAATATAATAAAAAACAATAATAATGTTCAAATTTTATTATATAGCCAATCTTGGGGATCAACAGATACAATAATAATAAAAGGAACTGCTAGTGTTAATGAAGAAAATATAAAAGTTGAACCAGAAGAAATTATTGGAAAAAGATATTATTCTTACTAAACTCCTTAAGGAGTTTTTTTACTTGACAAGCATATCTTTTTAATTATAATAAATACTATTAAAAGGAGTATTTATGAAAAAATATGAATATCAAGATTTAAAAAATCAAATAACTTTATACAAAAAAGGCAATAACTTTTGGAGTTCTACTATTTATTTAAAAGATGATCACTTATATAAAATATACTCCAAATATTTTACTCCGCAAAATCTTACCTCTATTAATGTACTAAGTAATATTCCTAATCTTTCAGACTGCGTTATTCCTGATGGAATAATTACTAACGAAAATAAATTTATTGGCGTTAGCGTCCCTTATTACAAAGATTATCTAAATTTAGAAAATTATCTAAATAACTTTGATATACCCTACGAACAAAGATTAAAACTCGCTAGAAAAATAATAATTGGATTACAAAGCCTGCACCAAAATAAAATCATTCACAATGATTTACATATGGACAATATAATAGTTAAAAACAAAGACGTAAAACTAATTGATCTAGATGATACTCTTATGCCTGGAATATCTTATAACTTAGATAATTTCAAAGAATTACAAATAACTGATCTTTTTAACTGTACCATCATTACTTTAAGCATTATCTATAAACTAAATTTCTTCCCACTTGCTTATCAATCAAGAACAAAATTTTTAAAGCTAATTAATAATCTCTTTACCAATACTAATTTAACTACTTACTTAACCACTCTTTTATATAATCAAAACCCTAATTCTTATCCTAATATATTTTTAGAAGAATTAAAAGAAAGTACTGTAAATAATCAAAGAAAAGAACTAATAAAAAAAAGACAAGTATTATAAATACATATAATATTTTTCTTTTTTTTTAGCATAATAACATTAGGTGAAGTTCTATGATAGAAGAAATTATTAAAAAACTAAAAAAACAAACTAATAATATTGAAGATATAACTTATCGAAAAAAAATAATTCATAATAAAAAAATATACTTAATTTATAATGAACCATTAACATCAAGCGATAAAATAAGTGATTTCATTATTAGAAGCTTAAATAATATTGAGTTAAATTATAATAAAAGGAAAAATCTTTTAGAATTAATTGAAAATAATATAAGTAATTTTAAAACTAAAAGAATAAATACTTATGAAAGCATTTGTACTTATTTACATCAAGGATTTACCATTATTTTAATAGAAGGAGAAAAAGAATATATTGCTTTAGAAACAAAAGCTAATATTACTAGAAGTATTGCTACTCCAGATGTAGAAAATTCTTTAAGAGGCGCTAAAGATTCTTTTGTTGAAGATTATCAAAAAAATATTGGACTTGTAAAAAAGAGAATTAAAAGCAATGACTTATGGATTGATACTTTAAATTTAGGAAGATATACCAAGACTAAAACAGCTATTTTATATATAAATAAAGTTGCCAAAGAAGAACTAGTTAATAAAATTAAAAAAAGAATAGAAAACATTGATATAGATGGCATTGTCAATATCGATATAATTAAAAATATTATTATTAAAGAAAATAAAAGTATTTTACCAACAATTATTTCAACTGAAAGACCTGATACTGTAAGTAATGCTCTATTAGATGGAAAAATAGTTATATTAGCAGATAACTGTCCATTTGCTCTTATTATGCCTGCTGTTTTAAATGATTTCTTTAAAACGCCTGAAGATTATTATAATAAAAGTATTAATGCTTCTTTAACCAGAATTTTAAAATATTTATCGTTCTTTATCGCTCTACTTTTTCCCGCTATTTATATAGCGCTTATTACTTATAATCAAGAAATGATTCCAACCGAATTATTAATTAGTTTTTCTATTCAAAGAGATGGAGTTCCTTTTCCTGCTTTTTTCGAAGCTTTTATTATGATGATTTCTTTTGAAATACTAAGAGAAAGTGATTTAAGAGTCCCCGCTTTTGCTGGAAGCTCTTTATCAATAGTGGGAGCACTTATCCTAGGAGAAGCTGCTGTTAATGCTGGAATAGTATCGCCAATTATGATAATTGTAATTGCCCTTACTTCCATTTGTTCTCTTCCCTTTACCGAAATCGAAATTATTAATAGTCTAAGATGGTATCGTCTTTTATTTATGGTTGGAGCATCTACTCTAGGAATAATTGGCTTAGTATTTGTCTTTATCTACTTCTTATTAGAAGTATCTAGCTTAAAATCATGGGGCAAACCTTATTTGCTTCCTTTTGTACCTACTTCTATAAGTGAATTAAAAGATAGTATTATTAGAATGCCTCTTAAAGATCTAAAAAAAAGACCTAACTACTTATCAGACAATCACATAAAACAAAAGGATGATCAAAATGAATAAGTATAAAATTTATATTATAATTGTTTTTTCTTGTTTATTAACTGGTTGCTATAATTATAGAGAAATAAATAATCTAGCAATTACATCAGCAGTCGCTATTGATAAAATAGATGATGAATTTGAAATAACTGTCCAAGTCATTAATACTAAAAAAAATGGTAATAATAGTAACACTAATAGTACTATTCCAACAGTTACTTATACTTCTAAAGGAAAAACTATGCAGGAAGTTCTAAGAAAAATAGTTACATCTTCTCCTAAAAGACTATATGTAAGTCACTTAGAAATACTAGTTATTGGAGAAGAATATGCTAAAGAAGGAATAAAAGATATGTTAGATTTTCTCTTTAGAGATGCTGAAGTTAGAAAGCAATTCTTAGTAGTAGTTGCTAAAAATTCTAAAGCTAAAGATATTCTTGAATGCCTTACTCCTCTTGATAATATAAGTGCTCAAAACATTAAAAATACAATCGAAACTGATAATGACTTCTTAGGTACTAGTAAAGTAATAACATTTGAGGAAGTTATTAGCGATTATCTTAATAAAAGAAAAGAACTAGTAATCCCAACTGTTGAAATACTTAACAATACTAACGATAAAGATAAGATAGAAAATATTGAACAAATAGATACTACTAGTAAAACTAAATTATCAGGATTAGCATTATTTAAAGAAGATAAACTTATAAATACATTATCATTAGAAGAAAGTATTTATTATAATTTTATAAATGATAATTTAGAAAATACTATTATAAATTATAAATGTGATCAAAACAATTACATGTCAATTGAAATTATTAATAGTAATACTAAGATAAAAAATAAAAGAAATACCCTCGAAATAAGTATTAGCATAAATGGTAATGGAGATATAAGTGAAATAAATTGTCCTAAATATAATCTAGAAGATCCTAAAATAATAAAAGAATTAGAAGATAAAATAAATAAAAAAATTAAAGAGAAGATTAAAGAAAACATTAAATTAATTACCGAGGATTATAAAATAGATTCTTATGGTTTTGAAGAAACGATCTATAAAACAAATAATAAATTTTATAAAACTATCAATAAAGAAAAACTATTATCATCATTAAAGTATAACATCACATCCAATATTAAGCTAATTGAAAAAGGAAACACTTTAAAAGGAGTAAATCATGAAAAATCAAATTAATTATTTACAATTATGTAGTTTATTAGTAATGATAATAGCAACTTCTTTTCTAGGAGTAGGATTTATTGGTCTAATAAAGGTTGCTCAAATAGATGCTTGGCTTAGTATTATTATTGGAGGAATGATAGGAATAATCCTTATATGTGCATTTATATACATATTTAACTATGAACCAGATCTTTCTATTAATCAAAAGATAACTAAATTATTTGGTCAAAAATTAGGATTTATTATTAATACAATTAATTTTCTAATTATCCTAATGATTGGTATTAACATGATGTATAATTTTGTTAACTTTATCGTATCACAGTTCCTTTCAGAAACACCTTTTTGGTTAATCGGAATACTCTTTTCTTTAATAATAATACTTGCTAATATAAAAGGAATAGAAACAATATCTAGAACTTCTTTAATACTAGTAGTAATTAACTTAATATTATTCTTAATATCAGTAATGGGTTTACTTCCTGAAATAAAAATAGATAACTTTAAACCTTTTTTAGAATATGGAATAAACAGACCATTACTTGGAAGTATTTATATAGTAATTGTTAACATACTACCGATATTTGCTTTATTAATTATTCCAAAAAAACAAATATTAGAAAATAAACATTATAAAAAGTATTTCTTCTTTAATTATATCTTAGTAATAATAGTAATGCTTATAACTTTAGTAGATGTTATTGGTAACTTAGGAATAGAACTTACTAGTAATTATCAATATCCTGAATATATAGTATTAAAGAGAATTAGCATTTTTAACTTTCTTGATAGAATAGAAAATGTCTTAGTAATCCAGTGGATATTTGGAATATTTATTACTATTTCTATGGTAGTATATTATCTTTCTAATAGTATAAAATACAATCATCAAAATAAATTCCCTCCTATTTTAATTACAACAATTATCCTAATATTAGCTCTTACATTATTTCCAAATAATACTATGTTTAATCAATATAGTTATTATATAGTTCCCTATATTAGGGCAATCCTCTTAATATCATTTATCTTAATTTCTATAAAAATTAAACTAAAAAGAAAATCCCTTAAATAGAGATTTTCTTTTCATTTATAGTATCGATCATAATACTAGTTTCTTCCTTTAATAAATGATCAATAATTTCATTTTCTAATTTAGAATTAATTAGTTTAGTAACTCTTCTTGCTCCAAAAAGATGATAATCACTTGAATCAATTAATTCTGAAATAACTTTATTACTAAATTTTAATTCAACATTAGCATATTTATTTTGAAGTACTTGTAAATGTTTCTTTATTATTTTTCCTATATTATTTTTATTTAAATGATTAAAAATAATAGTACTGTCAATTCGGTTAATAAAAGATAAACTAAAATGCTCTTTTAATAAAGAAGTTATTTTTTCACTCTTAGTGTTATTAAAACCAACCGCATTATTTTCATAACCAATATTACTTGTCATAATTATAATATTATTATCAAAACGAACAAGGTTACCTTTAGAATCTTTTATTTTACCCTCATCTAATATTTGATAAAAAAGATTTATTACTCTTTCATGAGCTTTTTCTATTTCATCAAGTAAAATAATAGCATTCGGTTTATTTCTTATTGTTTCAAGAACACTTGTAGTATCCTCATAACCTACATACCCTGGAGGAGAACCAATAATTTTATTAACTGAATTAGGTTCACTATATTCACTCATATCTAATCTAATTAAATTATCTTCTCCAACTAAAGCTTCGGCATAACATTTTGCTAAAGCTGTTTTTCCTACACCACTAGGTCCTACAAAAAGAAGGGAATAATTTTTAAAATCAGCTCCATAACCAAGTTTAATCTTTTTAGTAATATTTATAAGTTCTTCAATCGCACTATCTTGGCCAACAATCTTATCAGTTAAAGCATTATTAATCCTACTAATTACTTTTATATTATCCTGAAGTATTTCATAAACTGGAATATGCGTTTTTAAATTAATTACTGTTGCTATATCTTCAATAGTAACATTAACATTCTTTTTATTTTCTTTAGATAATTCCATCTTATTAAGTTTATCTTTTAAAATAACCAATTCTTTTCTACATTGATAAGCTTTTTCAAATTTATTTTCTAATAAAAATGCTTCTTTATTTTTATTAGTAAGTTCTATTTGCGTTTTTAAGTTTAAAATCTCTTCTGTAAACGAATCAGATTTTAAACTAACACTAGCACATGCTTCATCAAGTATATCAATAGTCTTATCAGGTTGATTTCGATCATATATATATTTTTCACTTAAATCAATCATTTTAAGTAATAATTTATCGTCTATATTTACACCATGAAACTTTTCATAAATGGGTTTTAACTTTAATAAAATATTATAAGTTTTTTCTTTACTAGGAACTTCAACAATAACTTTTTGAAATCTTCTATCTAGTGCTCCATCTTTTTCAATAAACTTCTTATACTCATCATAAGTAGTTGCACCTATACATCTTATCTTACCTCTTGCTAAAGCAGGTTTTAAAATATTAGAAGCATCTATTGCTCCCTCTGCTCCTCCTGCTCCAACTAAAGTATGAATCTCATCTATAAACAAAATAATCTCATTATTATCTTCTATTTCTTGAAGAACTTTCTTCATTCTTTCTTCAAATTCTCCTCGATACTTAGTACCAGATACCATAGAAGCCATATCTAAAGAGATAATTCTTTTTCCAACAAGTTTATCAGGAACATTATTAGATACAATCATTCTACTAAGTTCTTCTACAATAGCAGTCTTTCCTACACCAGCAAGTCCAATTAAAATAGGATTATTTTTAGTTCTACGACAAAGTATTTCTAGCACCCTTTGAATTTCTTCTTTTCTTCCAATTACAGGATCTAACTCATTATTTCTAGCTTTCTCAGTCAAATCAACTCCAAGATCATCTATTAATAACTTCTTAGTTTTCTTTTTATGAATTTTTTTAATAAGCTTATTAGAAAAATCATCATACATTTTTTCTAAATCAACACCCATTCCAAGAAAAATTCTAATAGCAATTCCTTCTCCTTCTTCTAAAAGTGAAGAAAATAAATGTTCAACAGTAACTTCTCCATCATTATTTTCTTTGCTATCAATTACAGCATTAGACAATACTTTCTTTAAAAGAGGAGTATATAAAAACAATTCAGATGATTTACTACCAATTCCAATTACTTTTAATATCTGATTTCTAAAGCGATCATAAGTGATATTATATCCTAATAGTCTCTTAGCAAGTAAAGTATTACTTTTTAAAATAGATAATACCATATGCTCAGTACCAATATAAGGATGTTTTAATTCTATCATTTCTTTTTTCGCATTAGTTAATATTACTTGTGCTTCTTCATTAAAATTTCCAAACATAAAAAAATACCCCTTTCTACATATATTCTATGTATATAGTGAGTATTTTATTTATCTTTTAAACATTAATAATCATATTTAGTTTGATTTACTTTATAAATTCCATATCCTAATCCAATTAAACCAACAAAACAAATAATAATTACTGGAATATCAGATGTTTGAGGATTTCCACTTAAAACATTTGTTCCAATTACTAAGGAATTATATCCTGTAACATCAACTTTTATAGTTGTAGTTCCTTCATTTAAAGCATTTAATTTTCTACCATTAACACCAACTACATTAGAATTATTAGAAGTTAAATTTACAAATTTCCAAACATTGTTCATAAAAGTATCTTTTTCAGTAGTATCACTAATAGAAACATCTCTAAACATATTTTCTCCTACATTAACATAAGAGCTAATATCATAGTCATTTCCCTTAGTAAACTCTAAATTATCATTATTTAACGCAAAATTTAATATTGGACTTTTATTAATTGCCGCAGAAGCACTTCTATAAAAACCATCTGTAAGTAATTTAAAAATTATTACTGGATTTTCACTAGTTGTACGATCTGTAACAATTTTAGAATAAACATCCAATTCTTTAGTAGCGCCTTCCCAATAATTATATATTGAATCTATATAAGATTTATCTCTTATAGCAACATTTTTTAGTTTACTATAACGAACCACTACTGCAGCATCATCTTGTTCTTCTTTTCCAATATATAATGAAAAAGAATTATTAGTTAAATCACTAGTTTCAACATAAACATTTGTTACAGAAGAACATTTAGGAGTAGTAAAAGAACGATATTCTTCTAATATTTCTTCATGACAAGATAAATAACTATTAGAAGGTAAAGTAGGCATTCCACCATGTACCCAAATACCAGCTGATCTATTTCCAATCTCATCACCATCATTTAAGCAACCACTAATATTAGAATTAGCTATTTTGGCTTGACGACCATCTTCAACGATAATTCCATATTGACGCTGATCATTAATAGTACCTCTACCTACATAAGTAAAATTATCTATAATAGTATTTACATTCTTAGCACTATTAACTAATCTAATTCCAGAAAATTCTACATCTTTCATTGTAACATTGTTTACATTAATAGAACCAGCATCACTTTCTCCACTAGAATAAATACCAGTTCCAACGTTATTAGATGAAACAATCTTAGTAATAAGAACATCTTGAATATCAAGGCTACCTAATACCTTAATAGCATTATTTACTTTATATGATTCTTTATTACCATCTAAAGTGACAGATTTTAAAGTAAGCTTTTTAGAAGGAGAAACAGTAATCCAATCACTAATAGTCTTACCGAGTTTTATTATAGTTCCTTCTTTACTTTCACCATTAATAATTACATTTTTACTAAAAACTATATCTTCTAAAGCATAAGTACCATTTTTCAAATTAACAGTCCCACCATCTTTAACAAGACCAACAGCTTCTGTTAAATCAGATACTTCACAACTAGCACACACTTCTACCACTTCTTGATTAGTAACTTGTTTGTCTGCACGTACAAAATTAGGTACGGCAATAAATGTAAAAGTACTAATTAAAGCGATTAATGTTCCCTTTTTCATTCTTCTCTTCTCCTATCTATATTTCATTTATTTCTTTATTTTTTTTCTTATAATACTTATAGCCATAATAAGATGCTAAACCTAAAATAGCCAGTATACCAAGTATTATAAGAATGTTTTTAATTATTACAAATTTACTAGAAACAAACTTTTTATCTGGACTAAATGCTATATTGATAGTTTTATCAGATTCTTGATAATCATATATCCAAGTATAAATATTTTTATCTTTATCAATAACATCAGCATTACTACTTTCTACTTTAAAAGGAAGTTTAATAGAAATTTTTACCTCTTCAAAAAGAGAATCTTCATAATCTCCAGGAAGTAATACCCAAAAATTATCCATATTACCATTACTATTTAAAGTAGTTATTCCATCTTTAGAAGTAATTTCTAATCCCCCACTATATAACTTCGTAATATAAAATGAATTCTTATAATCATCTAAAGAAGAATAATCCTTCTTAAAATTTATTTTTAGTTTATTATTATCACTTGTAAGTTCATATAAATTAAAATCACTAGAATTATAATAATCACTATAAGTATTAGTTAAAGTATTAAACATACTACTAGGTGTATATCCTACTAAAGAAAAACGTTCATCACCATTAATAGTAAATGTTTCACTTACAGAAAGATCATTTTTTATTTCAATATTATAATTTCCTTTACAACCAGATAATAATAATAGTACAAATATAGATAATAAAATATATTTTTTTTTCATCCAATCTACTCCTTAAATAGAATTATTTTTCTCTCTTTTATTTATAAAGAACCAAATAACACCAACTATAACAACTCCAAGTAATATTACAACGTATTTTAAATAAGAGTTACTATTCTTTGTAGTAGAACTATCTTTATCATTATTATCTACACTACCATTATAATCTGTTTTATCAGAGATGTCAAACACTAACTCTATTTTACGGTCATAATCATCTTTACGATAATTCCATGTATAAGTATTATTATTACTACTATCAGCATTATTAGAAATAACTTTAAAGGGAACACTAACATTAACAGTAAGCTCATCAAGAGAAGCTTTAATATAATTAACATCACTCATAAAAGAGGATATTTGATTTCCTGGCGTTGCTTTTAATGTAAATTTACTTCCACTTTTAGTTAAAGAAACGTTTCCAAAATATTCAGATACTACTTTAGAAGAATAATCCTTATAAGAAGAATATTTTTTCAAAGCATCGAGTCCATAATATTGAATATTAGTTTCAAATTCATCATCATAAACATGTTGATAAATAGTGTAATCATGACCATACTCTTCTTTAACTGCCGATAGCATATCACTAGCTTTATTATACTTATCTTCGCCATCAGTAACAACAATATATTCATATAAAGATAAGTCATTTAAAACAGTTAAATTATACTCAGCACTACAACCAGTAAATAATAAAAAAGAAGAGAATATCAATATTAAATATCTAAGTTTATTTTTCTTCATATTTTCCCTCTTTTCACTTTAACATAGTTTTACATTGATAATTAGCAGGAATACTAGTAATAGCATGGCAACTATAACGATTCTTTTCATTAGAACATTTTCCACCATATAATTTTAAGAACTGTTTAGACAAATCAACAAATTTTCCATTATGCCATACTGATAAAAATAATTTTTTTACTTCTGCATCACCACTAGAACCCATTTCACCAAGAATGCTATTGGCATTTACGTAGTCACCTGTTTTATAATTTAAAGAGCCACTTCTTAAATGGCAATAACTATATCGATCACCATTTGCAGTTCTTATTGTAATACCAGTACCACAGCTATCTAAAGTATTTTCAATAACTTCACCAGATTCTAGACTATAAACATAAACTCTATCACTTTCGTTTTTAGCAAGTAAATCAATTCCTTGAAAGAATTTTGATTCTAAATTACCAGTGCAATCTCCAATTTTAGGATTATAGTTAGCTCCATCAGAATCTTTTAATAAACTAGGAATGTTCTTATTAGCATCACTGCTTATATTTCCGTTATTAGAAGCACTACTTCCACCAGATATTACACCACCGCAGGCATATAAAGTTTTATCCATAAAATAAGCATTTAATACTATTGGATCATTATTTAAATTATTAATTTGAAAGTGTAAATGTTGACCAGTTGAACAACCAGTATTTCCAATATCACCAATATATTGTCCAACAGTTACTTTATCGCCAATTTCAACCACTCTTTTTGACATATGCATATAATGCATTGTATATCCACTAAAATATTGATTAGTTATTTTTATTGTAACAGATATTCCTCTACTACTAGAACAAGTAATTGGACTACAAGCTAACGCTCCAGCTGAAGGAGAACAATTGCTACCATTATTAGTTACTGCTATAACAGTGCCTTCAAATGCCGAATAAATCTTTCCATCACCACTAGTAGTTAAATCTATCCCCTTATGATAATTACCACTTCTATTATCACAAACCTGTGCAGTAACATTATAATTTTTAATCGGATCTACCATATGACACATAACGTTATAACCAGTTTCACAACAAGAAGATGCCCCAGGACAAGTATCCGTAATAACTGAATCTAATAACATCTTATTATTTTCGTTAGTATAAACAAATTTCTTATCGGTATTAATACTACTATTTTTTAAATTAATTCCCACTAAAAAAGAGGTAACTAGTACCGATAAACAAATATATAAATATTTATTTTTCATAAAGTCACCTCCACTATACTTGATTAGCTTTCCTTATCTTTCTTCTTATAATTATAACACAAACAACAGTAATTACCAAAATAATACTAAAACATAAATTAACCTTATTTTTCTTAAGCCAAGAATCACCATCTATTTTTCCGCCACTTACACTCTCAATTGTAGAACTAATCAAATTATTTATAATATTATTACTTTCTTTTTTAGTTTCTTTTTTCTTAGAAGTAAAAACTAATTCAATATCTTTATTATAATTATCTTTACTAAATACCCATATATAAGAATTTCCATCAACATAATCAGCATTATTCTCAGTCACTTCAAAAGGAACAGTAATATAAAAATATAACTTATCAATATTAAACTTATATTGATATTTTTGCGTCATAGTTACTATCTTATCATAATTTAAATTAGAAATAAGAATAGAATATTTATTAGCCTCTTTTATTCCAGAAACACCTTTAAAATATTCCTTCAAAATAACTGAAGAAAAATCTCCAAAAGCAGAATAATTTTTAAAAATTTTATAATAAATAGAAGAACTATCACCGCTATCAATATTAGCTACATTAGGCAAATTAATTCCTAAATTATCCTCATCACTATTATACAAATCTATTATTTTATTTACACCATTATCAATACTACTATCAATATTATTCTTTATAAAAGATTTTTCTTCATATAATCTAACTTCTTCTTGTAATGACAAATCATCATTAACGGTTAATTCGTATTTAACAGAGCAACCACATAAACAAAATATACAAATAAATAACAAGATTATTTTTTTATTCATACTATTACGCCCTTTCAAATACATAATATTCTCCTAGTGATCTCTTACTATTATGTCCAAATGAGTTTATATTTGAAGTCTTTAAGTTATTACCACTTTGACTACCAGGATCATGATATAAAATTTGGTTTCCTTCAACACCATAAATAACGATATAGTGATTATTTCCACCAATTAAACGCCCTATTATAATCTTACCACCACTTAAATTTTGAGAAATATTACTTATTGAAGGATTAGATTCATGATGAGACATTCTTGCTCCAAAAGATAAAATCCAACTATTAGCATTAGTAACAGCACCTCTTGCTCCTCCATTTGGAGCTTGTAAACCATTATCTATTAAATATTTTGCAAGTTTTACAACTGTCATCATCTTATTACAATTAGAACCATTTTTTCCATTTTCAGTACAGAAAGAAGAATTTATAGTACGACCACTAATAAGATCAATAGGATCGCTTCTATCAGAATATCTAGAATTTAAAGGTCCAAAAGTTCCCAAATAATTAATAACCATTGATAAAGAAGCTGGGGCACATAAATTATTAGTTGGATCTAGAGCAGAACCGGCAAAAGCAATTTTTGAACCAGCAGATAATCCGATAAATGAAGTTGATTGTGAATAGAATTCCAAAGAATTAGTTACATCAATCTGAGTAAAATCTCCAAGTTCTCCAGAACCTCCACCACCAGAATAACCTGGATCATTAAAGTCATCCGTACAAGTTCCAACTTTAGCATTTGAATAGTAATTATTAATACTACAATTATAGTTAGTAGCACCAACTGAAATAATATAATTTAGTATATCAAGAAAATTAGCACTCTTATAATTAATACCACTAGTTTTTAAATCCCTTAATGCTGCTGAACTTCCATACTCTTTATCACCAAAAGCATACAATATATTTTGGATACCTTTACTAGTAAGATTTTTAGTACACATAGCATAATTAGCATCAAAGATTCCACCACCATCTTTATTTAACAGAACATATGAACTAACACTACTATAAAGGGACATAAAGTGTTCCAATCTAGGTACATTACCTGACTTAAAAGCTTGGAATCCACCAGAACCAACACCCTTAACATAAATGGATTTTGCAGAAGGATCTACTTCCGCTCCATTTGTTCCTCTATTAAGGTGATATAACATATAAGTTTTAGCAATTACCATATTAGCCTTAACTACTTCATCACGACCACTACCATCAAACATATGACCAATTTCTGCATATGAAACTCTAGTAAGATATTCAGCCATTGACATAGGACCTGCTATAATATTACTTTTACTACCTTTATATACATAAATACTATAATCATCATAATTACATCCACCAGATACTGAACCATTTCCACAGCTTAAATCACCCTGTGATCTATTATAATTTGGTGAACAATAACTATAATTACCAGTAGAGTTCTGATAAAAATTAAACATAGAATAGATATTATCAACAATCATTTTTACTTTATATTCTACCTTTTTATCTTTAAAAGATTCTTTAGATACATGATTTCCTATAACATATTGATGATAATATATAGGAATAAATGTACTAAAATAAGTATCTTCTCCGCCATACTCTTCAATACTATCTTTAGTAGGATAAGTACCAAGTAAATACTCTTTAAAATCCTCACAATTTAGTGCATAAGTTTTAGAAACATAACCACTAATAACATCATCATCACTATTAAACTTAGCATTATCAATATTATTAATATTATATCTACTCTTACAACTTCTTAACTCTTTATATTCATCACTATCAACATCATAATTATTTTCACTAACCCAGCTATATCCACCAGTACCACGATGTAATTTAACTTTAGCCCTACCTTTACCAACCAAATATTTTTGACAATCTTCAGATACTAGATTATTTATAATTTTAATATTTCTAGTATAATCATAACTAATACCAGCTATATCGTCTATTATTGTATAATATGATTCAGTCCTTTGAATCATATATTTAGATAATATTTGAATAGCATCAATTCCTACTTTAGCATTATCTTCTTTTGTAAGATCAGTATCATCTTGTAAAGCAAGCTCAAAATACTCTTTTTCAATTTTATCTCTGAATGCTGTAGTATGTAAATCATAATATTGAACATTACTAGCAGCACTTTCTACAGCTTTCCAAAAGTTTTCTTGCTTATCTTTTGTAAATGTTTCAGTATACATACGATTAGAATACAAGGCTGAAGTCATTAAGCTAAAATCTATATAAACATTATAAGGTTTATTTTTATCAAGAAGTGGAACTCCTTCCTTAGGTGAAGAAAACAAATTAGTCCACCAGTTTTTTAAATTATTCCAAAATCCACCACCAGATGCTTTACCATTTTTATACATTTCATATGCCTGAAAAACAGAATTATAGTAAATAGATTGTTTCTCTTTTTCTTTATTATCAGTTGGATTAGCTAAATCATCGGAATATAAATAACTATAATCAAATATTCCTTGTTCATAGGGTGTATCACCTTTTTTATCAGGTGAATTATTTTGACTATTATTTGTAGCCGTAGTAGAAGGAGTATCAGCATCATCAGATTTATAATCTTTATACCAACTCTCTACAGATGATTCTGAACTAACAGTTTGAGAAGAAAAAACTGAAAAAAGAATAAAACCAACAATTAAAAGTACTGGTAAAATAACCTTTATGAACAAATCTAAACTTGCAACAATTAAGTCAACCCACGATTTGGCATCAAGCCCTCCAGATCCAAATAACTTGGCAAGAGAACCAGCAATTTTTACTGTATCTTTTACAGCCGCCTTAGCAGAATCAGCAATTTTTTCACCGACCTTATCAGCTATTTCTTTTTCATCAACCAAATCATCATTAGATGAAGAAACGGAAGAATCATTTTCATTAGTTCCTCCTAATTTGTTTTTATCTTCTTCCATTTTATCACCACCAAACTAAACTCTATAAATTATAATCCGCCACCAGTACCAAATGAATCTAATTCATCTTGAGTAACTACTACATTTATACGCATTCTTCTATTACCACAAACAAATAAAGCTTCGCCTTGACTATAACGTTTTATACTATCTTTTTCATTATCATTTAAATCTATTAATTTTGCTAAATCATCAACAGCTTGTTTTTTTAATCCCATTACTAAGTAATAAGAAGCATTATCAAATATTGCTTTACCATGCATAATAACTTCTGGTGCAGCAAAATCTGAAGGTTGTTGTGTAATAATAACAGTACCTGTATTATATTTACGAGCTCTTCTTTGTACTTGTGCTAAGAATTCAGCACCAAGAACATTTTTCTCACTTAATAATACATGTGCTTCATCAACATTCAAAATAGTATTAACATTAGGGTTTAAACATAATCCCCAAGCAAACTTTAACACATTAAATAAAAGTGCATTTCTTATATTAACATCAGAATTCATTAACTCTTTAATATTAAATACTATAAAATCTGTATCTGTTTGAATAGAAGTTTTACCATTAAAATAATATTTTAATTCTCTAGTCAAAGGTCTAATCTTTAATTCAAGTCTTTCTAAAACATCTCTTTCATGAGTTTTCTCAGTCATAGAAGTAAGTCTTCCTCTTATAGTAGCATAAACATCACTAAAAATAGGAAAATCTTCTGAAGTAAATTTAGAAAAGTCTGAATTATAATCTATTCCAAAACGAATATATGTATCTTGAACAACTTCACTAAATAAAGTAAGTACATCTTCTTCAATATCAGGAGCATAATATTTCATAAAAGCTTTTAAATTTTGAATACTCTTAGTTAAAACAGTATAACCAAGACCTGCTCTTATCTCATCTTCATCAGCATCCATAATAATTTCAAGTGGATTAACCATACCAAATTCTCCACCTTTACCAAGATCTACAACTTCACCACCATAAGCAGTTGTCATCTCAGAAATTTCACCTTCTGGATCAATAGCAACAATTTGGTAACCATTTCTTATATGACTACGAAGCAATAACTTAGCAGCAGTAGATTTACCACTACCAGATGTACCAAGAATAATCATATTAGCATTATTACGATTGTTTTCTTTACGAAGTTGATATAAAAACTGATTAAATAAAACTACACCACCAGAAAAGTCAACACCAAATAAAGTAGCTAGTCCATCATCTTTAATGCTATCAAAAATAAATGGATACATTGCTGCCATAGTAGGAGAAGGCATTGGAGTACCAATACGTTCTTCAATAGGTTGCCTTTCAAATATTGGTAAAATTGATTTAAGAACACTTTCTTGTTCAAAACGTAATGGAATAGCTTTCATTTGCATAGCATCCAAATAGTTCTTTAAAGTAAGCTTTCTCATATCAAGTTCTTCTTTAGTATTTGCAGTTACCATAATATGCATCTGAAAATCAAAAGTTCTAGCTTGAGATGCAGTAAACTGCTGAATAAAATATTCAAGTGAATCTATATCTTGACGAATTCTCTCTTGAATAGTTCTATCTCTTTCGTCTTGATATCTAGATTTCAAATCAGCAATCTCTTTATTAAGCATCTTAGCAAGTACAGAAAAAGGAAGTGGAATATGCTTAATAACAAGCTTAATACCAGTCATACTAGTTAAACTAGACAAATAACCAGGATAAATAAACCTAGGATAAGAAACTACTGTTAAAATAGTAGCAAACTTATCACTAATAACAAAATCAGAAGGGTTAAATTGAAGCCCCTTAGGAGCTAACTGTGATTTAAAATTCATCGAATAGTCACCGTCCCAAAATTAGTAGTCATTCCCCCATTTAAAAAGTTTTCTAAAATAACACGCAAATCATCATTAGAAGTTTGATTAGCAACCAATCCAGCTTGAGCTAAACCAGTAATAATAGTTCTAAGTTTCTTCTGAATACTTTCCATATTATTATCTTTAAATAAAATATAATATTCAGTATCAGAAACATTATTATCCATAAAGTTATTAGCTTTATTAATATCTTGAACAATAAGCTTTCTAATTGCAGTATTACTAGTATTATTGTATAAAACTTGTAACTGAGCTAAATAACCAGCTATATCAACAGGACGATCTGCTGACAATAACCAAAATTCAAAATCAATCATATTATAGAAGTTTTTTAATGCAACCATAACATTATCTTGAGTTATTGCATCAAGAATAAATATATTCCTAGGTCTAATCTTTACACCAGTAACCCTAGTATTATTATCCAAAATAATCATACCATTAGCAATAGACTTAACAGGAAGCCAATCTTCCGTATATTTTGAATTACTTTTTTGCGGCTTTTTGTTCATTTTCAAGTTCTTTAACGATTCGTTCATAAATACACCAACCTTTCCATATATATCTTCTTCTTCCAAAGAAATAATCTATCATACTACGTATAGCAGTTAAAACATTATGATAATTTGGAATTGGAATAACAAGCAAACCAGTAATAACAGCTGGCATACAAATAAGTATCGTTACTAAAGTACTAGCTCCTCCTGAAAATAAAGCAAGAAGAAGAAAGGAAATTCCCACTCCACTTCCAAATAATATTAAATCAAAGGGAGTAAAAATATTAAATATTAATGTTCCTTTCTTCGAATTTGCAGGAATTAAATAACTATTCACTAATATCACTTATCCTTTCTATTCTAAAATGGTCTAGGACCACCTGGAGGAGGACCACCTGGAGGAGGACCACCTGGAGGAGGTCCACCTGGTCCACCACGTGGTGGAATTCTACGCATAGGCTCGCCATTTTTATTTTTACTATTTCTAATTATTCTAGCAGCAGCATCCTCACGTTTTAATTGTTGAGTTTCAGCAGAAGTATCGATTCTTCTACGAACTGTCTGAGCACGAGTACGTTGTGTTGATACATCTCCCCATTTTTCAATTTTATGAAAGTCATTAATATTATTACCATATTCATCTGTTACTTCAACCCTATCATCTAAAGTATTTAACATTTCAGTTTGAGTATTAGCATCATTGTAAGCACCATATATATCAGCAGAAACAGCTTTACCTTTATCTTTGTCTAAGAATGCATCAATATCTTTTTTACGTTCTTCGTCTAGCCCTTCAAGAACTGTATCTATACCGACAGATTTATTAAATAAATACTCTTTCATCGCAGACAGTTGAGCAACACGTTTATTATATTCTTCTTCGCCAAAAATACCAGTACTAGTTAATTTATCATACTCACTAATTACAGAAGCTTTGCTAACCGAATCATTAATAGCATCATACGCATCATTCACAGATTTCATATAATTACTTTCTACTCTTCTGTTCATATAACGTGTATTCTTATTTCGCAACAATGCAAGATAATCCTGTCTAACTCCAGCAGAATCAACAGGACCTTGTGCTTCTAAAACAGAGCGAGCTCGGGCATTATCTAAGCCACCATTATACCCACCTGCAATTGAAGCAAAGAATTTTCCAGATTTTAGGCCTTCTTTACCACCACGTAACACAGAAGTAGCAATTTCTAAGCCTTTACCGCCACCCACGATAGCACCAACTCCAGAAGAAATTGCACCGCCTATCATAGCGTTATTCTTTCTAAATGGATTATATAAGATACCCATTGCATTCTTAGCTGATAATCCAAATTCACCAGCATCGCCAAGATTAAATATTTTCTTTAGTAAATCAGGAAATTTATTTCCAACAATGAGCATTCCACACATAATTAGTAATTTTACAAGCCACTCACTTCCAAAAGAAGCATTATTAACATTAACTATCTTTGCCCCCATAGTTTGGTAAGAGAAGAATGCAATAAAGAAAAATATTGCCATTCTAACAAAAACATCAGCATATGTTACTGCAGTTATTTTTGCCCATTTTTTTAAACTCTCACTTTTAGGATCCATATAAGAAATTATTGGAACTGGAGCAATTAATTGTAAGAATGCTAATTGGGCAACGCGAGCACCAAGCTTTATTGCATATATAAACATTGAATAACACATAAAACCAAGAAATATTAAGCACGGAATGGCATCAAAATGATATGCATAAGCATCATGATCAGAAGAGAAAAAAGTGTCCATACTCATTAATAGACCGCCTAAAATAGGGATATTATAACTAAGCTGAGCTTTCTGTATAACCATATATCTCAATGCAGCATGAAAGCCTACCCAATTAAGGGGTCCACCTCTTCCGTACAATTCAACAAGTTCATCTTCAGTAGGTAAGTTTATAAGCAACGTCCCAGTATCATCAGCTTTTTCCAAGCTAGCAAAAATAGAAGAATATTGCAAAGCAAATTTACCACCATTTTGGATTATTGTTGCATCTTTATCAAAAAATAGATTCGGAAAAAAATCGGAAGTTAAAACCTCATTTTGAACGTTATATAAAGTATTAAACAAAGTATTATAAGATGCTAGTAAAACAATAACAACAATTACTCTAACTACAATTTTACCAGCGCCTTCTTTTTTATCACTTATTTTGTCTGGATCTACCAAATACGTAATTAATGCAAGCATCAATCTAAAAAGCATATATATACCAAGAAGTAAACCAACCTTCGATGCAAAATTAACATAAAACTCATCAGTAAAAATTCTTGAAGTGCCTAGTGCCAATATAACATCATATAAAGTTCCTATAAGTCCAGCAATCATCGTAGAGATAGCCATTGCAATTTCACGTAATACATCCGTAACATAAGTAGCCATTACCTTACACCTCCATTTACTTTAAACTTGGACACATATCCAAAAACCATTTATCAAATATCTCTGGTAGCACACTTTTTATAAGCCATTCCAATAAAGACGGTACTAAAAACATAACTACCGCAATCATTAATCTTTTCGCAAGTCTTCCATAAGCTTTTTTCATTGCATCATCTTCATTTGCAAATACAGCTTTAAAAAAATCCATCGAACTAAGTAAAATTATTAAAATGGGAACCAATATTTTTATCCAATTAAATATTGGAAGGACCAAGCTGCATACATCTAAATGTTTAGTTGTTGTATCATCATAAAGTTTATCACCATTTGGCTTTGTAATTAACCCATCACGATGTTCAACATCTACTATATTATCATTTTTATTATCAAAAATTATGTTAGTCTCTGGATAATTGGAAGTTGTATCATATATAACTTCTGATGGATATTTTCCCTTTTTAGCTATGTATCCATCATCACTAACTGTTAACGCAAAGGCAACAGAATAATTAACACCATAAGTATTTCCAGAAACACTCGTTATTTTTCCGGCCTTATCATATTTCATAATTACTTTATTACTTGTATCGTCATACCTATACACTTGTAATTCATAAGGATTATAATTTTCAACAATCATAAATCTTTCTGTACCATCTATTGGATCATCAAACTTAATCTTTACACTTTTGATAGTATCATCATTAGATATATTATTAGAAGTTTTTTCTTCAGCGTATATATTAGCACCAAAGCCAAAAAATAAAGTAAACATCAACAATATATACAATAAAAAACTCTTTTTCTTCATAAGATACCTCTTTCATTTCAAGAATATTAACTTAATCTTATTATAGCATACATTGTTCTGTAAAACAATAAGTAAATATTTTTTTATTAACGTAGAAAAGATGGCAAACTTAAGTTGAAAAAAATTGTCATCTTTCTATTTGATATTTTATTTTCTTTGTTTTATATAATACTCTTTGGAAAATAGCTTCTTCTTTTAAGTAAGATTCTTTTTCTTTAGCTAAAGGAATACCTGTTATATTTAGAGTTTTTACCCTTTTATTATGTTCTTTTTTTATATCTTCAATTATTCCCATAATACCTAAGTCAGATATATCCGTAAATTCATATTCATTATATCTAAAAGTTAGATGTGGATTATGAATTATCTTCTTATTATAAAGAGAATTTAAAATATAAAAGATAAGAGAACTATTAATATTATTAGGATTAATAAAAGTTACTCCATATTCATTAGATATTCTTTCTAATTCTTTATTATAGTAATTTATTTGTTCATTTAGAGAAATAAATTTTAATCCTATAGTATAAATATCAGAAGTAGAATTTAGTCCTAGTATTGTTTCATAATTTTTAGCAATAGATTTTATTGTATTTTCTATGTTATTATTAATTATTTTTCTAGAATAGATTATTATTGGCTCATAAGCATCTCTAATAGCATACGCTAATCTTATCTTCCTATCTTCTGCTTTAGAATTATAAGTTAATCTAGAAATATTACCAATATTTCCAAGATTACTTATACTAGTATAAACCTGAATTAATTTAATTTCTTCTATACTTAAATTATTCTTTATAAAATAATCGATATATTCAGGCTTATTTACCATTAAATAAGGCAAATTAATAGTATCTAGGCTAATTCTACTATTATTAAAAAAAGAAACTAATTCGTGGCTTAAATCGCTTCTAAAGAAGGAAAGTATATCACTACCTAAATAATCACCTAATCCAAGTATTAGTAATTTCTTATTTTGATAATAATTTCTTAATTTATTTATTTTTTCTATTTCTATAATATTCTTCATAATATCACCCGTAAGTTTCAATATCATAGCACTTTTCTATATAAAAGACAATCCATAAACGATAAAAAAAGATATCCATTTTTAGGATATCTATTTTATCTGACATTTTAACATACAATTACTAAGTTGTTCTCCACCAGTATCACGATATAATGTATTACATCTATTTTGGCAACTAGTAGCAGTACTTTCACATTCTGTCATACATTTACCATTTTCTTCCCCAGTAGTTGATGAACATTTATTTTTACATTGTTCAGTTATAGAAGGTGTTGAATTATTATTTAATTTTTCTATTTTTTCATTTCTACATTTAGCTACACATTGTTGATTAGAAGTACCGGCTTCAGCACATTCTTTTTGACATTCAGCTGTAATATCTGGATATTGGTCGTTTTTATTACCACTATTTTCTCCATTCCAACATTCTCTCCATAAATCAGTACCACTTATATTAACGCTTCCTAAAATATTCATTACAATTACTACTAGAGTTGTTACAAAGAAAAAGGATAAAGCTGCCATTAATCTTCTTATGAACTTTCTTTGACCCTTCTTAATTTCATCTTCTTTAGAAGCCATTACTCCTTTAGCAAAATCAAGCATTCCCATAAGCAGTAAAACAACAGGAACACCAAATTGTAAAATGGGGAAAATAAATTTTTTTAAAAATTTCATTATTGGAACAAGTAATTCAGGACATTCTAGAAATAGCATATAATCATCTCCACTATCAATATTACACTATTATTCTCTTTTTTTCAAGATACAAATAAAAAAAGTAAATTCTTTTTAAAGAATCTACTTATTAATTTTATCCCAGCAATCTTTCCAATTATTCTCGGCATTATCATCTGCTGAAGTTCCAGCAACTATACTTAATAATACTGTTACGATAGTAACTACAAAGAATACTAATACTGCGGCAATTGCTCTTTTTATTAATAATTTTTGAGCAGCTTTAATTTCATCTTCTTTAGAAGCTATAACAGCTTTTCCTAAATCCATCATTCCCCAAATAATTAGCATAATAGGTACTGCAATTTTAATAAGCCAAATAATAATACCAATTAAGTTAAAAATAGGATCTAAACTAGAATCGCTACAATCAAATAAAAATAACATATAACTCTCTCCTTCTTCGTTTTATAACAAAATAATACTACATTTTCTAAAATAAGTCAACTTTTTATCTTTTATTTACAAGTATAATTATTTTCTTTTAGATAGTTTAGTTCATTTTTATAAGAATCATCAAGATTATAAAGAGATTTTAATTCATTAGAAATTTCTTTTATATCAAAATTAATAGTATAAACATATTTATTAGAAGTTCTAGAATTAACTTTATAGGTAAATCCTTTATTAGAAGAATATTCATTATTTTCAGTATCAATTATATACGCTAAAGTATTAAGATTATCATTATTACTAGTTTCACTGTTATAAGTAGTTTTAATACTAATAGTTTTGATACAATCATCACAAGTGTTATCTTTATATATTTTGTAAATAATTTCTTTATCTAACTTACCTTCTTTTTCATTAGATATGCACATAGTATAAGAATCTTCTATATTCTTACTAGAAAAAGCTAATCTAAATACTATAAACGTTAAAATAAGTATAATCGTTATTAATATCGCCTTTTTATTCATGGTTTCCTCTTAATAACTTTTCAAAATTTTCTTTTAATACATAAATATTTCCACAACTCATAAATAAGATAACAGCATTATGATATTTTAATAATGGATAAGGATCATCTAATTCTATTAATTTAGCGCTTTTTAAATTATCTAGGATTAATTTAGAAGTAACACCAGGATATTCTTCTTGTTTTTCTCTTCCATGTCCTACCGGAGTAACATAAGCATAATCAGCAAGTGATAATATCCTTGCATATTCTTTATAAAACATCTTTAATCTAGAATAAGTATCTGGCATATAAACTGCTACTACTGTTTTATCAGGATATTTTTCTCTTGCTGTTTTAATAGTAACTTCTACTTCAGTAGGATGATGTCCATAATCATCAACAACAATAACATCCCCATAAACAGTTTCATCAAATCTTTTTTTAGCACCTTTAAAAGTATGCAAACTATTAAGTACTTTTTCTTTAGATAAGTTTAACTTAATACATATTCCTATAACTGCTAAAGTATTTAAAATCATATGATTTCCAAATAATAAAGATTTAACAGTACCATAATATTCATTCTTATAATAAACATCAAAAATATTATGATTATCTTCTCTCCTAATATTTTTAGCAAGCAAATCATTATTAGAAGATAATCCATAATAAATAACATCTTTATTTATTTTTAATTTACGAACGTTTTGATCATCACCACATACTACTAAGCCATTTTTAGTTTTTTCTATAAAACTTTGATAAGCACTTATCATATCATCAATATCATGATAATAATCAACATGATCATATTCAATATTAGTAATAACCGAATATAAAGGATCGTACTCTAAGAAATGTCTTCTATATTCACAAGCCTCTATTACAAAGTATTCATTTTCTTTAGAAGCATGGCCACTTCCCTCACCGATTAAATAATTAACTCCTATAATATCATTCAAAACATGAGCAAGCATACTAGAAGTAGTAGTCTTCCCATGGCATCCACTAACAGCAATTGTTTTAAATAATCTAGTTAATTCTCCTAACATTTGATTATATTTTAACGTTTTTAAGCCTTTTTCTTTAGCTCTTATTAATTCAGGATGAGTATCTTTAAAAGCAGCACTATATACTATAACCTCATCACTCAAAGAATAAGAATTATCATAATAAATAGGGATATTTCTTTCTTTTAGCGCATCTTCTGTATATTTATGATCTTTATAATCATCATAACCAATAACTTGATATCCTAAGTCGTTTAAAATGCACGCTAAAGAACTCATTCCACTTCCTTTAATTCCTATAAAATAATATTTCATCTAATCACCACACTATAATTTTATCACAAAATTAAAAAAACATATAGTTTTTTAACTATATATTCATTTTCTTATTTATTAAAGAAATTGTTCTTCTTGGATCATTTAAAACTTGTGTATATAAACTTGTATGTCTTCTAAGTTCTGCAAGAATTTCAATATCTTCTTTAGAAACTGAACCAACATATTCGTTTTCATCTTCATTAATTACTGCTATTTCTCTACCTAAAAGATAATCAGTGGTTGTTTCAAATATATCAGCTAATGCACAAAATACATCTAATCCAGGCGTCCTTGTTCCATTCTCATATCCACAAATAGAAACCTTAGTAACTCCAAGTAAGTCTCCTAATTCTTGTTGAGACAATCCTTTACTAATTCTAAGTTCTTTTATTCTTTTCCCTATAAGCATATTTTTACTCCACATCCTTTATCACTACAATTGTAATATAAGATACGTATAAAAAACGTCATGTTAACTAATAAGGAACTTTCTTGTATTTTAAAAGTATTCCATCATTAATAATTTTAAAGGAATCTTCTCCATAAGAAATATCATAATTTTCAATATTTTTAATTATATCCTCTTCCTCTAAGAACTTATCAATCTTCAAATAAAAATTATGATCATAATAATAAATTTTAGTATTATCTTCAATTTCAAAAGAATCATCTAATTTATAAAATAAATCGTTTTCTAAATGAAAAATAATTTTTATATCCAAATCATCACGCCCATTAGAAAGATTTTCTAAACTAATTAAAACATTATCATTATTATCAATATATATATTAAAATATAAAATTCCCTTTATTATATTAGAATATGCTTCTTCATAGATTTTTTTTATTACTAAAGTTATGTATTCTTTATCAAAAATATTAGATAATTTATCACAAAGAAATATTAAATTTTTCTTAAGTGCTATCATCTACCTCACCACAGTAATATATGCTAAAAATAAAAAAAAGACATTAGTCTATTTTTCCTAGTATCTCATCTAATATCTTATGAACCTCGTTTTTTCCTTCCTTAGTTATTGCTGAAAATAAAATAAGTTCATCTTCATTAATACCAAGACTCTTAAGAATAATGGCTTTATTCTTATCACGATTACTCTTAGTAATTTTATCTACTTTCATTGCAATTACTTTAAGAGGTATATTATAATATTTTAAAAACTTATACATTAGTATATCATCTTCAGTTGGTTTATGGCGAAAATCGATAAGCATAAATACCATCTTCAAATTTTCTCTGTTTTCTAAGTATTCTTCAATCATCATTCCAAACTTTTTACGCAAACTCTTATTAACCTTTGCAAACCCATAACCAGGAACATCAACAAAATAAAATTCATTATTAATTAAATAAAAGTTCAAGGTTTGAGTTTTCCCTGGTACTGAAGATGTTCTTGCAAAATTCTTTCTGCTAATAACACTGTTAATAAAGCTACTTTTTCCAACATTACTACGGCCTACTAATAAAAATTCATCTTTACCATCAGTTGGATATTGACTTCTCCTAACAGCACTCACAAAGAGACTAACATCATTAACTTTCATAATTAACCACCAAAATAATTATAACACGGTTTATCTATTTAAGCAAATTAACTTAAATTACTTATAATCATATAAACTATCTACTGCCTTTGCATTAAGAGATAAATCAGCAACAATATTCTTTTTATAAGCATAATAAGCAGCAGATGCGATCATATAGGCATTATCAGTACAATACTTAAAATCTGGAACAGAAAAGTTGATACCAAGTTCTTTTGCTAATTCTTCTAAATCAGAGCGAAGCCTTTTATTAGCAGCAACTCCACCAGCCATTACTAAATTAGAAACTTTATATTGAAGCAAAGCTTTTCTAGTTTTCTTCACAATAATAGTAGCAACCCTATTTTGAAAACTACAAGCTAAATCTTCTTTTCTAATTAAATTACCACGCATCTTCTCATTATTAACTAAATTTAAAACAGCACTCTTTAATCCACTAAAACTAAAATTATAAGTATCATCATCAAGAGGATAAGGAAGATTATAAGTATCATTACCAAGAGGAGCCATCTTATCAATTAAAGGCCCCCCAGGATAAGAAAGCCCCATAATTTTAGCAACTTTATCATAAGCTTCTCCAACAGCATCATCCAAAGTAGAACCAATTCTCTCAAAAGAATAGTCTTCTTTCATATAAACTAAATCAGTATGACCTCCACTTACTACTAAGGCAATAAGGGGAAACTCTAATCTTCTCACTGAATTATTTGCATATATATGCCCTGCTATATGGTGTACCGGAATAAGAGGTTTATGAAGTACTAAAGATAAAGTCTTAGCAGCCTGTAATCCTACTAATAAAGAGCCTATCAAACCAGGTCCATAAGTAACTCCAATAATATCTATTCTATCTAAGCTAATATTTGCTTTTCTTAAAAGTTCATCTAAAACTATCGTAATATTTTCAACATGACTACGACTTGCTACTTCAGGAACTACTCCCCCAAAAGCAGCATGAATATCGATTTGTGATAATACCACAGTAGCAAGTTCTTCATATCCATTTTTAACAATGCTCATACTTGTTTCATCACAAGAAGATTCAATTCCAAGAGCATATATATCTTTCATCTACATCACCTGTTTTTCCATCAAAATACCATCTTCACCATCATAATAATTATGTCTAAGTGCAACTTCCCTAAATCCATATTTTTTATATAAATTAATTGCTATAGTATTACTTTGTCTAACTTCTAAAGTAATATTAATAACTCTTTTTTCTATTGCAATACTAACTAAGTAAGCCATTAACAAAGAGCCATATCCTTTTCCACGCTCTTCTTCTAAAATAAGAAAATCCTCTATTTCCATCCGATCATATATTAAAAGATAATCTAAATACCCAATCACCCTATCATCAACAAGATATTCTATTCTCTTTTGAAAAGGATTTTCAAAAGTCATTTCTACTTCTCTAATCATGCTCTAATACCGAAGGAAGTTTTAAATAATTAGGATTAGCCTTATGAACATTAACTTCATCTATTTTATCTGCTAAAAGATTAATCTTAAGAAAATCTAAATTTCTTTTTACTACTAAATAATTATCAATCTTAAATTCATTATATCCTACTAATAAAGGATTATCATATTTATTTATAACTTGTAAAAGCTCTTCTTTAGAAGCAAACCTTTCATCTAACAATAAATTACCATCACTATCATAAACGCCAAAATAATAATTATCATTTCTAGCATCAATTATACTAATAATGGGATTTTTCTCATTACCAAGAGATAATAATCTTAAAGAAGAAATTAACTTAATTTTCTTTTTTAAAGTATATGCGTACACCTTTGCAATAGTAAGCCCTATTCTAATTCCAGTAAAAGACCCAGGACCATTACATACTAAAATCTCATCAACATCATAAGCTTTAACTAAAGAACAGTCAAGAACCTTCTTTACACTAGGAACAGCAGTAACAGAATGATTATTTAAAGAAGATTCATTAATATAACTAAGAACTTTTCCATCCTTAAAACAAGAAACAGATACATCACTATTAGATGTATCTATAAAAAGCCTTATCATAAAATAGCCTCACAAATATTTTCATACTTCTCACCATGTGGTTCAAAGATTAAAACTCTAGTATTTTCATCAACTATTTTTATTCTTATATCTAATCTTTCTTTTGGTAAATAATCTTTAATCATATCTGCCCATTCAATAACGACTACTCCGCCTTTATTAAAATAATCAGTTAATCCAGTATTCTCAATATTACCTTCTAAACGATATAAATCCATATGATATAAAGGAAGTTCTCCATTATTATATTCTTTTATTAAATTAAAAGTAGGAGAAGTAACATCCTCTATTCCAAGAGCATGCGCTATTCCTTTAGCAATAATTGTTTTCCCACTACCTAAATCACCTATAAGACAAATTATCATATTAGGAAATTTCTCAGATTCGATATTTTGTGCTATTTCAAAAGTCTCTTTCGAACTTTTTGTTGTTATTCTATAATCCATCTCATATCACCTCTTTCATTATAGCAAAGATAATAAACTTTGTCACATCTTTTTATACATATTTTTAAGATTTTACGATTAAAATATTTGTAGGTGATCAAAATGAACTTAGTACCAACTATTATCGAAAAAAGCACTCTAGGAGAAAGAGCATACGATATTTATTCTAGACTGTTAAAAGATCGAATTATCTTACTTAGTGGAGAAATTACTGACGAAAGTGCTAATACTATTATCGCACAACTTTTATATCTAGATAGTTTAAACAATGATGATATTAGTTTATACATAAATTCTCCAGGAGGATCAGTAACTGCTGGAATGGCTATCTATGATACAATGAATTTTATAAAAAGTAGCGTCTCTACTATTTGTATTGGTATGGCTGCTTCAATGGCCGCATTTCTTCTAAGTTCCGGAGAAAAAAAGAAAAGATTTGCTCTTCCTAATTCAGAGGTAATGATCCATCAGCCTTTAGGTGGAGTTCAAGGCCAAGCTACTGAAATAAAAATAGCAGCAGAAAGAATAATCAAACTAAAGCAAAAGCTAAATCTTATCCTTTCTAAAAATACTGGTAAAACCATAAAACAAATTACTCTAGATACAGAAAGAGATCATTATCTAGATTCTAAAGAAGCTTTAGAATATGGAATAATAGACAAGATATTAAAATAAATCAATTCCTATTTTCAAAAAACTGTCCATTTCCACTTTTTTGGGAATTGGACAGCTTTTTATTTATAAGAATTTCTTCTACCAACTTACTTTCTTATTATCAATAACAATATAATTGCGTTCATTTTGAACAATATTTTCTTTTTTCATACGATCAAGTAAACTATTAAAAGTTTCCTTAGTCTTTTCTAAAGAAGATACTTCTTCATAAATATATTGTAAAGATAAACGATAATCTTTATCATCTTGAAGATATCCTGCCTTAACAGAATCTGCATTCATATAGTTAACAAGCTTTTGTCCACTTTCTGAAACAGTACAACTAGCAGTTACTCCAGGATAAGTTAAATCGATATAATCTTCTTTATTATAAGTATTTTCAGGACAATACTTTGATTCAGTTCTCTTATCATAAATAGTAATTGTCTCTAAGCTTTTAAAATTACCATTCTTATCAAACTTTACAATAAAATCTTCTGTATGTTCAAAATCTTCATCATAATAATGATATTCATATACTATATCATCTTTATTTTCTTTACTAGGATTATTATCCTTACTAATAGGTTCTGCTAAATCACATCCAGTAATAAAGAAAATAGTAATTAATAGTAATACGTATTTCTTCATAAAGATCCTCCTTTCTTTTTTATTAAGCTATCTATAAATCTTTTTAGATAAACTCTACTATTTGTATCTAAATTATAGCACACTTATTATAAAAAAAGAAAGAGTTTCTTCTTATTTAGCGTTTAAAGAAATAACCTTTCTACAAAGATTTTTTAATTTCTCACGAATTTTTTCTTTCTTTTTAGCTTTTAATTCTATCAAATTATTCTTCTTATTAATTACAAACTTAATAGTCATTGCAACCACTGAATCATAATCACCATTAATAAGTTTATCTTCACTAATTGCAGTATTTGCTAAAATATCACTAACTTCTTCTATATATATTGAAGATATTCCATATTTACTAAGCAAACTCTTTTTTATATTTAATTTTCTTTTAGTAAATAAATCTATTTTTGAATAATCTAATCTCATAAGATGCACCTTCTTTGTATGAAATATTATAAATTTAAATAAAAATAATTTCAAGGAATTATTTTTTAAAGAAAAAGCAAGTATTCTTTAACACTTACTTATTCTTCTATTTTATTAAGATTTTCTTTATATTCTAAAGCTTTTTCATCTAAAGCATCTACTAAATTCTTAGTTTGCTGCCAAGAAGTAAGTCTAGCTCCTGAAGCATATTTATGTCCTCCGCCACCAAAACGAGACGCTATCTCATTAATAAATGGTCCTCTAGAACGAATATTCGCTCTAATTAAGTTAGTCTTTAAATCCTCTGAAAAGAATACCCATACTAAGATTTCATTCACATAATTTAAGTCATTAATCATATTACCAGCAGATGCTGAATCAACATTAAACTCCTTCATTAAATCATCAGTTATCTTAATATATGCTACCCCATTATCAGTAATAGACATATTCTGATATATATATCCTTGGAACTTAACTTCATTAAGAGGTCTTAAATATAAAGAAGGATATAAAGAAGTAAAATCTATCTTTGTCTTACGAATAAGCTTACTAACAAGCTCAAATGTTTCTAAAGTAGTATACTCATGTAAAAAACGCCCTGTATCAGAAACAATCCCAAGATAAAGCTTCTCTCCAATACTCTTAGTTAATTTAAAAGGAGTACTAAATACTAACTTTAAAATTATTTGACAAACACTGCAAGCAGAATCATCAAGCATTTCAATATTAGCATACTCTTCAACAAAAGGATGATGATCTATCTTTATAACATAATTATACTTACTAAAATCTACTCCATCTAATCTCTTAACATCAGGAGTATCAAGCGCTATTAATAAAGTATTATCTAATACTTCATCTATCTTATCCATCTCTCCCATAAATTTAAATCTATTAGCAGGATTACCAACAACTTTGACATCTTTATTAGGAAATTTATTTAATATAAGTTCTTTCAAAGCAAGCTGAGAACCAAGAGCATCAGGATCTGCTCCTATATGTCTTGCTATTACTATATGATCATATTTCTTTATTACTTTATAAATCTTTTTATAAATATTACTCACAAATTATACCTCAAAGAGACAAATTATAAGTATCTCTAGCAATCATTACTTCTTCGTTAGTAGGAATAATATAACATTTTACTTTAGATTCTTTACTAGAAATTAACTTCTCACAACCACGGCAATCATTAGCATCTTTATCTAAATATATACCAAGAGCTGATAATCCTTCTATTACTTCTGCTCTTACTTCTTTAGAATTTTCTCCAACACCAGCAGTAAATACAATAGCATCTGCTCCTCCAAGTAAAACATAATATCTAGCTATATAATCAATTATTCTTCTTACATACATCTTTCTAGCAAGAATACATCTTTCATTACCATTAGCAATTCCTTCATCAATATCACGAGCATCGCTACTAACACCACTAATACCAAGAAGACCACTTTGTTTATTAATAATAGTATCTACTTCTCTTGGAGATAAATTAGCTTGTTCCATAATATAAGGAATAATACTTACGTCAGTATCTCCACAACGACTACCCATAATAATACCTGCATTAGGAGTAAATCCCATCGAAGTATCAACACACTTGCCATCTTTAATAGCAGTAATACTTCCGCCATTACCAATATGACAGCTTATAATTTTTAAAGAATCACTTCCAAGTATTTCTCTCATTCTTTCTGCTATATATTTATGACTAGTACCATGAGCACCATATTTACGTACTTTATATTTTTGGTACCATTCATAAGGAAGAGCATACATATAACTTACTTCATCCATAGTTTGATGGAATGCTGTATCAAATACAGCTGTATGAACAGCATTTGGAACAGCCTTTTGAAAAGCCTTTATTCCAATTACAGCAGCAGGATTATGAAGAGGAGCAAGAAGACTTAAATCAGAAATAATCTTAAGTACCTCATCATCAATAACAACTGTCTTATCAAAATAATCTGCTCCTTGAACAATACGATGACCAATTCCCTTTATTTCATCAAGTGAATCAATAATCTTATTATCAAGTAATTCTTTATTTAAATACTTAACTGCATCATCATGAGTATTTAAAACTACTTCATGACGAATTTTTTCTCCATTTAACTTAATAGTATAAAAACTACCATCTATTCCAATTCTCTCAAAGTTTCCAGAGATTAAAACTTTTTCTGAAGGCATTTCAAACATTTGAAATTTTAATGATGAACTACCTGCATTAACTGCTAAAATTTTCACATTATCACGTCCTTAATACTTATTATACCATTTATTTTCTAAATAAGAAGAAAATATTTATATATTTTAGATAATTTATTATATAGTGCTGTGATATAATTAAAAAGAGGTGAAACAAAATGCAAAGTATTTCTCTTAGTAATCCTATTATAAAAGAAATTAAATCTCTAAAAAAGAAAAGCTATGATAATTTAATCGTCTTAGAAGGATTATCTATTCTTGCACTAGCATATACTGGTAAAATAGAAATTATTACATTTATTTATGAAGATGATTATCCTTATAGTAATGAAGCTTTAGATATTATAGATAAATATAGAAAGAAAGCTAAAAATACTTATACTATTAGTAAAAAGACTTTTCAAATTATTAAAGAAAAAGATAACGAAGTTCCTCTTATTGCTATTGTAAAATATTATCCTATCAATATTGAAAATATTAATATAAAGAATTATCACTATATCTTAGTATTAGATGGAATAGAACTTCCTGGTAATCTAGGAACTATTTATAGAAGTGCTTATACATCAAAAGTAGATCTTATTATAAACGTTGACTCTACTACTGACGTTACTAAGCCAAAGTTTACATCTAGTAGCAGAGGTACTTTATTTCATATAGATACAGTTAATACTACTTACGAAAAAGCTCAAGAATTACTTCTTAAAAATAACTATCGTATTCTCTTAGGAGAACCAAAACTAGGAAAAAGCTACTATAGGTATGACTATCAAGGAAATATTGCTTTAGTATTTGGAAGTGAAAGATTTGGAATAAATCCTAAATGGTATCAAAATAAACACGAAGAAATTTATATTCCAATGAAAGGAGAAATAAACTCTTTAAACGTTGGAATAGCAGCTTCTATTATATTAGCAGAATCTTCTAATAATAGAAATATTTTTAACTAACAAAAAAGATCTTCATTTTTTGAAGATCTTTTATTTATTCATAAAATATTTAGCAGTTCTAACCATTTGTGCAGAATAACCCATTTCATTATCATACCAAGCAACTATCTTAACTAATTGTTTATTATTTACTTCTAGAACATCAGTTAATAAGCCATCTACTACTGCTCCATAATATGAGCCAATAACATCACTAGATACAATAGGATCCACTGTAAACTTTAAAGTTTCGTTTTGATTAGTTTCAAAAAGACGATTTACTTCTTTGGCACTAGTATTTTTAGCTAGTTCTAAAGTTAAATCAATAACAGAACCAGTTGGCACTGGTACTCTAATAGCATTCCCATCTAATTTTCCATTTAAAGATGGAATAACAAGTCCAATTGCACTTGCTGCTCCTGTTGATGTTGGAATTATATTACTAGCACCAGCTCTACCACGACGTGCTTTAATTCCTTTTTTATGAGCAACATCTAAAATAACTTGATCATTAGTATAAGCATGAACTGTTGTCATATAACCTTTTTCAATACCAATATTTTTCTCTAATATATTTAATACTGGTGCTAAACAGTTAGTTGTACAACTAGCAGCACTTATTACTTCTTCATTTCCATCAATTATATCTTCATTAACATTATAGACAACAGTTTTTACTTTATCTCCTTTAGCAGGAGCAGAAATAATAACCTTTTTAGCCCCAGCTTTAATATGAGAAGATGCTCCATCTAAAGAAACGAATTTACCAGTACATTCAAATACTAAGTCAATGCCTAACTCTTTCCAAGGCAAATTACTTGGATCAATTTCTTTATATACTTTAATTTTTCTACCTGATACAATAATTCCGTCCTCATCATAACTAATTTCATCTATTTTATAATTACGATGATTTGTATCATATTTTAGTAAATAAGCTAATTGTTCTGGATCAGTTAAATCATTGATTGCAACTACTTCTAATTCTGGATCTTCCTCCATAATACGAAATACCAATCTTCCTATTCTTCCAAACCCATTAATTGCAATTTTCTTCATATCCTACCCTCCTACAATATTATTGTAGCGCATTTTCTTTTTCTATTCAAATAAAATAAACTATTTGACAATAATTTCTTAAAAAAAGTAAAAAACTGAAAAGTTCTTTTTCAGTTTATTCAAAATAGCTTCCTCCAATGAATTCTCTTAGTATAGAAAGTTTTGGAACATCATTACTAGGAATAGGAAGAACAAATTTTAGCATTTCCAATAATCTAGTCGCAGTTAAATACTCAGGATCATTATCAGATATAGAGTATAAAAGTGGTTCTACATATGTCTTTAATACTCCAAGTTCATAAGATAAGAAAGTGTTTAAGATAACATCTGCTTCATCTTGATATGGGAAAACATATTTTTCTTCTCCTTTTCTTACAGAAGACCATGTATTTAAAGTTTGAGAAGGAGTATATCCCCTTGTTCTATTATCACGAACAATTCTTCTTAATAAACGAATATCAGTTAAACTAATTCTATTATCATTATCAATGTTTAAATAAGCAAGAGGACTTACATAAATCTTATATTTATTTTTTCTTGGAATAGATGAAGTTAATTCATCATTTAAAGCATGTAACCCTTCAATAATCAAGATATCTCGTTCTTTAAGTTCAACACTTTTTTTAAAGACTTTCTTTCCTTCAATAAAATCATAAGTAGGCATTACTACTTTCTCACGATTTAATAACTTATTAATATGTTCATTAAATAATTTCACATCAACAGAGCGAATACTTTCATAATCAGGTTTTCCATCTTCATCTAAAGGAACATCTTTTCGATCAATAAAATAATCATCAATAGAAATTTCTATTGGATTTAGTCCTAATGTTTTTAAGTATAATCCTAGCTTTTTAGAAGTAGTAGTCTTTCCAGAAGAGGAAGGACCTGTTATTAAGATCATCTTAATAATATCTCTATTAAGAGCGATCTTTTCTGAAATATTAAGCAATTTATAATTTTGCATTATCTCAGATAAATTAATTATTTCTCCAGGATTGCTATTAATAAGTTTTTCATTTAAATCGCCAATATTATGAACATCTAAGATATTGCTCCAATGAAAATATTCTTCTAAAGTATCAAAATACTTTTCATGATGATGATAGCGCACTACTTTAGTATTATCGTATATAGATGGGAATCTAAGAACAATTCCTTTATTATCAATAAGAGTTAAATCAAAATACTTAAGAACACTAGTATCATAAGGAAGAGCACCTATAATATAGTTATACATTCCATTAAATTTATATAATTTTACAAAATCACTAGTTGTATAAGATAATATTTTTACTTTATCCATTCTTTTTATTTTTCTAAAATAACTAATAGCGTCTATTCTAGAAGTTTCTACTTCAACAAAAGGAATAGCTTTATTAACAGCATCTTTCATAGCATCTTTTATTTGTTTTACTTCTTCAATAGATAAGCTTCTATTAAAAGTACAATAAATACCTTTATCAATAGAATATTTTATCTCAATAACAGTATCTTTACCAAGTACTTCTTTAGCACAAGAAGTAAATAAATAAGTAAGTCCTCTTTCATAGATCTTATTTCCCATTTTAGTATTAACATCATATAAATATAACTTACCACTTTTATTTAAAGGATCCATAAATTTAATTAAACGACCATTAAATTTTCCTGCAATAATATCACTGTTATAAGTATTATTTATATCTAAAACAACATCTTGAAATTTAATACCCTTATTATATTCTCTTTTTTCATTATTACCAAGCGTAATTGTGATTGTTTCCATTTTATGCCTCCTCTTAATTATATTGTAACATTTACTAAAAATATCGCAAGTTCTTTCTTTTTATTTAGATAATTTTACATAATTAAAGCATCTTTTTTAAGAAAGAACCTGTATAAGATTCATCTACTTTGCTTATTTCTTCTGGAGTTCCAGTCGCAACTATATTTCCTCCTCTATTACCGCCTTCTGGCCCTAAGTCAATAATATAATCACATACTTTTATAACATCTAAGTTATGCTCAATAATTATAACAGTATCTCCATTATCAACAATTCTATTTAATATAGTAAGAAGTTTTTTAATATCAGCAGAGTGTAAGCCAGTCGTTGGTTCATCTAAGATAAATAAACTTTTTCCAGTCGGCTTTTTTTGAAGTTCTTTAGCTAGTTTTACTCTTGCTGCTTCTCCGCCACTTAAAGTAGGAGCACTTTGTCCAAGACGAATATACCCAAGACCAACATCTTGCATTACTTTTAATTTATTTTTAACTTTTACGTGATTATCAAAGAATTCTAAAGCTTCATCAACTCGCATATTTAAAACGTCATTAATATTTTTGCCTTTGTATTTTATCTCTAGAGTTTCTCTATTATATCTAGTACCATGACATACTTCACAAGGTACATATACATCTGGAAGAAAATGCATTTCTATTTTTTTAACACCATCTCCCCAGCATGCTTCACATCTTCCACCTTTTACGTTAAAACTAAATCTTCCTTTATCGTATCCTCTTATTTTAGCTTCTTTAGTTTCGGTAAAGATATCTCTGATATCATCAAATACAGATACGTAAGTAGCAGGGTTACTTCTTGGTGTTCTACCAATTGGAGACTGAGATATATGAACTACTTTATCAATATTAGTTAATCCTTTAATTTTTTGGTATTTACCAGGTTTATCTTTAGATTTATAAAGACTAGACGCTAATGCTTTATATAGTATTTCATTTACTAAAGTAGATTTACCACTTCCTGATACTCCTGTTACACAGCACATAGTACCAAGTGGAAACTTAACATCAATATTCTTTAGATTGTTCTCGCTAGCACCTATTACTTCTAAATACTTTTTATTTCCTTTTCTTCTTGTTTTAGGAATTTCTATTTTTTCTTTTCCACTTAAGTATCTTCCAGTAATACTATTATCATTTTTCATAACTTCTTCTGGAGTACCTGCCGCAACTACATATCCACCGTTTTCTCCTGCTTCTGGGCCTATATCAATAAGATAATCAGCTTGAAGCATTGTATCAGTATCATGTTCTACAACAATAAGAGAGTTTCCTAAATCACGCATTTCTAGTAAAGAATTAATAAGTCTTTGATTATCTCTTTGATGAAGACCAATAGAAGGTTCATCTAATACATATAATACACCCGTTAATCTAGAACCTATTTGGGTAGCAAGTCTAATACGCTGAGCTTCTCCACCACTTAAAGTACCAGCACTTCTATTCATTGTTAAATAATCAAGGCCTACATTAATTAGAAAAGAAAGTCTAGAAGATATTTCTTTTACAATAACACCTGCTATTTGTTCTTGCTCTTTATTTAATTTTAAATTATTAATAAAATCGTATAATTCTAAGATAGACATACAAGTTACTTCATAAATATTTTTCTTATTTATAAGAACAGATAAAACGCTTTTCTTTAATCTAGAGCCATTACATACTGGGCAAGTACTTTCTACCATGTATTGTTCAATCCAATCATGAATCCAAGTACTCTTAGTTTCAATATATCTTCTTTCTAGATTAGTAATAATTCCTTCAAAATAATCTTTAGAATTACGAGTATTTCCGTTCTTAGATACATAGTTAAATTCAAGTTTATCTTTAGAACCATATAAAATAATATCTAGTTCTTCTTTTTTTAGTTTTTTTACAGGTTTATTTAAATCTATATGATAATACTTAGCAACTGCATTTAGTTGAGTCTTAATAATATTAGCTTCATCTTCAACATTAATAGCGACTATTGCACCTTCATTAATAGATTTATTTTTATCTGGAATAATTAGATCAACATCAATATTAACTTTAAATCCAAGGCCTTTACACTCTTCACAAGCTCCGTATGGGGCATTAAAAGAAAACATTCTAGGCTCTAGTTCTGGAAGAGAATAATTACAATAAGGACAAGCAAAGTTTTCACTTAATAGGATTTCTTCAGCGCCTATAACATCAATTACTACTTTTCCAGAAGAAAGTTTAGTCGCATTTTCAATAGAACTATATAATCTACTTCGAATATCAGGATCTACTACTAGACGATCAATAATAACACTTATATAATGTTTTTTATTTTTATCTAAAGTAATATCTTCACTTAAATCATGAACTTCCCCATCAACTTTTACTCTAATATAACCGTCTTTTCTAAGAGAATCAAATAAATCTTTAGAAGTTCCTTTTTCTCCCCAAACAACTGGACTTAATACCATTATTTTACTTTTTAAAGGAAGATCTAAGACTTTATTAACCATTTCTTCAATACTTTGACTAGTAATTGGAATATTATGATTAGGACAATAAGGAATTCCTATTCTAGCAAATAATAGTCTTAAATGATCGTATATTTCTGTTACAGTTCCTACTGTACTACGAGGATTCTTGTTAGTTGTTTTTTGATCTATACTAATAGATGGACTTAATCCTTCGATAGAGTCAACATCTGGTTTATCAGTATTTCCTAAAAATTGTCTAGCATAAGCACTTAGACTTTCTACATATCTTCTTTGTCCTTCTGCATATATTGTATCAAATGCCAAGCTACTTTTACCACTTCCTGATACTCCAGTCATTACAACAAGCTTATTCTTAGGAATAGTAATATCTATATTTTTTAAATTATTTTCTCTAGCACCTTTTACTATAATATTATCCATAAAACTACCACCTCATATATATATTTTGCTCACTAATGTTATATATTATATCATTAAATCGTTTAGAAAAAAATAGATAATTACAAAAAATAAACTCTTTATAAAGTTAATATTTTTATGATTTAAAGAAAAAATTAATAAATAAAAAAACTTAATCATAAGTTAGATTAAGCTTATTATCTAGATCTATTAGTTCTTTCGCTTGAGAAATTATAAGAATATGCTTCTTCATCATTAAGAGGAATTTCTTTTTTTAAACTAGATGTAAGAAATAAATTATTAGCCATATAATTATCCATATATTTTTTTATTTCTGTTTCTTCAAATTTTCCATAATATTTCTTATCATCAAATCTAATTCCTGATAAAAGACCATACTTAGATATTAAAAATTGACTTTTTTTATCAACATACCAAATAACTGGAGAAACTTCTAACCAAACGCTATCGCCAGAAGTACAAATCATTCCATTAGAAAGCATAATCTTATTTGACATTGATACTATATAAATATCAGCTTTTACTCTTACATACTTTTTACCTTGATATTCATATTCGCTATAATTAGTAGGTTTAAAAGAATTATCTCTATTAGGTCTTTCATAACTAGGTGAATTAAAAGTATAATTCTTACCAGTCATATATAAATTTCTACTTTGTAAATTATTTTCTAGTTCTTCTTGCATTTTGGGAGATACAGCAAACTGAGGATACTCTCCATATGCAATCTCTTCTACATTTGTCCTTTCATCAGTATAGGTCTCTTTAGGAGAAAAAGAGATAAAATTAGTAGCCATCATAGGCCGAATAACTGCTTTAGTAGCGCCAGGATCAAAGCAAAACGCATCACTTGTTTTAAACACAGGATTATCATACACTCCCCAAGCAGTTCCAACTCCAGTAGCAGATCTAGTCATATATAAAGCACTATGCTGATTTGAGGCTGGTCCTAGATAATCACTAAATTCCCCCGTGCCCACTTCAAGGGATGATATATAACCACCAGTTATAACAGCTAAATCAGTCATAGGAGTACCTAGGCCTACTTTTTTTAATACCTCTAATCTTTCATCAGCATCTAAAGTTTGAGCTTGAGTTGGTAAAGTAAGTGAACCATTCATAATAAAACACCTCTATTTTCTAAACTTAGTATATCATAACTCTAGCAAGTTTATAATAAAAATATTTTATTTTATAATTAAGATGTGTAAAATAAAAAAAGAAGATCATAAACTAATCTTCTAATTCTTCTCTTATTTTTTTTATTTTATTTTTTATTCTACTTAAGCAATTATCTATATCTTTAGGTTTTTTCTCAAGCAAATCAGCTATTTCTAAATAAGTTAAATTATTTAACTTTAAATCAAATACTTTTCTTTCAAAGTCCGTTAAAGTTTGAACTACTTTATCATATAATTCATCTTTAGCTTCTTTAGATAATATATCTAAAAAAGGATCGCTATTAGAAACAAAATTATTAACAATAAGATCATTTTCTGGTTCATCTAAAGAAATAGCGCTGTTTAATACTTTAGCTTTATTAGTATTAGACGTTCTTGCTAAAGAAGATAAACTATTTTCTAAGCAAGTATTTAAAAAAGTATAAAACAAAGTATTATTTTCTTCCTTATAATTTTTAATAGCTTCATCAAAAGATATTAATATTTCTTGTTTTATATCATTAATATCATATCCTCTTTTACTAAGAAAATTATAATATTTTTTAGCTTTGCTTTCAAATAAAGGCTCATACTTTTTATATAATAGATTAATCGCATCTTCATTGTTATCTTTAGCTATATTAAGAAGTTCATAATCATTATATTCCATTAGTTACTCCTCCTATTTAAAATAACATTAGATATAACAATCGCACTTGCTACTGAAGCATTTAAACTATTAACTTTTCCTTTCATTGGAATACTTACTATATAATCACAAGTTTTTCTTACTAAATTACTCATTCCACTTCCTTCAGAACCTATTACTAAACAAAGAGGCATCTTATAATCTAAAGTACTATAATCTTCTCCATTCATATCAGTACCAACAAACCAAAATCCTTTTTTCTTAAGGATATTCATAGTATTAACTAAATTACTAACTTCTATAATAGGAATATTACTAATTGCACCAGCACTTGTTTTTATAACTGTTCCATTAACAGAGATACTTCTTTTATTTGGAATAATAATACCATCTACACCAAGAGCTTCTGAAGTTCTTATAATCGCACCTAAATTATGAGGATCTTCTAAATGATCTAGCATTACTAAAAGAGGATACTCATTCCTAACATTAGATAACACTTCTTCTAAAGAAGAATATTTAAAATCATCTATATCTAAAATAATTCCTTGATGATTTCCATTAACCAGTCTATCTATTTTATTTTTAGGAAGATAACTATAATTTAAATTGTTTTTTTCTATTAAATTTAGAATATCTTTATCTTTAAATCCTTCTGTTAAATAAACATTATTTATTTTTTGATTATTACCAAGATATTCTTTTAAAACATTTTTTCCATATACATACATAAGCTATTCCTCCTCTTTTAAGATCTTTATCATAAGTAAATTTAGTCTTTCTTTAGAAGTTAGATATAAATAACCAATAACTGCTTCTAAACCAGTTGCCCATTTATAAGTAACAATATCTGTATTTTTAGGATGCATATTTCTTTTATAGTTCCTTCCCCTATAAATAATATCTTTTTCATTTTCATTAAAGAAAGACTCTTCTAATAAGTTATTTACTATTAAAGCCTGACTTTTCGCAGTTATATATTTCTTACTTTTTGCTTGTAATTCATTTACTTTAATAGGACTTTTCTTTATCAAGTATTCTCTAACATATAACTCATATACAGCATCTCCTAAATAAGCAAGTGTAATTACATTAACTTCATTAATAGACATATCTTCACCTCACGTATCTATATTTTATCATAAGATAAATAAAAAAACACTAAAAAAGTGTTTATTAATCAATCAAGCTATCTCTTGTATAAACCAAAGTATCTTTATTAATTTCTATTTCTAAAGTCATATTTCCAACTATTTTAAAAAAGCATAATCCTTCAATAACAAGTTCTTTATTTTTGACAGCTAATTTTGTTATTTTAGAATTTTCTACATGTTTATCTTTATTCTTAATATGAAGAATATTAGCGCTATTGTTTATAAAAGCAATTATACTTCCCTTATCTAAAGTATCATATCTTAATACTAAAAGATCATCTAATACCAAAGTCCCACTTTTCTTTACTTGAAATATTTTAGGTCTCATTTCTTTGTTAGGCAAATATTTCTTTAATTTAGAATAATCTAAATAATTAAGAATACTTCCATCATTAATTATTCCTGGTGTATCTATAATATTAAGATCATCTACCATAAGAGAAACAGTATCTAATGTAGTAGAAGGATAAGCACTAGAAGTAAGACTTTCTTCTAAATGAGTATAATTCTTTAAAAGTTTATTAATCAAAGTACTCTTTCCAGCATTAGTATATCCTACAAAGTAAAAACTCCCCTTCTTAGTATTATTTTCTTTTAAAACATTTAAAAGTTCATCTATTTGATAATTCTTAATACTACTAACAAGTACTATATCTAAACACTCTACTCTATCTAAAAAGTATTTCTTTATCTTTTCATCTATTAAAGACTTAGGAAGTAAATCCCTCTTAGTTAAACAAAGAATAATATTATTACCAAAAGTCTTATTTATTAAACTTAAATCGCCAAATTCTAAAAGAGATAATACTACTACTGTAATATCATTATTCTTAATATTACTTAAAATATTTAAATAGTCATTATTATTTCTAGTAGTAACTTTATATTCATTATAATTTTTTATTCTAAAGCATCTTTCACATAAAGGATTATTCTTATCTTTAGCATAGCCTTCTTTTAAAGGATCATCATACTGAAGAACTATTCCACATCCAGCGCACTTAGTCATAATATTTCCCCTTAGTAAAATATCCTTTCTTAGACATTTTAATCATCTTTTTTCTTTCTAATATTCTAAAAAACTTAGTAAAGAAATGATCATTTTCTGATAAAGGATTTATCAAAATAGTTGTAATTCCAACTAAATTTCCTCCTAAAATATCTGTATATAACTGATCGCCAATAATTGCTACCTCAGACAAATCAAATTTAAACTTCTTCATAATCTTTAGAAATTTATCTTTTCTAGGCTTACAAGAATGAGCACAGCAATCTACACCAAGTTCGCTTTTAAATGGCTCTAATCTTTTTCTTGAAGCATTAGAAAAAATAATTACTTTAAAACCAAGATCTTTTAAATCATCAAAAAGATCTTTTAGTTTCTTATTAGGTTCTTTAACTACAAGAGGAACACATGTATTATCTAAATCAAATAATAGACATCTTATACCATTATCATATAACTTTTGATAGTCAATAAAATATATACTTTTTTGATAAATATCCGGTATAAAATATTCCATAAACATCATCCTCCCTTAAAATAATTATACTATTAAAAGAAACAATTTAAAATAAATTTCACATAAAATTAAGCAAATTTGTCACTACAGATTTTTTTATAGACATTTTTTGTCTAAAATTGACATTTTTAAGATACATAATAATCTTCTTTAATAAAGTATTCAAATATATCATTAAGCATTCTTATTGCTATTTTATAGCACGCTTCACTAATTAAATTAAAATCTAAATATCCACTAGAAATATCTTTTTTTATTTGATTATATAATTTCTCATAATCTTCTTTAGAAGTATTTTCTATTTTTTCAATTAAACTTGTTAACTTAGCTAAACTATTCATTTCAAAATTAATTTTATTATCTATATCTTCTTCAATATTTAAAGTTTTTTCATATAATTCTAATGCTAAGTAATAATTAGATAAATCACTATTAGAAGATTCTTCATATTTAAAAAGAAAATCTTTAAGCTGATCAACCGAATAATTACTAGTAATTTTTTCTTTTAAGAATTTACAAATTTCTGAATCTAAAATATACTTTTGTAAATATATTTTATTAAGGTAAGTAGTTTCTTGAAACTTATATTGTCCTTGGGAAAGATTTTCTAATTCTAAACATTCTAACTTAAAGTTATTTATTTTCTTAGTTATTAAGATATTTCTTTCTTCTACTAACGCATAAGAATTTACTAAATATTCATTATAATTTTCTATATCCATAAAAGCCTCCTGTTAACCAAGATAATTAATTAATAATCCTATTAAAATTATAAATATTACTAGTATAAAAATTAAACTAGTATAATTAGTAAATCCCCTTGATGGATTAGAAACTCTTTTTCTTACCATTGCTTTTCCTTGAGTATAAGTACTTATTTTATGTACTTGATTATCAGGTGATGTTCTAACATAAGAAATAACATTTATATTTTGCTTAGCCATTTTTCTTTGCTCTTTTTTCTTTTCAAAAGTAGAAAATCTTTTTTGTTCTTGTTCTATTTTGTTATTATTTTTTCTTTCACGAGTATACTTCATATAATTATCCAAAATATCAAATTTTACTTGTTTATCTAAAGGAACTTCTTTTTTATATTTATCATATAAAAAGCTTACTACCGAAAAAACATCATTTTTACCATTAATAGTAATTCTTTTTAAGCGAGAAGGCTCTATTATCATATCTTTGCCAGGAATAGTTTGCATATTCCATTTATCTACAACTGGATTAGTAAAATCACTATAATATCCATACATAAACTTAGCAGCCTTGCTAACTTCTCTTCCATTTGCTCTTGCAGAAGTTATCTCTCCTTGTTTTTTCATATCAATTTGATCATAGAAAAATTCTTCTTTTTCTCTTAAATCCATTATTAAATAATCGCTGTTAATCATTTCATTATACTGAAATTCATATAGTCTTTTTAGCATTTCTTTATCATTTAAAAAACTTTTAGTTAAAAAGCATTTTCCCCACTCTAATACTTTTTGTTTTTCTTCTAAAGTAAATTCTCCTCTTCTAAATCTAAGATCATTTAATACTATTTCTTTATTAGTATTTCCTTTATATCTAGGATTATTTTGTCTATCTAGTCTCCATTTTAACCAGACATCCCATAGTTCTAAAACACCTTCTATTCCTTTTGAAAAGAAAATACTAGCACGCCTATCAAGACCTACTGAATTTTCTCCAATAATAGGTTTCATTCCATTCTTATCATAAGATTCTAAATATCTTTTCCAGCTATAATGAAAGAAATATTTATCTATTTCTTCATAACTTAGTGATGAAATATCTAGATTTTCAATGTTGACATTTTTATACTCCGTATCATTATATTTCTTTTTCATTAATTCTAAATATTCTTGATAAGTACTTTCCATATCTAACTCCTTATCTATCTATACTAGTAGTATAACATGCTAGAAAAGGAAAATCAAATACACTTTCAAAATAAATTTTGTCTAAAAATGACATTTTTTCTTAAGATATATCTTAAAATATATTGAGGTGCATTAATGATAAATTTTTTAATTGAACTTTTTAAAAATTTTTCTTTTTTTAAAGGAGCCTACTCTAATAACGTTTTCCCAGAGCCACTTTCTAAAGAAGAAGAAGATAAATATTTGCTTCTTTGTAGCAAAGGAGATAAAACCGCTAGAAATGTTTTAATAGAGCATAATCTTAGATTAGTTGCCCATATTGTTAAAAAGTTTGAATCTAAAAATCAAGATATCGATGATTTAATTGGAATAGGAACAGTTGGTTTAATAAAAGGAATAGATTCATATTCTTACAAAAAAGGAGTAAGAGTTACTACTTACTGTGCTAAATGTATTGAAAATGAAATACTTATGTATTTTAGAGCAGATAAAAAAAATTCTAAAAATATTAGTTTAAATGATGGTATTGGCTTTGATAAAGAGGGAAACGAAATAACTATATTAGATGTCTTAAAAACAAAAGATCCAGACTTCTTAGAAGAAATACATAAAAATAATAATCTTATCTTATTAAAAAAGTATTTAAATGTCTTAACAAAAAGAGAAAGAGAAATTATTAATAAGAGATATGGACTTGATAACAATGATGAAATAACTCAAAAAGAAATTGCTAAATCTCTAGGAATATCTAGAAGTTATGTTTCCCGAATAGAAAAAAGAGCTACTACTAAAATATTAAGAGAATTTCTAAAAAATAAAAAAGATTTGTTATCTTAAATAACGTAAATCCCTAAATAATAGGACTTGCTTTTTCATTATTTTTAAGATAAAATAAATATAGATAGAAGTTATTATTTTCTATACTAGAAGGAGTTGATAACATGAAAATTACTTCAGTTCAAATCGACAAAAAACCTGTCAGAGAGGATTCTCGTATGAGAGCGACTGCTTCAGTTCTATTAGATGACTGTTTCATGGTTCGTTACATTAGAGTTATCGAAGGAGATAATGGATTATTTATTGCAATGCCTAGTAAAAAAATAGAGGTAAATGGCGAGACAATCTTTAAAGATATAGCTCATCCAATTAATAGCGAAACTAGAAAGATGTTTGAAGACGCTATTTTAGAAGCATATAATAAAGCTGAATAAACTCTTTATAAAGAGTTTTTTTAAGGCATAAATACGTTAGTTATTGACTTTAAAATATATTTGTGATAAATTATTAATACGTTTATAACCAAAAGGAGGAAATATAATGAGCACAAAATTAACCGCTAAAAAGACTAGATCTGTTAATAGCAGAAGCCATGCACTAAATGCTACTAAAAGAAAACAAAAAGTTAATTTACAAAATATTATCGTTGATGGAGTAAAAATTAAAACTAGTGCAAGAGAAGCTAGAACACTAAAAAAGAGTAACTAATTAATTATTAGCTACTCTTTTCTTATTTAAATACTCACTAATTAAAGGCATAATCTTAAAATAATTATTTATGCTATTAATGGCTTTATTAACCTCTTCTAATGCTTCTTTATCTTTAGAATTTAAAATAAGTTTATCTAAATTATAAGCAAGCCATCCTAAGTGATTTTTATAAATAGAATCTATTGCCAAGGGTACTTCATCATAATTTAGATTATTTTCTTCTAAATAAGAAGAAATAAATTCTTTAAAATAAGAAAAATTGAAATCAGTTTCTGCTAAAGACCAATATAAAGATACATCTAGTAAATCAAAAGTAGGATTTACGTAATTAGCAGATTCAAAATCTATTAGATAAGGATTATCATCTTTATCCCACATAACATTTTTTAAATCCATATCTAAGTGACTAATTAAAACATTCTTAGTAAGTTTATTATAAGAATTAATTGCCTTGTTATCAAGCATAGTAATTAGTTTATAATTTTGATCAAAAAAATCGTTTACACCTAGATAGTTTCTCCAGTTAATATTTTCTTTTAAAGAAGCTAGTTTTTCTTTAGGATAATTATTTCCAATTTTATGGATTCTTCCTAAAAGATGGCCTATCTTCTTAACATGATTAATATTAAGATTTAAAGAAGATAAGATATGTCCTTCCAACCAAGGAAAAGCCATATAATAATCATCTTCTTCCTTAATAATAAAATTATTTATATTTCCTAAAGAAGATATTCCGTTAATACCACCTTCTATTAAGTAGCGACTTATTTTTTCAGAGCGAACATAGTTATCATAAGATCCTCTTCTTTGCATTACTAAAGGATTTAACTTCTTAATAGCATATACTCCTTTATTAGTAGTAACTTTATACATTTTATGAAGAAGACCCCCAGTAATTGGAGAAACTTCTATTACTATATCTTTTAAATTAAGCTTTTTAAATACATTTTCAAATTTTTCTTTCATAAATACCTCATCTATATGATAGCACAAATAAAACGTATCCGTAAAGATCCGTTTTATTTTTTAAAAAGATTCCTAAACCAAATAATAATAGTAGAAACAAATTTAGGACATTTTATTGTATAAAAGTGCATTCTTTTATTCCCCCTACCAAAATATATTCATAATTATTAGAAATTATACAAATTCTTTTTTTCTCATTATACTAAAGAACATTTTTCTTATAAAGTCAATTGGAATTACAGTCATAGAAAGAATAACCATAATAAGAAATTCTTTTAAAGTAAGAGGAATTGTTCTAAAGAGATTGCCACCAAAATATATTAAATAAACTTGAATAATTATGACAAACAATATAACAATAACAAAGATTTTATTGTCTTTAAGATGGGCAAATAAATTAAGTCTATTTGTTCTAGCGTTAAAACTATTAAATAAAGATGTGAAGATAAAAAGGCCAAAGAACGCTGTCATTAGTTTAGCTTCAGTATGATAAATTTCTTTAAAGAAAGGAAGCTTTAAGAAAAGTAAACAAAGAAAAGAAGAATATAAACCAGTAAAGAGAATTTCATTAAGCATATACTTATTAATTATAGATTCGTTTTTAGCTTTTGGCTTTTCGTACATATATTCTTTTAGAGGAGCTTCGTAAGAAAATGCTATTCCAGCTAGAGTATCCATAACCATATTAATCCAAAGCATTTGAATAACTGTAATAGGCATTTCTATTCCAATAAATGGACCAATTAAGCTAACACTTACTGCACATAGATTTACAGTAAGCTGAAATACTATGAATTTTCTTATACTTTTAAAGATAGTTCTACCATATAAAATAGCGTGCGCTATTGAGATAAAATTATCATCTAAGATGACTATATCGCTTGCTTCTTTTGAAACTTCTGTTCCACTTCCCATAGCAAATCCAACATCAGCTTTTTTTAAAGCAGGAGCATCATTAACACCATCTCCTGTCATACCAACGACAAGGCCTAGTTCTTGAGCTACTTTTACTAATTTACTTTTATCTTGAGGAAGTGCTCTTGCAACTATCTTTAAAGAAGGAAGAATCTTCTTTAGTTCAGATTCACTTAAACTATTTAACTCATCACTAGTTAAAATAAGATCATCTTCTTTTTCTAAGATATTTAGTTCTCTACCAATAGATTGAGCAGTTTCTTTGTTATCTCCTGTAATCATTACTGTACTAATACCAGCATTTTTAACAAGTTCTACTCCTTCAAGTGCTTCTTTTCTTAACTCATCTTTAATAAGAATAAATCCTATTAAAGTTAAATTTCTTAAATTAGGACTAGTTGTATCAAAAGAAGAAGCAAGTGCAATTACACGCATTCCCATATTAGTATATTTAGCTAGTTCTTTAAAATATTTATTCTTATCTATAAGAACTTTCTTAATACCAGAAAGATTATAATAACTACTGGCTTTTTCTAAGATAATTTCAGGAGCACCCTTTATTAATTTTAATTTTTCTCCATTATCAATAATTACAGAAGAATATTTATTTTTACTGTCAAAAGGGAATGTCTTAATAATTTTTATCTTGTCATCTTTGTTTCCTTTGGCAAATTCAGATAGACATCTATCAGTAATATTACCACCTATTGCAATATTTTTTTGTTTATCATAAGATGACTCATTATTATATACTAGTGATAAATAAAATAATTCTTGGTATTTAGGAAACATATTTAATTCATTAAGATCTTTTTTTGTTTCCAAAGAAGTATCTATTATTGAAGATACTTCTAGTTTACCTTTTGTTAGTGTACCAGTTTTATCTGTAAATAAAATATTTAAATTACCAGAAGTTTCTATTCCAACTAGTTTTCTTACTAAGACATTATTTTTTAGCATTCTCTTCATATTTGAAGAAAGTACTAAGGTAATCATCATGGGAAGACCTTCAGGTTAATTCTTTTTATGATGATCAAAAATTTAAATATAGTTTTACTTTTTTATCATTATATACTTCTATTTTTTTAACTAATAAACGAATTAAATTTCTAGAAAAGTTAAGATTAAGAAATTTTTCCATAATTAAATTAATATCTATTTTAGGTGATTTAAGAGAATTTTCTTTTTCTAATTTAATTAACTCATTGTTTATAGATAAACTTATTCTCTTATACATATCTTCATTTATTACGCCTTCTAATTTATCTAAATAGACTTTATCTAATTGTGACCTTTTCTTATCTATCATTGAAAGAAGTTCTTTATTACTAAAAGAAGAGTTTTTCTTATAAATATCTTTTACTATATTATCTACATCTTCCATAGATAAATACTTTAAAATAAAGCTCCTTATAAACCTTTTTAAAGAAAACTCTAATATATCATAATTAAATGAATGTGACGTACAAACATTAGCTTTAGAATTCATTCGATAATTATTACAAACTAAGTAAGTTTTATTATCTTTTTTTCTTGGTTTTAAAATACTTAACTTATGTTTACAATCTCCGCAATATAAAATGCCATCAAATAAACGATATGTCTCTTTATTAGTTCTTATTCTTTTTAGATTAAAATATTTATTATTTACAAAATTAAAAGTAGAACAGTCTATTAAAGGAATATGAGTATCTTTTCTAATAATCCACATATCTTCGTTATTCTTAATATTTTTTCTTACCTTATAACTTATTCTATTAGTTTTATTTTGAATAGTATCTCCTAAATATACTCTATTAGAAAGAATATTCTTTATAGTCTTTATATCCCAAATTCCACTTTTAGAAATAATCCCCCCTCTATTAGTTCTTCTTAATAAAGAAGTCGTTGGAATCTTATTTTTAATAAGTTCTTCTTTAATTTCTGAAATACTTAGACCATTCTTAGCATAGCTAAAAATAGCTTTAACAATATCTGCTTCCCTATCACAAGGAATTAAATGATTCTTATCATTAGGATCTTTCATATAACCAAGAGGAATACCCCCACCAACCCACTTACCATTTTCTTGCATTGTTCTTAAAGCACTTCTTATTTTTTTAGAATTATCTTTAGAATACATATCATTAATAATTGCTTTAAAAGGGGCTATATCATTATTAGAACTATCTAAATAAGTATCTATCCCATCTAACAAAGCAATATAACGGACTCCATGTAAAGGAAAATACTTCTCAATATATTCCCCAGTTTTAATATAATCACGGCCTAACCTAGATAAATCCTTAGTAATAACTAAATCAATAAGACCTTTTTCTATATCATTTATCATTCTTTTGAAAGAAGGACGATTAAAATTAGTACCAGTATATCCATCATCAACATATATATCAACTAAATTGTAATTATTCTTTTTTATATATTCTAATAGAACGTTTCTTTGATTAGTAACACTTAAACTTTCATTATTTTTATCTTTATCTTCTTTTGATAGCCTTATATATATGCAAGCATTATAATTTTTTTTAGTTGTTATACCTAGCACCGATTATCCAGCATATCCATAACAACAATTTTAGCAAATTCATATAATTTTTTTCTAATATCAAGAGCGCTATCAAAATATACGTCAATATCATAGTTCATTTTATCGCCTCTATTAAAATATAATAAATATATTAAATAAATATACCAAAAAACACAGATAACTATGTATCTGTGTTTAGACAAAATTCTTATTTAGAAAATAGTTTTTTTCTTGACAAATAAGAAACACTTCCTAAAGCAATTAAACTTGTCATACCAAGAATAATATAAGTCATAAGACCATCAAAAGTTTTAGGATTTTCTTCTCCATTACTTGGAGTATAGAAATTAAGTTCGAATACTGAAAAACTATTAGTTTCAATGATAATATATTTTTGACCATTATCTTCTTTAATTTCATAAGATTTTTCATCAAGAACTTGACCATTTAAACTATGAATTACTTTTGCATGACTTTCAGTAATAGAAGCAGGAACTAATACTTTTACTTTAACAAGTCCATTAATAGCAGAGTTAGGAATTTCTCCTATTAATTCACCAGAAGCTGAATAATAAGGTTTAATTTCATAAGTTAAAGTTTTCTTTTCCTTATCATAAGCTTTAACTTCAGTAGAAATAGTTACTTCTACTAAAGAATTACTAGGTATTTGAAGTTTATCTTTATCAATAGCTTCTAGTAAACCAGAATTACTATTATCTAAAGTAGCACCACTAATTTCTTTAGCAAATTCAGCATCAACATCAGAAGATACTTTTACTTCAGTAGGAACCATAACTATTTCACTGCCTTCCTTAACAACAGTATAGTTATTGCTTCCTTTAACTAGCTTATAACCATCAGCAACATATTTTTCAACTTCACTAGTAGGGAATGTTCCACCAAGCACTGATATTTTATCACCATCTACTGCTTTAATTGAAACACCACTTACACTGCCAACAAATGTACCATTTTTAATAGTTAAGTTTTCTAAACTATTTTTAACAGTTGCTACATTGCCATCTTTAGCTGCTAAATAATGAAAAATTGCATAACTATTAGCACTTTCTATTCTGCCACCATCAATAGTAACGTTTATACCACCAGCATAAGAATTATTAGATTCTAATTGAATAGCTGCACCAGTATTTTGAATACCATTACTATCCCATACAGGCTCAGCATATTTACCAGTTGCTTTTATAGTAGTATCTTTAATATTAAAAATACCAGCTTTAGCACCAATACCAATTTCACCAGTAATACTTGCGCCTTCGATATTCCATTTAGCATATCCAGCAGCATATATTCCATCACCTGGAGTAGTTACTTTAGCGCCACTATAAACATTAATAACTGGATAATTTTCTGTATGTTTAATATCACCGTTAATATATATACCATGACCCTTATCACCACTGTTATCAGGAATACCATTTAAAGTACCATAAATATTAGCTGTTATTCCATAGCCATAGAAAAGTTTGTCTTCTCCTTCAATTTTATCAATAAATACTGGAGCCCATCCTTCTAAAGTAACATCCTTTCCAACAGTAACAGTACTATAATTAACATCTGTCTTATTAACAGATCCATATAACATTACTGGTCCAAACCAAGGTTCTTCTTCCTTAATAGTACCTTTACCATTTAAAGTTAAATTACCACCATTTACTGAGAAATTATTTTTCTTAGTAAAGCTAATACTCTTACCATTTAAATCAATAGTAATTGCTTTATCAATAGCAATAGTCTCATTAACGCCAAGAATATCAGCAGTTAGTTTTACATTTTTTCCTGCTTTAATTGCACTTAATAGTGCTTCTTTACTTCCAACTTCTTCATATTCTAGCGCGAATGCTTTAGTAGGAACTACAAAAACTGCTAGTAATAGAACAGTTAGAAATAGATTTTTAAGATTCTTCATCTTATTTATCCTCCCTTCTATTTTAATACTAGCATAAAATATAAAAAAAAGCAATTCATAAACAAAGAAATAAGTAAAGAGAAAATGCTCATTTACACTGTAATCATAAAAAGAATAAACCATCAGGTACAGCCACGACTATAATAGTAACACTAAGAGTCAAGGCATAAAGAATATGTCCAAATAAAATTGGTAAGTTACTAAGCGTTTCTTTAATTAAAATCATATCAAAATTGTTAGCAATTACTATCGATGAAAATAAATAAGAAACAGATACTAAGAATGCTCCTATATATCCTATCCTACTAATAATCTTAGCTAATTCTGTTAATCTTAACTTTAGAGGAGAGGTAGGGCTTTTTTCTTTTAATTCAAGAGCCATCTTTCCATAAAAAGTATTTTCTCCAACATCTTTTATTTCCATATAAGCATTACCAGAGTAAACCACAGTAGAACGATATACAAAATCATTTATATTCTTATGCTGTTCTTTAGCTTCACCATTTAAAGCAGATTCATCTACGCTAATACTTCCATAAGTAATAACCCCATCAGCAGGAATTTTATCTCCCGTATTTAAATAAACAATATCTCCAACAACAACATCATCTATATCTATATAAACCATTTTTCCATTACGTAAAACCTTCGTCTTTATTTTAGAAGAAGATTCTTGTAATCTAGAAAAAGCTTTCTCGCTACCATACTCTGAAATAGATGAAATAAAAGACGCTATAAATATAGCAATCACAATTCCAACTGTCTCATACCAGTCAAAGCTTTTCATTAGAAAAACAGTTTTAATTCCTAAGGCAATAAGTAAGATCCTAATAATAGGATCTCCCAATGATTCAAGTAACAATCTAAAAAAACTATTTTGTTTAGTACTAGAAATTTGATTACTCCCATATTTCTTAAGACTACGTGCAACTTCTTTATCTGTAAGTCCCTTCTTAAGCATATAGACATCCTCCTAAAAAAGCATATTATGGACTTAAAGAAAAAAGAATTTAACATATAAGACATAATTAGACAAAATAATGATAGTAAGTTATACATATAATTAAATAGAGGTGAAAAAATAATGAGCAATTATTTTTTATTGTATGTAATTTACTCAATTATTGGATTTTTATTAGAAGAAAGTGTTTTCCTATGGCATAATGGAACTTTAAAAAATAATCACTTTCTTCTATTATGGCACTGTCCTATGTATGGAATTGGTGGTCTATTAATTTATATTCTTTTAGAAAGTGCTAATAATATGGTACTAATCTTCTTTGGAAGCATGTTAATTGCTCTTATAATTGAGTATATAACCAGTTACTTTATGGAGAAGATATTCTTAATGAAATGGTGGGATTATAAAAGATTTCATATAAAGGGAAGAATCTGTTTGACAAACGCAATTAACTTTGGGTTACTAGGATTAGTCGTTCACTTTATATCTCCATACATAATTGATAGCCTAAAGTTAAATAATACTACTATTTTATCGATAATAACGTTTTTTATAATAATAAGCGACATAGTCTATTCAAGTATAATCACTTATAAAATAACTCACAATAAGGTTTTAAAAGACAATATCATTGTAAAAAGAATAAATCAAAAAATAAATAATAATATTTCTTTATTTACAAGCCAAATATAATTTTTGCAAAAAGATTAACTAATAAGCATAAAATAATTCCACATACAGTAGGAATTAAAAAGGAAAGAAATGTCCACTTAGCACTATTAGTTTCTTTTTTTATTGTAAGAATTGTCGTTGAACAAGGAAAATGCATTAAAGCAATAATTACAAAGCAAATCGCCGTAACAATATTCCATCCATTAGCAACTAATATTTCTTTTAGTACTTCCAAACTAGAATATTCTAAAATTGTACTTCCTCTTAAATATCCCATAAGCATAACAGGAATAACTATTTCATTAGCCGGAAAGCCTAATAAAAAGGCAATTACAATAGTACCATCTAATCCTATTAATTTTCCAAAGGGTTCTAAGAAATTAATAAAATAACTAAGTAATGAAATAGAATTAATCTTTATATTGGCACATAACCAAATAAATGCTCCAGCTGGAATTGCAATCTTAACTGCTCTTAATAAAACAAAAAACGTTCGATCAAAAAGGCTTCTAACAATTACCTTTCCAAACTGAGGTCTTCTATAAGAAGGAAGTTCTAATATAAAATTAGAAGGAAGTCCCTTTAAAATAGTTTTAGATAATATCTTACATACTAAGAAAGTCATTATTATTCCTAAGAATATTACTAACATCAAAATAAAAGCGCTCATTAAAGAAGATAATATTCCTTTATTAAGATTAGTAAAAAATATTGAGATAATTGCTAATATCATTGGAAATCTTCCATTACATGGAACAAAATTATTAGTCAAAATCGCAAGAAGTCTTTCCCTAGGACTATCAATAATTCGAGTACCAGTTACACCAACTGCATTACACCCAAATCCCATACACATAGTTAAAGCCTGTTTACCACAAGCATGTGAGCACTGAAAACACTTATCTAAATTAAATGCTATTCTAGGTAAATATCCATAATCTTCCAAAATAGTAAACATAGGAAAGAATATTGCCATAGGAGGAAGCATAACTGCAATTACCCAGGTTAATACCTTGTAAATTCCATCAAAAATAAAGCTGTTAATAGAAGGAGAAATATTAATCATTCCTTCTAAAAAATATTTAAACCACTCAAATACCTTAAAAAGAAAATCTGATATATAATTACTACCAATAATAGTAATCCAAAAAATTATCACTAAAAATAAGCCCATAACTACAAAACTTCCTATTTTATTAGTAACAACTCTATCAATAAGTCGATCTTTCTTATCCCAAAATAAATTATCATAACGAACAACTTTATCACAAATAGAAAAACTTATCTTCAGAAAAGTCTTAATAATCTCTTCCTCAATATTCTCAGTTAAATTATCTACTATTTCAAGATAATCTAAATCATTAGTTAAATCATAATTTATCATTTTAGAAATTTTATTAATTATAAGATCATCCTTAGCTAATAATCTAAGACCAATAAACCGTTTATTTAACTTAGACAAATCCCATTTATTTAAGTATTTCTCCATTTTTTTAATTTGACTTTCTAAATATGATGAATATTTAATTTTATAAGTATCAGACTCTTGATAATTTTTTATTTTTTCTTTTAAAGTAGTAATTCCTTCATTATTTCTAGCACTACACCCTACTACGGGAACTCCTAATATATTAGATAATTCTTCTAAATCTATTTTTATTTTCTTTTTTCTTGCTTCATCTAATAAGTTTACTACTACTATTACTTCCTTTTTTATTTCTAATATCTGTAATACTAAATTTAAATTTCTTTTTAAATTAGTAGCATCACAAACAACTAAGACTAAATCTTGTTTAGAAAAGCATAGATAATCTCTTGCTATCTCCTCTTCTTTAGAAGAAGAAATAAGTGAATACGTCCCAGGTAAATCAACTATTTTATAAGTATCATCTTTATACTTATAATATCCAATTGCATTTTCTACGGTCTTACCAGGCCAATTCCCAGTATGTTGATGCATAAGAGTAAGCGCATTAAAAATAGTACTCTTTCCTACATTAGGGTTTCCTGCAAGCGCAATTACTTTATTCATAAGCTACCTCAATTAAAGAAGTATCTTCCTTTCGAAGTGCTATTACACTACCATTTATTAAAAAGGCAGTAGGATCTCCAAAAGGACTTCTAAATAAAGGTTTTATAATCATTTCAGGAATTATCCCTAAATCATAAAATCGTCTTTTTTTATCTTCTTTCACTAAAACTCTTAATACTTTAACACGTTTATCTATATAAGCATCGCTTAAATACATATAATCCCCCCTAAAATACTCTATTATAATATATGACTAAAACTTATTATGGTTAAAAAAAAACATACTTACTAAAAAGTAAATATGTTTCTTATTATTTTTTCAAAGTCTTAGTAATACTTTTAAATACACCACTATTAACTAATTTATCACTAATAAAAGCACTCTCTATAGGATCAACAAGTCTGTCACAAGAAACAGAATAACGTCCTTCTTTAGCACGAACATCTACTAAAGTACCATCTATAATTAAACGAAGAGCTTTTAAATTCTTATCACTGATTAAAAGTTTTTCTAAAACAGTCTTATCACCATGTTCGTTTTTTCTAGTCCTTCTCATAAATATATTATCATAATTATAAAGAAGCATATCATCTTTATTTAGCATAGAATATATATCGTTCAAAGTAAGTGCTCTAGAAGAAGTAAGTACTGTATCACGAAGTTCTTCTTCATTTAAAGGAGTATTATGATCATTTTTAAAAGCATTAATATCAAATCTTTCATTACCATGAGTAATTACAAAAGAATCACACCCAGTATCTAAAAACTTAGTAAATGTATTATCTACTAAAGAATAAGTAAAATGAGAAATAGTTAAATCTATCTTACCATCAATAATAGAATATTTATAAACTCTAGTTAAATCATTACTAGTAATTGTTACTACCGCTTGATTATCATTATTTTTCTTTATTTTTACATAATTATTTCCTTTTAGAGTACGAAGATTAAAATCAAAAGTATCTTTCTTCTTATTTGATTTTATTTCACTTATAGTAGTACTACAATCGTATTCTATTAGAATAGGTAAAATCTTCTTAAGTAAATCTTCATCATAATAAGTAAAGATCTTATCACAACCTCTTTTATCTCTAGTACTACCAATTTTTAAAGGCAATAAAGCAAGCTCGTTAACTGGTGCCCCTTTTAAATTAATTAAATATTTTTTATCTATATACATGAAACCTCCAAATAATTAATCTCACTATCCAACCCAATATACGTCAAAAATAATCTTATTATCACCTTCTTCAAAGAAGAATATATTTTAGTATTTATTCATCTTAAAATCATTTTAACAAAATATTATATATTCGTCAACTATTGCTTTTTAATTCAAAAATAGCATCTCTTAGTTCCATTGCCCTTTCAAAATCAAGATCTTTAGCAGCAGTCTTCATTTCGTGTTCTAACATTGAAATCATATTTTCTTTTTCTTGTTTAGACATCTTAGGTTTCTTCTTTTCTTCTTTAGTATCATCTTCATTACTAATAACATCACGAATTTCCTTAATAATAGTCTTAGGTGTAATACCATGTTCTTTATTATAAAGTTCCTGAATAGTACGTCTTCTTTTAGTTTCATCAATTGCTTCTTTCATACTATCACTAATACTATCTGCATACATAATAACATGTCCATTAGCATTTCTAGCACATCTTCCAATAGTTTGAATAAGACTCCTAGTACTACGCAAAAATCCTTGTTTATCAGCGTCCATAATTGCAATCAAACTTACCTCAGGAATATCAATTCCCTCTCTAAGTAAATTAATTCCTACAACAACATCATACTTTCCTAAACGAAGATCACGAATAATCTTCAATCTCTGTAAAGTTTTTATTTCATTATGTAGATAAGCAACCTTAATATCATATCCTTTTAAATAGTTAGTTAACTCTTCAGCCATCTTGATAGTAAGAGTTGTAATTAATACTCTTTCATTTACTTTAATACGTTTTTCTATTTCATTCATTAAATCATCTATTTGATTTAATGAGGGCTTTACTTCAATAGTAGGATCTAATAAACCAGTAGGCCTTATAATTTGCTCAACTATATTACCATTAGCTTTTTCTATTTCATAATCTCCAGGAGTAGCAGAAACATAAATAACTTGATCTAATTTCTTTTCAAATTCTTCAAACTTTAATGGTCTATTATCTAAAGCAGAAGGAAGTCTAAAACCATAATCAACCAAAGTCATTTTTCTTGCTCTATCCCCATTATACATAGCTTTAACTTGAGGAAGTGTAACATGAGATTCATCAATTACTAATAAAAAATCATCTCCAAAGAAATCAATAAGAGTAGTAGGAGTCTCTCCTTCACCACGTAAAGCCATATGCCTAGAATAATTCTCTATTCCATGGCAAAAGCCTGTTTCTGCAAGCATTTCCATATCATAACTACATCTTTCTTTTAAACGTTGATACTCTAATAATTTATTATGTTCTTTAAAATAAGCAAGTCTTTCATCAAGTTCTTCCCCAATTCTTTTAATTGCTTCTTTTAACTTCTCATCACTAGTAACAAATAAAGAAGCCGGAAAAATAGAAACTGTTTTCTTATTTTTTAGAATATGACCTGTTACAACCTCGAATTCACTAATTCGATCAACTTCATCGCCAAAAAACTCAATCATAATTCCATTAGTTCTTTGATAACTAGGAATAATCTCAATAATATCTCCTCTTACTCTAAAAGTGCCTCTCTTTAAATCAATATCATTTCTTTCATAAAGCATATCTACTAACTTTTCTAAAACAGCATCTCTCGAAATAGAATCCCCAACATTTAAAGTTAACATCTTATTCTTATACTCTTCCACTTCACCTATTCCATAAATACAAGAAACGGACGCTACTACAATAACATCATCTCTAGAAAGTAATGCTGATGTTGCAGAATGCCTTAATTCATCTATCTCATCATTAATAGATGAATCCTTTTCAATATAAGTATCTGTTGATGGAACATATGCTTCTGGTTGATAATAATCATAATAAGATACAAAATATTCAACCCTATTGTTAGGAAATAATTCCTTAAATTCACTATAAAGCTGACCTGCTAAAGTCTTATTATGTGCAAGTACCAAAGTTTTCTTTCCTGTATTCTTAATAATATTAGCAATCGTAAATGTCTTACCAGTACCAGTAGCACCAAGCAATACTTGATGCTTTTTTCCTTCTTTAATGCCTTCAACTAATTTGGAAATAGCTTCTGGTTGATCACCACTAGGATTATATTTACTTACAAGCTCAAACATGTTTCCCCTCTCCTTTATAACTTTTTGTGTCATTTTTATAGTCCTTCAAAAGATAACTGTCAGTCAAATAATAGTCCACAAATTCGTCCTTACTACTTATAATTTAATGATTAAATCGTTACTTTTTTTGAGGCGAATGAAAGTCACAAATTTTATTTTCTGAACTAAATAACATTAGATTGTGTTTCTACCCTATTATTTTATCATTTTTTTCTAAAAAAACAAGATAATCCCCAAAATACCCTGTTTCTATTATTCTCTATTTTTAATAGTAGATTTTTAATTAAAATATTGTTAATTCATTTAAAATATTTTCATCAATATAAATATCAGTTCCATACAGAATTTGTATCTATAAATCAGTATTCTCTAGGTGAACACTTTCCATAAATGAATCTAATTCATCAACACAATCAGAAATTATTGTATCATTATCTTCATATACATCTATCGCTATAATATCAGTAGCATGCCCATAAGTTTTGAAATAGCCTTGTAGTTAAAATTGTTATTTAATAACAGTATAGAATAAGTTTCTATTAAATCGTGAAGTCTAATGCTTAGTAAATTGTCTTCTTTTAACATTGCTTTGTATTTCCAACTTCCTATTACTAGGAAACGTTTTAACTTCTATTTTTTGCATGCTTTCAATTAATTGAAATCAGACAATTTATATCCTAGTTTATTAAGTTCTTTATAAACTCTACTAATTGGCATACCTAGAATATTGTAATAATCTCCATTTATTTTTGGAATGTAAATAGCTGATTTACCTGCTATTGAATAGCCACATCTTTCAAAGATGTATTGTTCATTTTCAATATACCAATCAATTTCTTCTTCAGTAAGTTCATCAAAATAAACCTCTGTTACCTCATTTAATGTGATTTTTTTGTTTTTATATAAATCTATGATTGTTACTCCTGTCACAGCATAATTAACTCTACCAGATAAACTTTGTAACATGATTTTTGCTTGTTCCTTTGTTTTAGGTTTTTCTAATTTTTTATCATCTATATAAATTATAGAATCTGCAGAAAGTATAACTCCTTCTTTCAAATTTTTTTCAATTGCCTCTGCTTTTTGCCTTGATAAATCCATAACATATTCTTTTGGATCGGTTTTATCTGAATGTTCTTCTATATTGCTTGGAATAACATCATATATTAAACCAACTTTATCTAATACCTCTTTCCTAGTTCTAGAATTTGAAGCTAAAATTAATTTCATTCCTATCATCCTCCCATAACATAATTATATCATTTTTCATTATTTTTTTCTAAATAATTGACACTATTTAACACTTTTTGACTTTTCCAAATCTTTATCACAACATTGATATAGTGGGCAAATTAAACATGATGGATCTGTTGGCCTGCATACTTCTCTGCCTAAAGTCCAGAAAGCTGTTGTTAATCTCCCTGGAAATTCAGGATATAACTTTCTTGCCTCTGCAAGTACTTCTTCTTGCACGTCATTATCAACTAAACCTAATCTCAAAAATAATCTTCTTATATGTATATCATAAGCAATATCAATATTTTCTTTATCTAATATATTTGCATTCATATCTCTAACTAAAATCAAAGTACCTAATGATGCTTTCTTATGACTTATACCTTTAAAATTTTCTAATGATGAAACAATTTCTGAAGCCGTTTTGTTTTTCCATATATTTTCTGCATTAGAATCATATTTAGTGACTATATTATTCATGGCACTATATATATAATTTGCCATCCTTGAAGGATAACGATGTAATGCAGGCTTATCTTTAATAAAGTTTTCTATATCACTCTCATTATATTCGCTCAATATTTTATTAAAATCAAAACTGCCTATTCTTTCAGATAGTTTATATGGCAAACTCCAAGCAATTTCAGCTTTAACTGATTGGTCTGATATTAATCCGATTACAAAAGCATTTAAATTATCTAAAATAAAATTCTTTTCTTCTTCTTTTAGTAAGTCACCTTTTAAAATACTATTTGCACCTTCTATTTCCTTCAAATAATTTAAAATATTTTTCAATATTTCCAATTCTTTTTTTGTTAAATTTTTGCTTTGCATAATATAACCTCCCATACTATTTTAACACTTTTCTTATCATTATGTCCTCATTTGTCGTTAAAGACCATTTACTATTTTGATTATATTTTGGTACTAAAGCCTCATCCCAGCCAATCAATTCGATTGCTTTATCTTTTAAATAATTATTAACATAATGTATTTCAGCTAATGAATACGAATCTAATCTCCCTAAATCTTCAGATAAGTTATTTCTATCAATAAATAGTAATACTTTATCCGTTCTTTTTAATAATTCTAGTCTGGACTCTAAATATTCTTTTTCTTTTTCTTCATAAAAGTGTAAAGGTAAAATATTTTGTGGACTTACAGGGCAAATATTGTGTGTATAACAATAACTTCTTGCCCAATCTATATGTTTGAAATTTTCCATATTAGCAATTATATAAGCACTTTGATGTGGTTCCTCATTATAACTTGTTAATAAGTTGTTAAATAATTCAAACTTAATCATTGGATCTATCTTTACTAAATATTCTTTCAATTGATTACTGCTAAGATTTTGCAATTCCGATGTTGATAAGTGTGTAATTCCTTTTATTATATCTAGACCCTTTTCTTTTTTAGCATCCCACAATAACATTTCTGCTAACATACCTTCTGATAAAGGCCTACCTTCTTTTGAGTAAACACTCATTTTATCTGATAGCATTTCTAAAGTTAAGCAATCTTTCATTACATCTATTTTTTTGCCGCCTAATGAAACAGTTGAAACATAGTAACCTAAAGATGTTTCTGGATTTAATGGTATATTTCCTCTTTTAATTTCGTAGTCACAAATATTGTGCAAATAATGCATGTCATCTCCATCAAATGATGTGTATATGACATTTTTCTTTGATGGCTTATTGGCAAATTCATCTACTATATTTTTGTAATTTTCTTCCACACTTACATTTATTGTTGAAGGTGAGTATTTTCTTTCATTTGAGATTTCATTAATTTTTAGAAGAACTTGTTTTATAAACTCTTCAATACTATTTTTATCATAATTATTGGTAACTATAATATCAAATGATGATGAGGAAGAATCTTTAAAAAACTCTATTTCCTTTTTTATATCTGCTATCCTCTTCTTCAATTCTTCATAACCCGTATTTCTTGCTTTTAATTCTTCGATTGTTTTACTAATATCTTCAGGTAAAACATATACACTTATTGTATTAGGATATTCTTTTTTAAAACTTTCAACTTCTTTGTAATATAGTTCTGTAACTAAATATGTTCCTTGTTCTGTTTTATCCATATCACTCTTATAATACCCATACATATTACCAAATACATTATTAACAATGCACATTTCACCATTACTATCCTTTTTTTCAAATTCTCCTAATGACAAGAAGAATTTATCAACTCCTTCTACCTCATCTTTTCTTTTTTCTCTTGTAGTAACTGCTTTTAGTTTTTCAAAATTGTCAAATCTATCTATAAGGCTTTTAATAAAATGAGACTTACCTGCACCAGATATTCCTGACAAAGTGATAATAAAACCTTTTTCCATAAACTGAACCTCCTTTAAAATTTTGATAATGAAAAGAGGGCTTTTTGGGGGCAACTCACCCTCAAAAAGTCCTCTTTTTAAAAACTACTAAATAAAAATATGTATTTATATTTTTTTCAATCATAGTTATCACCACTCAAAATTTTGTGTCTTATATTACCACACTTTCTAAGCTATGTCAACTCATTTTATATGTCCCATAAAAATAAAATTCAAAGACCTCATATTATAAAATACAGGAACTTAATCTTGAAAAATCAATTTTAGATTTTATATGATGGTTTTATTACTATAAAAATAAGGCAATGTTGAGACGAGCTAGCACAAAACGGCAGCAAAGAGAAAATGTTAAATTAATTGTATAATTATTATTGAGGACGAGTCAGGACGTCACAAATCTTACTTTAATTTTTGAGGACTTATCAGTACTAAATAACACTATAATTTGGAAATAGCTTCTGGTTGATCACCACTAGGATTATATTTACTTACAAGCTCAAACATATTAACTCATCCCCTTTGTAAAAAGATTTTATCATACTTTAGAAAAAAAAGAAATTACTTTCTTCAAATAATTTCTATTATCTTTTCCATAAATTATCAGGATATTTTCTAGCTTTTACTAATTTATTAATTCCATTTACTAAATTATCTTTGTCTTCTCTATAAGTTATTCCTTGCCATTTAGCTGTTGTCTTTAAAATTCTAACTTTAATAACTCCATTATCAAGATTTTGACAAATAACATCTGGAATTAAATACTCAGAAGTAAGTAAATTGTCTTGATTATCTTTAAAAAACTTATCAAAATCTTCCTCTAAAATATTAAATATCTCTGGAGTAAATATAAACATATTCATTGATACCAAAGTATTATCATCAATAATCATTTCATTAGAACCATCTAACGGCTTAGCAATAATATTATCTCCAATTCTTTGAACACTACTTTCAATAATCTTAGTTAAATATCCATTATCACCATGACATATTCCTCTTTTTACAGAACCATTTTCAGTTAAAGTATTAGAAGCAGAATATCCCACCATCGCAAATTCATAATTATCATGCACTTCTTTTAAATAATTAGCCGCTACTAAAAAAGCATCTCTTCCATAAAAATCATCTGCATTAATAGTAACAAAAGACTCATTAACAGTATCTTTGCAACATAAAATAGCATGCCCTGTTCCAAGTGGTTTAACCCTATCAATAGGTAAATTTACCCATGAAGGAATATTTTTATTATTTTGAAATACATATTCTACTTTAATAACATCTTCTATTCTCTTTCCAATAGTATTTCTAAAAATATCATAGTTTTCTTCTTTTATTATAAAAACCACTTTATCAAAGCCACTTTGAAGAGCATCATAAATAGAATAGTCTAAAATAAATTCCCCATTTTCATGAACTGGTTCTATTTGTTTTAGTCCTCCAAATCTACTTCCCATACCAGCAGCCATAATCACTAACGTCATAAATCTATCCTCCTATATAAGGATTATAACATATAAATTAAAATAAGTACATTTTATTCCCCTATTTATCTTCTAAGAAGATCTTTTTATTATTTTTTAACCTTTCATCACTTGGATTCATTTTAGTTGCTAAGTTCACATAAAAAACTGCTTTTTCTTTATTACCAAGATAATAATATGCAATTGAAAGTACATCATAAATAGTATTATCAAAACTAAAAATTTCGTTAATATATGTCTTAGGTTTATTTTTTATTTTAAGAGCATCTTCTGCGTATTTAATAACGTCTTGATAATTACCTAATTGATACTCAAGCATAGCTCTTTCTACATAAGCATCCCTTAAATAAGGAGCTTCCCTAATAGCTTTATCTAACCACATCTTAGCTTCATCATATCTTCTTAATGCAATATAACATCTAGATATAAACCTCATAGACGCTGCTCTTTCATCCTTCCAAGTAGCGCTTTTTAAATCCAAATGTTTAATAAGAGTATCAATTGCTTGATCCCACTTACCATAGTACATATATTCTCTACCTAAATAATGCATATTTCGATCATCAAGTGGACTTTCTTTAACAGATAACTCTAACAAAGGAAGATAACTAGATCTAGATTTCTTTATATCAGGATAATGATTTACAGTAATTGAAGGAACTAACTTTTTTATCTCATCTCCTTCTCCTACATAAGTTAATACTTCATGAACTGGATGAATCCATTTATAACCATGCCTACTATGAATCTTTTCATAATAAAAATTTACTAAAGGCTTATTATCTTTATCTAATAACCAATTATAATTATAGATAATCTTAGTAACATTTGGTTCCCAGACTTTTTCTATCTCTTCACGCCAACCAGGAAGTAGAACCTCATCTAAATCAAGACAAACACAAATATCTATATCATCACTAACTAAATCTAAAGATCTATTCCTAGCTACATCAAACCGCCAAGGTATGATTTTCTCTTCATAAACATTAACTCCGAGTTTTCGCAACAGCTTAACTGTATCATCTTCTGACCCAGTATCAAGAATACAAATTTCATCAGCTTCTTTTACTGAATCATAAAATCGCTGTACAAACTTAGATTCATTTTTCGCAATCGCATACACGCAAATCTTACATTTCTTCATTCTAATATTGCCTACCTAAATACTCAACAGTTAAAGTTATGTAAGAATTAACAAAATAAGATGGAGATATTGTATTAATTAAATCTGGACCATCCAAATAGATAGTACCTTTACTAAAGTTTACTAATTCATATCTATTATTAGAATTCGCTACTACTAGTATTCCTTGAGCAATTATCTGATCAGAAATTTCATTATTAAACCACTTACTAGCTCCAATATAAACATTATCAGTTCCAAGCTCTCTTAATCCAATAGACACAAAATGAATGTTAGGATCAAAATCCTTCCCATCTAAAGGAATTCGTGCTAATACATTTATAGTAATCTTGTAATAACCAATTTCATTAAACTTTAAAATATCAGAATCTAACGTTAATAAATTCCTAGTATCCACTTCTTTCCTTCTAAGTGGTAATTTTTCGTTTGGTAAAATCGCAATACCATCTTTAAAAGAGCCATCATTAAAAGTTGCAATATAAACAGAAGGGCAATATGATAAACCAGACGGTCCTGTTGGTCCAATCGGTCCTCTTTCACCTTGTTCTCCTTTTGATCCTTTCGGCCCCGTTGGTCCCATTAAATATAAACATTGTTTCTCTTTTATCTTATTAATAGCATGTTCAAAAAAATTATCATGACAAATATTTTTTTTCATAACATTCCTCCTAATATAAAGTATGTTCTTATTAAGAGAAACGACATAAAAAAAATTACTAATTCATAGTAATTAATTTTCTTTTTTAGAAAGTAAATCTCTAATTTCTTCAAGAAGTTTCACTTCATCACTCTTTACAGGTTTATTAGGAACTTCTTCTTTTTTCTTCTCATGCTTAAGACCTTCTAAAAATTTAACAAATATAAATATGCAAAAAGCAATAATTAAAAAATCTACAACAGATTGAATAAATGAACCGTATGCAATAGTAGCATCCCCAAGTTTTATACTCAAATTACTAAAATTTAATCCCCCTAAAATAATTCCAATAATAGGCATCAAAATATCATTTACTAGACTTGTAACAATCTTCCCAAAAGCTCCACCAACAATAACACCGACAGCCATGTCAATAACATTACCCCTTGCAATAAAAGCTTTAAATTCTGAGACTCCACTTTTTACATCTTTAGTTAATTCTTCTTTAGTTATTTTTTTCTTTTTTTCATTCATATAAAATTCACTCCTACAACTAATATTTATATAATAAGGAAAAAGAAGATTTCTCCTCTAATTACATTTCGTCTATATCAAATATTTCATATCCTCTTACACCAAGACCTAAATCACTTGCTGCCTCAACTGTATGAATAGCATTTCTAGAATCCATTCTCTCAATCAATGAAGCTTTTCCTGAATCATTAGAATTCTTAACAGCATCATAACAAGCTTGATCAAGCGCTACTGGATCTAAGCTTGCAAAAATACCAATATCATTCATTTCAGGATCACTAGGATCATTGTCACAATCACAATCAACAGATAAATTATTAGCAACGCTTATATAAGCTAAATTATCTTTACCAAAATATTTTATTACAGAGGCATCAGCATCTGCCATTGATTCTAAAAATAAATCATGTTCTGCATCCCAAAGATGATTAACATCACCAGCTCCATGTATATAAGCTTTTCCATGGGATGAGGCTATTCCAATAGACATATTTTTTAAAGCTCCACCAAATCCACCCATAGCATGGCCTTTAAAATGAGAAAGAATTAACATAGAATCATAATTTTTCATATGAGAACCAACATAATTTTTCTTAATTCTCTTACCATTTGGAACCTCTAATTCCATCTCTCCTTCTTCATCCATAATATCACACTTAGCAATATCCATAAATCCATGATCCTTAATTGCTTGCCAGTGATCTTCACTATTATAACGCTTTCCTTGATAAGCAGTATTACATTCAACAATAGTACCATTTAATTTTTGTACTAAATCTTTTATTAACATTGGATCTAAGAAATTATGACCTCCTGGTTCCCCAGTTGAAATCTTAATTGCTACATTACCTTTTAATTCCGTATTTAATGCATCATAAATTTTTACTAAACTATTTTTATCAATATTTTTAGTATAAAAAACTTTCGCTTTCATTTCATCACTCTCCTTTATCATTATATCACATATAATTATACATAGAAAGAATAAAACTATTCTTTTTCTAACCAATCTTCTCCTTTAAAAGGTTCTACTCGTAATAAAGATAAATAATTTTGCTGACGCAAAACTTCATACACTACTATAGCCGCACAATTAGACAAATTAAGCGCCCTAATATTATCTGTCATTGGTATTCTAAAACATCTATCTAAATATTTTCTTAAGATTTCTTTAGGAATACCTGTACTTTCTTTACCAAAAATTAAATAAATATTCTTACTTTTATCACTAAAATCACAATCACTATGAGGCCTTTTTCCATATCTTGTCAAGAAATAATATTCTCCCTCGTTCTTAGAAATAAAATCGTCAAAGTTTTCATAAACATCATACTTAACTTTATCTATATAATTTACTCCACTTCTTTTAATGCTAGCCGCATCTAATTTAAAGCCAAGTGGTTTAATTAAATGCAAATGCGTATTAGTAGCAGCACAAGTTCTCATAATATTCCCTGTATTAGCAGGTATCTCAGGTTCATATAAAACTATATTAATCATTATTTATAACTTCTTTCTTTTGAAGATACGTTACTAAATTATCAACGTTATAATTGTCTTTTAAGGCATATATGTCAATAAGATTACCATCTTTAAAAATAAGTAAGCAAGGAACATCTACTATCGTCTTTCCATCTAAATTATAAGTATTACTAAGCTCAACTCTTTCTTCTAAAGTTAAATCAGTTAAATTCAAGTAAACTATCTGATCTTCAAGTTCATATTTATTAATGACATGTCTAAAATTCTTTTCAAAATTTCTAATCTTTTTGTCCTTTAAAACCGAAGAATAAATAACAACATCTCTATTTTCTGTTACATAATCTTTTATCTCAGTATAATTAATTAATTTAATATAATTATCCATTAATGAAGTATTAACATCACTTTCTTTAAAAGAATTAAATAAATAAAAACCAAGCAAAACGGTAGAAACAAGAATAATAACTAATATAACATAGTTTTTAGAAGAAATTTTTCTTTCTTCATCTTTTTTCTTTTTAAAAAATAACATATTAATCACATCCTATAATTATTTTATATTAGATTTAAAGTTTTGTAAATAAAAAGACAATTTCTAATAACAAGAATATTAAAGAAAGAAACTGTAAACTAATATACCCTAATCTTTTAGAATTAGAATTATCTTTTCCCAACAAACTTTGTTGACATAAAGATAAAATTTTTTCTCTATCTTCTCTTTCAAATAATGTATTTGTTGAAACAGAAAGTTCATTTTTCATAATAGTAAGTATCAATCTCAATTTAAGCATATATGCTTTTCTAATTTGCTCTACATCTTTATTTCTTATTTTTAAAGCACTTACTTTAACTATTTCATTATATAATTCTAAAGGAGTATCTATATTATTCTCATTAATTATCCCTTTTATAATAGAAAATTCCATATCTTCTTTTTGATAATTTTCTAATTCATTAAATAACTCACAAACATTTTTCTTAGTACCATCTAAGTTATATTCTAACGCTAAAATAGGATAAGCTTCTATCATTAAAGGATCTACAATCTTAGCAAAGCTAGATGGAACATATTCTATTTTTTTATCATTCGTTAGTTCTTTATAATAACTATCAATTCTTAAATATCTTTGATCTAATTTATAATTTTCTTCTAATTCTTTCCAAAAAGAAAATTGTTTTGGAGAAATACCTAAAGACTGTAAATAATCTTTAAGCATAACAAAAGAATTTAACCTAGCATCAACTTCAATTCTCTTAGTCCTATAATTATATCCTTTATTACCAAGATTCATTTTGCTCTCTCTAATAATTGTATAATATAAATAATTATAATCTTTATGAGCAACTTTATTATAATACATTGCATGTGTAACTTCATGAAAAACAGTATTTAATACTTTAATTAATTCTTCTACACTTTGCACATTCTTAATACTTTTTCGATAATATATATAACTACTAGTAGCACATGCAGTTGCCGTATTAGAACCAGATATTTTTCTAAAACTAACCACATCTATCATATCAACATCCATAAATATATTATTATCAGTAAGCAAACTTTGAGTAAGAGAAACTACACTAGCCTCAACTAAGTCTGGATTAGAAAAAGATATTTTTCCATTTATCATTCTCTTGACACAATAATTAACAATTAATTTAGGTAAAGTTATTCCTAGCTTATGACACATAATAAAGCCCTTTATTAAGCTATCAAGTCCATCTTTAGGAAGTTCTTCATCATTAACAATTTCATCGATATATGGAGACAAATAACTATCGTCAATTTTTACAAAAAACAGATGTTTTTCAAAGGTTGTAATTGGTTTAAGAAACAAATCATTTTGCATAAGAGCAAAAAGATCTAAAGAATTAGTTAACACTTGTTGGTATATATAACTATAATCAAATAACTCACTATAATCTGCAGTAATCCAAAATAAATAATTTATTTCTTTAACATTAAGTTTAGTTTTTGAAATATCGTTTTCATATTTTTTATTAAAATCACTCATTATAGCATAAGAAAAATCTTTATCATTAGCATCTAGATAATCTAAAATTGTCATAAAATTATCATTACCGCTTTCTGTTAAAAAAGAAGAAAGAGAAAATTTAGACAAAATCTTTTCATAGATTTGATTAATATAAAAAGAAGAAAAATCATCAATATAATCGCCAATAATATTAAAAATAGAATCACTAATGCTTTTTCTTTCTTCACTACTTATATATTTTAAGCCATCAACAAAATCATGCAGTTCATTCGCATCATTAAGTAACAAATCAATATATTCGATGTTTATTTGCTTTCTTTTCATATTATCCCTCTAATAATATAATATCCTCTTTTATAAAGAAAAGCAAGTAAAATAGTTTTACAAAAAGAAAGAATATTTTTAAGTAAAAAAAGATTACTGCTATTTAGTTAGCAATAATCTTTTTGTTTTAATCCATAAATTCTTCTTCTAATACTTCAGAAGCTTCATCATCAAGATATTCTTTTTCTAAAGAATAATCAATATCCATATATTCTTTAGCACCAGTACCAGCAGGGATTAACTTACCAATGATAACATTTTCTTTTAATCCATGTAATTTATCAACTTTGCCCTTTACAGAAGCATCAGTTAAAATTCTAGTAGTTTCTTGGAATGAAGCAGCTGATAAGAATGAATCAGTCTCAAGAGATGCTTTAGTAATACCAAGTAATATTGGTCTTCCGATAGCAGGCTTTTTACCTAAAATAATAACATCTTTATTACCTTTAGCAAATTCACTAATATCAACAGTTGTACCTGGAACAAAATCAGTATCTCCAGCCTCAACAATCCTAATCTTAGAAATCATTCTTCTAGCAATAAGCTCAACGTGTTTATCACTAATATCAACACCTTGAGAACGATATACTTTTTGAACTTCTTTTAAAATATATTGTTGTACTGTATTAGGATCTGTAACAGCAAGTAATTCTTTAGGAGAAATACTACCTTCAGTAAGACGATCACCTGCTTTTACTTTGTCGCCTTTTTCAACACGAAGCTTAGCGCCATATAAAGTTACATGTTCACGAACTTCGTTTTCATTAGCTATATAAACTTTATATTTTCCATTAGCATCATCAATTTTTTGAATCTTACCATCAATTTCAGCAATTGTAGCTTTTCCTTTTGGAGAACGAGCTTCAAACAACTCTTCAACACGAGGAAGACCTTGAGTAATATCATCACCAGCTACACCACCAGTATGGAATGTACGCATTGTTAACTGAGTACCAGGTTCACCTATAGATTGAGCAGCCATAATACCAACAGCTTCACCAATTTCAACAACATTACCAGTAGCAAGGTTACGACCATAACATCTACGACATACACCATGATCTGTACGACAAGTTAAAATAGTTCTAATTTCAACTTCAGTAATTCCAGCTTTAATAATTTTATCCGCAATACTTTCAGTAATAATTTCATTTTTATCTACAATCAAAGCCTTCGTTTCAGGATGAACAATCTTTTTGCTTGTATATCTACCCAAAATACGATCATATAATGATTCAATAACACCAGATTTTTCATCTGTAAATGCACTAACAAGGACTCCTTGAGTAGTACCACAATCTTCCTCACGTACAATTAAATCTTGTGCTACATCTACTAATCTTCTTGTCAAATAACCAGAATCTGCAGTTTTTAATGCTGTATCAGCACTACCTTTACGTGCTCCATGAGTTGATAAGAAGAATTCAGATACTGAAAGACCATCTCTAAATGAAGAAGTAATAGGTATTTCAACTGGTTCACCATTTGGCTTACTCATAATACCACGCATACCAGCCAACTGAACAAAGTTAGAAATTGAACCACGAGCTTTAGAATTCATCATCAAGAATATTGGGTTATCAACCATAGTATCAGCATATTCTTGTAATTCTTTTTGAATTTCATTTTTAGCTTGATTCCATATATCTATAACTAAATCAAAACGTTCTTTATCAGTAATTAAACCTCTTTGATATTGTTTATTAACTTTTTGAACTTCTTTATTACTCTTCTCTAAAATAGCGTCTTTATTTTTACTAGTAACGATATCAAATGCAGAAATAGTAATACCAGATAAAGTAGAATACTTAAAACCAATATCTTTTAATTTATCTAGCATAATAGAAGTCTCAGTAGTACGATATCTTTTAAATACTTGAGCAATTAATTTTTCTAATATTCCTTTATTGAAAGGTTTAGTTAATTTCATTTCCTTTATTGCTTCTTTTATATCAGTACCATATGGTAAGAAATATTTACTAGGAGTAATTCCTTCAATATTATCATCAGTAGGTTCATTGATATATGGGAAAGAATCAGGGAAAATTTCATTAAATATTAATTTACCAACAGTTGTTACTAAATATTTATCTTTTTGATTATCAGTAAATACTTTATATTTAAATGAACTAACAGGAATAGCAATTCTTGTGTGAAGTGTAATTTCACGACGACTATAAGCCATTAAAGCTTCATTAGAGTTCTTAAATACACGTCCCTCTCCATCAAGACCTGCTTTTTCCATTGTGATATAATAGTTACCTAAAATCATATCCTGGCTAGGAGTAACAATAGGTTTTCCATCTTTAGGATTTAAAATATTATTAGCACCTAACATTAAAATACGCGCTTCTGCTTTTGCTTCTTCTGAAAGAGGAACATGGACAGCCATCTGGTCTCCATCAAAATCCGCATTAAATGCAGTAGTAACAAGTGGGTGCAAACGAATCGCACGTCCAGAAATTAACTTAGGTTCAAATGCTTGAATACCAAGTCTATGTAATGTTGGTGCTCTGTTTAACATAACAGGATATTCTTTTATAACATCTTCAACAACATCCCAAATCTTTGGATCTTGATTATCAATCATCTTCTTAGCAGCCTTTATATTACTAGCAATCTCTCTACTAACAAGCCCATTAATAACATGTGGTTTAAATAATTCTAAAGCCATTTCTTTAGGAATACCACATTGATACATCTTTAAATCTGGTCCAACTACAATAACAGAACGACCAGAATAATCAACACGTTTACCAAGTAAATTTTGTCTAAAACGACCTTGTTTACCTTTTAACATACTACTTAATGATTTTAAAGGTCTATTACCAACACCAGTTACATTACGTCCACGACGTCCATTATCAAATAAAGCATCTACTGCTTCTTGAAGCATTCTCTTTTCATTTTGAACAATAATTGAAGGAGCTCCTAATTCCATAAGTTTTTTTAAGCGATTATTTCTATTAATAACACGACGATATAAATCATTTAGATCACTAGTAGCAAATCTTCCACCATCAAGCTGAATCATTGGGCGAAGTTCCGGTGGAATAACAGGAATTGCTTCTAATATCATCCATTCTGGTTTGTTACCAGATTCCTTAAATGCTTGTAAAACATCTAGTCTTTTTACTAAACGGATTCTCTTTTGTCCTTGAGCTGTTTCTAATTCTTTAGATAGTTCTTCTACCTCTTTAGCAACATCAACTTGACTAAGAAGTTCTTTTATAGCTTCAGCACCCATTCCTACTCTAAACTCGTTGCCATATTTTTCATAATATGCACGATATTCTTTATCAGAAAGAGTTTGCTTTTTAACAAGTGGTGTCTTTCCAGGATCAATAACAACATAAGATACAAAGTAAATAACTTCTTCTAGATCTCTAGGAGACATATCTAGACATAAGCAAATATGAGAAGGAATGCCCTTTACATACCAAATATGACTAACGGGAGTCGCTAGCTCAATGTGTCCCATTCTTTCACGACGAACTTTTGAGCTAGTAACTTCAACGCCACATCTATCACAAATAATATTCTTATATCTTAATCTTTTATATTTACCACAACTACATTCATAGTCGCGAGTTGGTCCAAAAATCTTTTCACAAAATAAACCATCTCTTTCAGGCTTTAATGTACGATAATTAATAGTTTCAGGTTTTTTTACCTCTCCATAACTCCAAGAACGAATCTTTTCTGGTGAAGCAATAGCGATTTTTAATGCTTTTAAATTATTAACGTTTAACATTAAAATTCACCTCCTTCTTCTAAGTTTTCATCATCAAGGAAATCATCTTCTAAATTATCTTCTTCTTCAAATTCATCATCTTCATCATCTAAAGAAAATTCATCATCATCATCTAAAGCAGGCGTTCCTTCTTCTTTAATAGAAGCAACTTGCTCTGCTAAAGCAGCCTCATCAGGCTCCTCATCATCAGATTCTAATTCTTTAAATGATACTTCTTGATCATCATTATTTATAACTGATATATCTAATCCTAATGCTTGGAATTCTTTTATTAATACTTTAAATGATTCAGGTACTCCAGGTCTTGGTAAAGCAGTTCCTTTAACAATAGCCTCATATACCTTAACACGACCAAGAACATCATCAGATTTAACAGTAAGAATTTCTTGAAGAACATGAGCAGCACCATAAGCATATAATGCCCAAACTTCCATTTCTCCAAATCTCTGACCACCAAATTGAGCTTTACCACCAAGTGGTTGTTGTGTTACTAATGAATAAGGTCCAGTAGAACGAGCATGTAATTTATCATCTACCATGTGATGTAGTTTAATCATATACATAACACCAACGCTAATACGGTTATCAAAAGGATCTCCTGTACGACCATCATATAATACAGTCTTACCATCAGGATCCATTCCTGCTTCTTTCATCATTGATGTAATATCTTCTTCACTAGCACCATCAAGTACTGGAGTTGCTACATGTACACCAATTTTTTTAGCTGCCATTCCTAAATGTAACTCTAAAATCTGTCCAATATTCATACGTGAAGGAACACCTTGTGGATTTAACATAATATCAACAGGTCTTCCATCTGGTAAAAATGGCATATCTTCACTAGGAAGAACTAATGAAATAACACCTTTATTACCATGACGTCCAGACATCTTATCACCAACGCCAATTTTTCTCTTTTGAACAATATATACACGAACTACTTTACTAACTCCACTAGGAAGCTCATCATTTTCTTTTTTAGTAAATATCTTAACATCATGAACAATACCATCGCCACCATGAGGTACAACTAATGAAGAGTTTCTAACTTCACGAGTTTTTTCACCAAATATAGCATGTAATAATTTTTCTTCACTAGTTAAATCTGCTACACCTTTAGGAGTTACTTTACCAACTAAGATATCTCCTTCTTTTACTTCAGTACCAATACGAACTATACCATTTTCATCCAAATTACGACGAGCATCTTCTCCTACATTAGGAATATCTCTAGTAATTTCTTCAGGTCCTAATTTAGTATCACGGCACTGAGTTTCATAATCTTCAATTCTAATAGAAGTATATACATCGTCACGAACTAATTTTTCATTCAAAATTACAGCATCTTCAAAGTTATAACCATTAAATGTCATAAATGCAACAACAACGTTTTTACCTAAAGCAAGTTCCCCCATATCAGTACTTGGACCATCAGCGATAACTTGACCACGTTTAACCTTATCACCAGTTCTAACGATTGGTACTTGATTAAAGCATTCACCTTGGTTAGATCTTTCGAAAGATGCTAATGTATAAACATCTTCACCCTTAGCATTTTTTACGACAATCTTTTTACCATCAGCATAAGAAACAATACCGTCAGCTTTAGCAACTATAACGCTACCACTATCCTTAGCAGCAATATACTCAACCCCTGTTCCAACTAAAGGAGCCTCAGTTGTTAAAAGTGGAAGTGCCTGACGCTGCATGTTAGCACCCATTAATGCACGAGTAGCATCGTCATGTTCTAGAAATGGAATTAAACTTGTAGTAATTGATACAACTTGTTGTGGAGAAACATCGATATAATCAACTTGATCAGCTTTAATTAAAATGTTTTCACCACGATATCTACCTGCTACTATCTCATCCGTAATCATATCATTATCATCTACATGAACAGTAGCTTGAGAAATATAATAATCGCTTTCTTCATCAGCAGTTAAATATTTAACTTCATCAGTAATATGTCTGTTTTCTACCTTACGATAAGGAGTTAAAATAAATCCATATTCATTAACTTTAGCATAACTTGCAAGAGATGTAATTAATCCAATGTTTTGTCCTTCAGGAGATTCTATCGGACAAATTCTTCCATAGTGAGAAGGATTAACGTCTCTTACTTCCATACCAGCTCTATCTCTTGCTAAACCACCAGGTCCTAAAGCAGAAAGCCTTCTCTTATGAGTAAGTTCTGCAATTGGATTTACTTGATCCATAAACTGAGATAATTGGCTACTACCAAAGAATTCTTTAATAACAGCAGTTATTGGTCTAATATTGATAAGAGTTTTTGGTGTAACTGTTTCAATATCTTGAGTAGTCATTCTCTCACGAATAACTCTTTCCATACGGCTAACACCAATCTTAAATTGATTTTGAAGTAATTCACCAACTTGTCTTATTCTTCTGTTACCTAAATGGTCTATTTCATCTAAATTACCAATACCATCATGTAAATTTAGATAATAAGATACAGAAGCATAAACATCTGAAATAGTAAGAGTTTTATCTTCAATATCGTTATCATTACCAATAATACTAACAATCTTATTCTTATCATGGTTAGAATAAACTTTAACAATTTGAACTACATCATGAGTATCAAGATCATGATTAATTTCTACTTCTACTTTACCATACCCATCATAAAAATACTTTTCTAAATTAGCAAGAATAGATTTAGTAATTAAAGTATCTTTAGGACATACAACTTCTCCATCAACTACGATATCTTCTGCTAAAGTACAATTTAAAAGTCTTTCGCTAACATTTAATTTACGATTAAATTTATATCTACCAACTTTAGCTAAATCATAACGAAAACTGTCAAAGAATCTAGTAATTAATTGGTTCTTAGCACTATCAAGTGTAATAGGTTCTCCAGGTCTTAGCTTTTCATATATTTCAATTAAAGCTTCATCTGTATTTTTAGTAGAATCTTTTTCTAAAGTATTCTTTAAAAGTTCATGATCATCGAACATAGCTAAAATATCTTCGTCAGAAGAAAGACCAAATGCTCTTAATAATGTAGTAAGTGGAACCTTTCTAGTACGATCAATTCTAACATACAAAACATCTTTAGCATCTGTTTCATATTCAAGCCATGTACCTCTTGTTGGAATAACCTTAGATGCAAACATGGGTTTTCCATTTTTATCTATTTCTTTAGAGAAATAAACACTAGGAGATCTAACTAATTGTGATACAATTACTCTTTCAGCACCATTAATAATGAATGTACCACTATCAGTCATTAAAGGCATATCTCCAAAAAATATTTCTTGTTCTTTAACCTCACCTGTTTCGTTATTGAATAATCTTGCTTGTACCTTAAGTGGGGCTGCATAAGTGATTTGACGGTCCTTACACTCCTTAATAGAATATCTTGGAGTATCTAAAACATAATCACCAATTTCTAATGATAAACTACCAGAAAAACTTTCTATTGGAGAAAATTCCTTAAATACTTCACCTATTCCTTCTGTTACAAACAACTGATAAGAATCCTTTTGAATTTCAAGTAAATTACTCAATTCTAAAGAATTTTTGATCATCGAAAAGTTTCTTCTTTCACGATAATCTCCGCTTTTTTTAACTTTATAAGCCATTTTTTCTTTCACCCCTAACACAATTTTCAAAAAGCAGCGCCAAGCCCAAAAGACGCGTTACCAATATATAATGATAGCAAACAAAAATCAAAAAGTCAACGTCATTTTCGATGTTTTCTTAGTTTTTTATCAAAGGTTTTGCTTGTATTACAAAAAATCCTTTACTTCTATCAACAATTCTTATAGAGTAGTACACTTCTAGAATATTAATTATTGTTTTTACACCATGATCTTTTCTCATAACAAACCACAACTCTCCATCAGCAAGTAGATGATCTTTAGCACCTATTAGAAATTTTTTAACAGTTTCTTTACCTGCTCTAATTGGTGGATTAGTAATAATATAATTATATTCTTTAGCCACATTTTCATAAATATTACTACTCCAAACATTAGCATTTAAAACGTTGTTATTGTTTAAATTAATTTTAGAAAGTTCTAATGCTCTTTCATTAATATCTATCATGTCTATATTAGCACTTTTATAAAGGTTTCCTAAAATAACACCAACAGGACCATATCCACATCCTAAATCTAAAATATTACCATGTAAATTAGTGTTATCACATAAAGTCTCTAGCAAAAATCTTGTCCCATAATCTAATTTTTCTTTACCAAATACCCCAGCATTAGTTGAAAAAGAAAAACTTTGCTCTTTAAATTTTACATTATATTTTTTAATATCATTTTTAATTGTTCGATCGTTATTAAAATATTGACTCATTTTTCCTCCAATTAAAGAAAAGAACTATACTAATTATATTATAGCATAGTTCTTCTTAATAGTTAACCCACTATTTTAATTCAACAGTAGCGCCAGCTTCTTCAAATTGTGCTTTAATTTTTTCAGCTTCTTCTTTGTCGATACCTTCTTTTACGTTACCACCATTGTCAGCGATATCTTTAGCTTCTTTTAATCCTAAACCAGTTAAATCTCTAACAATCTTAATAACAGCAATCTTATTAGCACCAGCAGCAGTTAATACTACATTTACTTTAGAAGGCCCTTCTTCTTCAGTAGCAGCAGCTGCTGGAGCAGCAGCAACTGCTACTGCACTTGGATCTACACCAAATTCCTCTTTCATTGCATCAACTAATTCTTTAACTTCAAGAATAGTCATTTCTTTTAAAGCACTAATAAATTCATCTCTTGTTAATTTTGCCATTTTCTTTTCCTCCTCTAATTATTTATTTTCTTCTTTTTCTTTAGAATATAAATCTAAAGCAATAGCTAAATCTTTTACAGTAGCAATCATACCACCAGCAAGCATTGTAAGTAGTCCCTCTCTTGAAGGAATAGTAGCAAGTCTGCTTAATTCTTCTACATTAGTTACTTTGCCATCAACAATACCAACTTTTAATTCTAGTTTATCATGTTTCTTTGCAAATTCGCTAAGTACTTTGATAGGTGCTAATTGATCTGCTGAAAAAGAAATTGCGCTAGGTCCTTCTAAATATTCATCGATATCAATATTTAGATCATCCATAGCTCTCTTAGTTAAAGTGTTCTTATATACTTTGTATTCAGAATCAGCTTCACGAAGCTTACAACGTAACTCAGTAACTTCAGCAACACTTAAACCACGATAATCAAATAATACGATACTATTTGCATCTGAAATTTTATTTTTAATTTCAGAAACAGTCTCTTTTTTCTTTTCAATTATCTTTGCGTTTGCCATTTTCTCATTCCTTTCCTAAACACCAAAAGAAAAACCCTTTACCAAAATAAAGGGTTAAAAAATCATTCTTAATCCCTCGGTAGGATTATTAAACCATAAAGGTCCCTACTGTCTTTGGCATTTATAATTTCTTGAATCAATTCATATTATATAACTATTTATCTTATTTGTCAAAAGAATTTAAATCAAGTTTAATTCCAGGACCCATAGTAGATGAAATAGATATATTCTTAACATATGCTCCTTTTACAGTTGCAGGTTTTGCTTTTAAGATAACTTCAACAAAAGCTTTTAAATTTTGTGCAAGCTTCTCCTCATCAAAACTAGCCTTACCAAAAATAGCATGAACGTTTCCAAAACTATCAGTACGATACTCAACTTTACCTTTTTTAGTATCTGTAACAGCTTTAGCAACATCTAAAGTAACTGTTCCAGTCTTAGGGTTAGGCATTAATCCTTTAGGTCCTAAAACTTTACCAATTTTACCTAAAGCAGGCATCATATCTGGAGTTGCAATAATAACATCAAAATCAAACCAATTTTCTTTTTCGATCTTACTAATCATATCAGCTTCTCCAACATAATCAGCTCCAGCTTCTTTAGCTTCTTTAGCTTTATCTCCTTTTGCTAATACTAAAATTTTCTTAGACTTACCAGTACCATTAGGAAGTACAACAGCACCCCTTAATTGTTGATCAGCTTTTTTAGTATCTAGATTTAAGTTTAAAGCAACTTCTAAAGTAGAATCAAATTTAGCATTTGCCGTTTCTTTAGCAAGCTTAATTGCTTCTTCTACAGTATAACTTTTATTTTTTGATATCTTAGCCATATTATCTAAATATCTTTTACTTTTTTTCATCAAAATTTACCTCCTTATGTGGTTATGCGGATTAAAAAATTCCTTCCACATAGGTATCAACCTATATGTATATTTATATTACTCTTTAATAGCAATACCCATATTACGAGCAGTGCCTTCAATAGAATTCATAGCTTTTTCTACTGTATAAGCATTTAAATCAGGTAACTTAGTTTCTGCTATTTCTCTTAGTTGATCCTTAGTAATAGTACCAACTATCTCTTTCTTAGAAGATCCTGATTTAATACCAGCTGCTTTCTTTAAAAGAAAAGGTGCTGGTGGAGTCTTTAATACAAATGTAAAACTTCTATCATCAAATATAGAAATTTCAACTGGTAAAATATCTCCCATCTTATCTCTAGTTTGTTCATTAAATTTCGTACAAAATTCTTGTAAATTAATACCTGCAGGTCCTAATACAGTACCAACTGGTGGTGCTGGTGTAGCTTTTCCAGCAGGGATTTGAAGCTTAATTTTTTTAACTAATTGCTTTGCCACGAAAAACACCTCCTATAAAATATTTTTTTCGCGAGTGGTTCTAATGCTAATCCGCTTGCTCCCACTGTTTTCAGCAACTTAAAACAATAACAAAGTTGCGTAAGTAATATAACACAATTATTTCTATTTTTCAATAGCTTTTTAAAATTTATTTTAATTTATACTTCCTACTTGAGATAATTCAACCTCAACAGATGTCTCTTGACCAAATAAATCTATTAAAACAGTAAGCTTTTGTTCTTTAAGATCTACTTCTGCAATTTTACCAATCATATCCTTGAATGGTCCATCTATAATCTTAACTTTTTCTCCAACAGTCATATCTTTTCCAAGATCAATTCTACTCATACCCATAGTACCTAAAATACGGTCAACTTCTTGTGGTAGCAAAGGTATAGGCTTAGCCCCTTTACCAGAAGATCCTATAAAACCAGTAACTCCTTGAGTATTACGAACTATATACCAAGCTTCATCAGACATAACCATTTCTACTAAAACATACCCAGGAAACATCTTTTTTACTTTTTCTTTCTTTACGCCATCTTTATATTCAATTTCTTTTTGTTCTGGAACAATAACTCTAAAAATGTTATCATGTAACTCCATAGAGTTAATTCTGTTTTCTAGTTTTTCTTTTACTTTATATTCATGACCAGATATTGTATTTACAACATACCATTCTTTTTGCATTTATAGCGCTGTCCTTATAAAAGCCATACCTAAGTCAATTAAATAAAAGAAAAGTCCAAAAAACAACATAAATATAAAAGTAGCAACTGAGTATTTTATTAAATCTTTTTTATTAGTCCATCTAATACGACCAATTTCTTTACGAACACCTTTGAAAAAATCCTTTAATTTCTTCATAACATACCTCCCTTATTTGATCAAAATAAAAACACCTTCGTGCCAAGATAAATATAGCACATAATTCTATTATATGTCAAGTAATTAATGCTTTTTCTTTCTTGTTTTTTGTTTTGAAGACATCGCTTGTATTTTCTTTTTAGAAAGCGCTAATTCTTGTTCTAATTCGTTAATCATTTTCACTTGTGCATCACACAATTTATTTTTTTCCATAAATCTTTCTAGAATTCTTTTAGATGCGCTAGTTACTTCTTCTTCTCTTTGTTCTTTAGCTCTTACATAATTAATTAAAAGATTATATAAATCAACTATTGTAAGTAAGAATTTATCTTCTTCTCCTTTTAAAGAAATAGTTTCTCTTTTTTCAAGAGCATCTTTTAAACAATATAATATTTTTGATTTCTTTTTTAAAAGAGAAAACTGATAAATAGTATCTCCGGTAGTATCAACATTAGTAAAATATTTATTTCCATAAGAACGTAAACGTTCAATTGATTTAATTTTACTATCTGATTGTGCAACTTTAATATTAGGAGCTGATCCATCGTTAAAAGTAACTAATCTAGCTGGATAGCACAAAGTTTGATAGCCGATAATTTTAAATAATTCCATATTAAATTCTTCATTAACATCATTATTAATTCCTATATTAGTAACTGCAACATAAGATCCAGCATCTTTTCTAAATCCAATAATACTATATTCATCCTTCTTATTACGAAGTGCAATTAAATAATCTGCATCTATTGGCTTAATTCCAGTTAAACTAGCTAAGTCTTTACGATATTTTAAAACAAATAAGATATTTCCTAGCTCAATGCTATACATATTAAGCATCGAATTTATTTTTTGATAGCTAAATTTTGAAAATAAAGAATCTGGTTTTATTAAAGAAGATTTTATCTTCTCATAAACAAAATCACTATTGTTTAGAAAATACTCAAATGCTTGATAAGAAGATAAACCTTCTAAATCAGGAATTTGCTCTATTAAATAACTAGAATTAAAACCTAGCATGTGTGGTAACTGTGAATCACCGTATCTAAGAAAAAGAGTATCTCCATTAGAAAGAATTAACTCATTATTTTTATTTTTAAAATATAAATCGTACCATCTTTTAGCGCTCTTTAATCTTTTTACAAAATCATCATATAATAATTTATTTTGTTTAAATACTCCAAAAATATAATCCATAAAATCCCCTTCTTTTTACGGTGTATCCTATCATAAAAGAAGAAAGATGTCAAATTTAATAATTAAAAGTCATTCTTTAAACAAAGTAGTTTTTATTTGCCTATTGTTTTATTTAATTAAAATCTTTCTAAAAAGAACTACTTAATAATTTCTAGTAATTTACTTATTATAAAATCAACTACTTCTTTTTTATTTTCACATCTTTTATTCTTATGAACTTCTATTTCATAGAAATAATATTTATCTATATCTTTATCATAAATAGATATAAATACTTTATTGTCACTTCCTATTAAATTATTTGGATCTTTTCTATTTAGTTTTCCAGTAATTCCTACTCCATAATTAGAATTAGTAAAGTTACTAATAGATTTACTCATTTCTCTAGCAGTTTCTATACTATAAACAGAATATTTATCAATAGTAACTTTACTTACACCCATTTTAATTTTAAATTCATTTGAGTATGTAACTGCACTATATTTAAGTACTAAACTAGAATTTTCTATATTAGTAATAGAATTTACTAAAGATCCTCCCGTACAAGATTCCATTGTACTTATTGTTTTATTTAACTTAATAAGTTTATTTACTACATCCTTCACAAAATCATCTCTTTCATTTTAAAGATTCATTTAAATAATTAACTAAAGCTTTATTACCAGAATTGCTTAAGTGAATTCCGTCTGCTAATAGATAGTCCTTATGAAGAAGAATTTCTTCATAAAAAGATAATACCTTAATATTAGGATAATTACTTAAATCTAGATCCTTAAGATTATTATTAATACTTAAGATATAGACTTCCTTATCTTTGCATAAATCAAATAATTCTAAATACTCTTTTTTACTTATATTAAGAGAATTATCTAATAAAAAGACTAATCTATAAGTAAGAGAATTATCATTTTCTAATTTTACTTTTAACTTATTAAAAGTAAAATCTTTATCAATAATATAATTAGAATCATCAAACTCTTCTTTAATATCACTAAAAGCATTAAGTAATAAGTCATTTCCTAAAAAACTAATCTTTTTACGAAGAGAATTTTCATGTTCTTCCAAAGCACTATTTACTTTATCACGATATTCTTTTAAATAAACATTATAAATATTATCATAAATAAGTTTCGCAAATTCTCTTCTTCCTTTTCCTGTTAAGTGAATTCCATCATAAACAAAATATTCAGGATGATCTTTAGAATAACTATTCCAGTCAATAACATATAAATTAGGATAATCCTTAGCAAACTCTTTTATTTTTTCATTAAATTTAAGATCATTGGTCGTATTAAGCCAAAATACTTTTCTATTACCAAATCTATTCATTAAATATGTTCGATACTTATTACTACAATCTCCATTAGCACCCAAATTAATAATAACTGGATTACCAAGAGTACCACTTTTTTCTAAAGAATCTAAAATATTTCCTACTTCCCATGCTGTTCTTGATACTTTAGCATCTATATATCCATTAGGAAAAGTCTTATAAAGGCTATCAATTGCACCTAGCATTACAGAATCTCCTAAACCAAGAATTGGTAAATTAGATACTACTTCTTTTATCTGTTCTTCTCCATTAGCAAAGTCTTTTAAAATATTATTCCAGTTATCTTCTTCTTTTTTTAAAGCATCCTGATATTTTTCTTTACTTTCTAAAAGATATTCTGCATTAACTGCTAATTGATTTTTTAATTCTTTCATCTCTTCAGTATAATCCTTAGCTAAGTAATATAGATATCCTCCATATGTAGTTATTAGCATAACTACAATATATAGAAAATATCTTAGTATTTTATATTCTTTATTTTTAATATTTAAAGCAAAACTTAAGATATATGAAATTACTAATATTAAGAAGATCATTATAAATAAGTTATTCCCTAATTCCATTTTTTCAAACAAGAATAATACTGGATACTGAAGTAAATAAATATAATAAGACTTACTTGCTAATGACTTAATAACTTTATCAAAAATAGATAACTCTTCACTAGAATCAAGTACTGCATAATCTAAAATTAAACCACTAATTAAAGTAACTGCAATCATTCCGAGAGTAAAATATGATGATTCTGCCGAAACAAGAAAATATAAAATAACAAGTAATCCTAAAAATGTATAAAACATTATCTTACTAAATGGTTTTTTCTTTAAAAAATCTAAAAGAAAAGATCCATAATAACAATGAATAAATCCTATAAAAACGCCAAATAGTAAAGAAAAAATCCTAGCAAAAGTATCATAGTAAATCTCCATTATTCCATGATTTAAACTAAATATATAAAAATATCCCATAAAGAAAATTGTCAATATTCCTGTAAGAAAAGCTGGAATAAATCTATTAAATTTCTTTCTTAAGCCATCTAACATCTTATAAATAAAAGGAAAAATCAAATCAAACTGAAGTAAAATTGAAATATACCACATATGTATAAAAGGAGAATCAGTATGTCTAGCAAAATAATCTGCATTTGCTCCTAATTGCCAATAATTATTATAGCCAAGTAAAATAGACGTTACCTCAGGTTTTAAATTTAAATAATTAATATTAGGAAACAAGGAAACAACGCTTACTGTAATCAAAGTTACTACAAACATAGGTAAATATAATTTTAAAAGACGATTATAATAATATTCTTTTAAAGAAACTTTATCTTTCCTAAAAAGAGATACAACTGACAAATACCCACTTAATACAAAAAACGTACAAACCGCTAAATAACCACCCTTTAATAAACCAAAATGATATAACAAAACTGCTATACAAGCAACAACTCTAATTATATCTAAATTTTTATAATAACTTTTATTTCTCATTACTACAACCTCTTTGCATCTATTCTCTTTATAATCATTATATCATAATCTCTAAAATTATAATTAATAAAGTATAAAAAAGACGTTATCATCATAGATGTCAACGTCAAATTAACTTTAGATCTGCATAGCTTTTAATATTCCAAGAAACGAATTTCTTTTCCAATTTTTTTAGCATATTCTATTTCTTTCCTAGTACTATCTCCAATATATTTATTTTTATTTATTACAAATATCGCATCTGACATTTCAATTCTCTTTAAATGCGACTGTTTTAAATTACTTATTTCTTCCTTAGTAAAAATTTTATCATTAAGAACATGATAAACTGGAGTAAGAATACACTCTCCATTTAAAGTCATCTCTTCTGCTAGTCTCATCATATCGTCTTTAAATTTAAAACTTCCGCACAGTGTTACTACTTTCATATTAGTCTTCTCCATTTATTATTTTAGTTAAATATTCACCATGTGTTTTTACTTTCACTGGCGATAATACCTTCACGCTCTTAAGTTCTTCGACTGACTTTGGTCTTAATTTAATAAGTTCCTCTAACTCATCATTAGTAAAAACATAATAAGCTGGAACATGTAATTCATTTGATCTTTCTTTCCGAAAAGCAATTAATTTCTCTCTTAACTCTTCATCAGACAAAACATCAATATCACAAATACTATATTTATTTTTATAATACTCATAATAATCTATATCTTCTTTTTGATGTAAATCAAGATAGCCTTTAGCAAATGACTCCATATCCTTTTTGCTACCATAATAATCGCTTTCTTTTCTATGAAATAAATCATACTCAATTTGTCTAACCAAACCATCTGCTCTTAGTATCTTATATTTTATATCCTTAGGTGCTCTACTTGTATTTAAAATTGTTTCCTGATTAGCTACAACTACCAATACTCTTCTAAAATAATCAAAATTCTTAGAATCAAATATTTTTGTAATACTAGAAGATTTACTATTCCAAATTTTTCTCAAGACCTCTCTTTGGGCTTCTACTTGTCTTAAAGGAGAATACATCCCCTTCTTAATCTTTTTCCCATTTACCATAAATTCTCTAATAAAATCTCCTTTTTCAGTTACAGTAATATTTCCAACTAAATTCTTGCACTCAATATAGTAAATAAATACCGGAGTAATAACAATATAATCTATCTGAGCAGTCATATTCTCAAATTTCACCTTTATATCACGCAAAACATACATTCCTATATTAGACTTTTTCAATTGATATGCAATTTCATTTTCTCCATCTAATCCTTTTTTTACAATAAACATCTCACTTAATAATTCTTCATTATTAGGATACTTTTGAAGTAGTTTTTTTAAAGCATCATATTTATCTTGTAAATCACTATTTTCTTTATAAAAAATAGTATCTTTAAACCTATATACATTTAATAGATTACTAATTATTCCCATATAAGTTCCTCTTTCTTCTCTAGTCTATAAATGGCTTATATATATTTTCATTATCTTTAATAGCTTTACTTACATCTATTATATAGTCCTGAACAATACAATGATCATTTTCATCATCATAATATTCTCTAACTAACTTGCCACCTAGCGCTATTATTGTTTTAGCAGAGGCAACATTATCTTTATCACAATCCATAAAGACTTCTCTTATTTCATGTTTTTGACAAAATAACAATCCTAGATATAAGTTAATCTTATTATATCCTTTATTTCTCTCAGTTGGTCTAATGCTATAACCTATATGACCACCAAACTTCTTTAGTTTTTCATTTAAAGCAAGTCTTATATTAATCATGCCAACAATTTTATCATCTAAAGTTCTCACAAGAAAAAATGTTTCAGCAGGTACATGTTCTTCAGATAGAGATCTATTTTTATCATCATCTAATTTCTGAAGCCACTTATCATAATCATTCAGATATTTACGTAATCCACCTACTCCATTAATTTGTGAACCATACTTATAAAATTCATTTATATAATCAATTGCTTTTCCTTCATATTTTTTGGAAGGTATTACATGTTTAAACTTTTCCACTTTTTTCTCCTCCGAACTAATATTTTTATGTTTATCTATATTATAGCATACATTAATTAAGCAAGATAGTACATATAACTCCCTAAATGAAAGAAATTATCGGGGGATATTACAAGCAAATTCAATCGAAACTTGACAAAAATAGAATATTTGCTATAATAGCTGGAAAAAAACGGAGCATTATGCTTAAAAAGAAAAAAAAGGAGATAATTTTATTATGAAAAAAGAAGAATTTTTTTTAGATCTTGACAATCTACCAGAGCAATTAAGTAAAGAAGAAACACATAGACTTTTAGGCAAAGTTCAACAAGGTGACAAAGAAGCACTTACAACAATAGTAAAACACAACATCAGATTTGTTATATACATTGTAATCAATAGTTATTTACGTATTCCATATAACAAAAAGGATTTAATCTCAATTGGAAACATTGGCTTAATAAAAGCAGCAAAAACATATAATAAATCAAAAGATGTGCTATTTTCTACATATGCTTCAAAATGCATTAATAACGAAATATTAATGCTTTTAAGAAAATTAAAAAGAGAGCAAAAAAATCATTTTTATAGTTTGAATACTCAGATTGCTGGTATTTATGAAGAAGATAAAGACTATGAAGAAGCTACTACTGATAGAACAATCAATATAGAAGAAGATTACGAAAAAAAAGTAACCTACAAAGCTATTCAAGACATCATTGAAAAATTACCTGATCGTGAAAAAGAAATAATTAAACTTTTTTTTGGATTTTACAATAATAAAACATATTCTCAACAAGAAATAGCAAAAATGATGTCTGTTAGTCAACCACGTATTTCAAGATTAATAACAAGAACTTTAGAAAAAATAAAACAGCAATTAAATGAAGAAGGAATTATCGAGTTAAATTCAAATACACAATCAAAAGCTAAGAGAAAAGTAAATAAATAATACTTTTCTCTTTTTTAATATCCGTTTTTAGCTTTTTGTTGTTTTTTTACTACTTCTTTTAGAAAAATTTATCATCTTCCATAAAGTATTCATATTCATAAGTTTTTCCATTAAGATATGTATAAACATTATGAAGTCCATTTTTATACCAAACTTCATAATTAAAGTCTTTTGTACCATACATTTCTGTAAGTTGTCTTTCAATTTCTACATTCTTTATATCTAATATTTCTTCTTGAGATAAAATATTGTATTCATTTAGTTTAGACTGACTAGTTAGCATTCTTAAAATGCCCCATCCTGTTCTTTCTTCTTTATTTAATATTTCAAAGCCATAATCTAAATATAATTTTTCTGCTGAACATGTTGTAGTTTGAATATGCAGTACTAATTTATTATGATAAAGATTATTTGCTATCTCTATGGCTTTACTTATGAGAGGTATAACCAAATGTTATCCTTGATATCTCTTTTTTATAGCAATCCAATCTACTGCGCCATCATATCCATACTTAGGTTCCTTCAACAATGATATAGTAGCAGTTCCTACTTTTTTTAAAGTTATATTATCGACTATAAATAAACACCGTTTTGGTAACTCAGATATGAATAAATCACAAAAATTATGAAAACATTCTAAACCTTTTTTCAAATGATGTAAATTCCCCACTTTCAATATAATGGAAACCTTTTGGTAATTCATACTTTTTATAATTTGATATATCATCATATTTCATTAATAATTCAAAGTACTTTATTCTATTATCATATGGTCTCATTGCAGTTCAACTTCTATACCTATATATAATTAATTATATCATAAGATTTTTAATTCTCTTTATTCTATACACATTATCCCCTTGAGGTCAAACCATTTCTATATCCATAAAATTTAATTTTGGTGATTCAAAAATCAAGGCATCAAACATTTTCTAATTCTTTTCATCTATAGAATTAATATCAAATTTAATAACCTTATTTATTATTACAATAAATAAATAAGCAATATACCAAGCCAAGTAGAAAAAGAAAGTTCCTACAAGTTCAAATTAACTAACGTTTACATTATTATTTTTTTATGCTAAAATATAAAGCCATTGAATGAGGTGCGATATGAAAAAAGCTTTAAATGGAAAAGAAGAAATTAATGAAAATGAAAATATTATAATTGAAAAGGTTTGTACTTATTATAATGAAAAGTATGAAAAATTATCTATAGAAGAAAAAAAAGAACTTTTTCATCGCATGATTATAGAAGGTAATGTTAAACAACAATTTGATAATAATGAATTTTATAAAATATTAACACCTGAAGAACAAAAAAATGCCCAAAAAATTGAATATTGGGATTATATTACTTTTTTACAAGAATCATTTGGTTTTACTAAAATGTCTGAATCGATAAAGCTTGGGATATTAACTGAGAAAATTAAAGATAAAATAAATTTAATGAAGAGCATATTAAAGAAATAAAATTATATAGAGATATATTAGAATTATATAAGAATATTGCTTTAGAATTAAAACTATCTACAGCATTAGAGTTTTCCTATTATTATACTTATCTTTTATGGAATGGATATTTTTCTGTAACAAAAGAACATGAGTACAATGAAGTTAATAGATCGAATGATTTAAACTTTTTAGCTACTAGTATACTAAATGGTAGTGGCGTTTGTTTAGAACATTCTGCTTTACTTAATGATTTTTTAAAAGTATGTAATAAAGAATCGCTATTAATGTCTTGTTTTGTTCCAAGGAAAAAAGGTGAAGTGATATTTGAATATAAGCCTAATATAGTAAGGAATATTAATAAGAATACTAAAAAAACAACTAAAATGTTAACAATCTTAGCAAATGCTTCTGGAATAATAAAAAAATTAGGTAATCATGCGGTTACAGTAATAAATGAAAATGGTCAGCAATTTGTATTTGATGCAACTAATTTATCAGTTCTAAATATAGAAGATAAATTAATGGCTTCTATAATAAATGGTAAAGGTTATTTTTACTTAAAAAAGAATTCTTTGGATTTATTTAATCTAACTGATTGTACTGACGAATTATTTTATATGTTAAAAAGAGAAATAGCACACTCATCTTTAGAAAAAAATAATATTATATCTGGTTATGAAAACACTTTAAAAATAGTAGAAAAAAATAGAATTTTATTAGACGAAGGATATAACAGTATTCATTCTTCTATTGAACAAATTAGTTCACATGTACTATCAAAAAAGAAAAAGTAAAAGTAAAATTATATAATCCAAATTATAAAAACATTTGATATAAATAATTTAGATCAGATGAAATATTCTACTTTTTTACGGATATTATTTTATGATATAAAAGATTAAAAAAAGAAATCAAAACAATGATTTCTTTTTTTAACTCATCTGCATAATTATAAATATTTAAAGGCAAATTATTTTTTCACAAATCTCATATATTTTATCAACAAATACTTTGATTTCTTTATGCTGTAGATGTCCTTGTTAAAGATCTTCGAAATTTTAATTATTATCTTCTGCTTTTTGGTACAAATTCATCAACGGTAGCAGAAAGAAACTCGAAAATAAATTCATCATCATAGCCAGCTTTTTTCATTTCATTAATAATCTCATGTTTTTGTTCATCAGTTGCATTTTGATAATAATGTATGACTTGTTGAAGATTTAATTCTGATTCATTCGTTTGAACCTGAACTTGCTTCCACTCTTGAGCAGTTGGATTTTTTCTTTATTAGTGTTTTGCTTGTTATAATATTCTGGTGTACCCTCAAAATTTTCTGGATTCATATTTACCTCACAAGATTAATTATAACATACTTTTTAAAATTTAAAGTTAATTCAGGTAAAAAACTTATCTAAGCGCCTTTTTTTAGGTGAAATTGCCCAAAAATTGTAAGTAGCAAAAAGCCCACAAGTCCTTTATTTATAAGGATTTGCGAGCTTATTTACCACAACATTGTTTATATTTCTTGCCTGAGCCACAAGTTGTAAGAACTCCCATATTTATAATACTTATAATATTTATAATATTATTGATATTTCAAGGCTTTACCGTCTT
>CAKPEZ010000002.1 GCA_934149465.1 uncultured Bacilli bacterium | reverse complement strand
AAATACTTTTAATAATATAAAATCCCTTTAAAATCAACAAAAATGGAGCCTTTCGGCTCCTTCAGGGGGTTTTGGTTGAATACACTCCTACATTTTATACCGTAGTGAGTGGACATATTATTTATGTCATATTAATCATATTATAAAATTTACAAAAACACAAGTACTTTCATAAAATTAGGAAAAATTTGACAGTTTGTTGTCAATTAAGATTGTCACTTTCAAGCAATTCTTTGTAAAGTTGCAAATTATCTAAACGTTTATTAAAATAATCATTTATTACAGTTTCAGCATCTTTTTTGGCCTGAAGAAGAATCTTGTAATCAGTTTTTATATCAGCTATTTTAAAGTGAAATTCACCACTTTGCTTAACTCCAAACAATTCACCATAACCTCTATTCTTAAAATCAAATTCACTTATTTTAAATCCATCGTTAGTTTCTTTTAAAATATTTAAACGATCGGATTTTATTTTGGTAATTAAAAGGCAATAAGACTGGATATCTCCTCTTCCTACTCTTCCTCTTAATTGATGAATGGTTGAAAGGCCAAAATTATTTGCATCAAATATAACGATCATACTAGCATTTTTAACATCTACTCCAACTTCAATAACTGTTGTTGAGATTAAAATATTTATTTTATTATTGCTAAAAAGCTTCATTATGGCTTCTTTTTTTTCATTATCCATATTTCCATGAAGAGATGCTATTTTATATTTTTTACCAAAAGCTTTATTCATTTTTTCTTCTAGAACTTTTACATTTTCTAGATCATTATTTCCTTCATCTATTAAAGGAGCAATGACATATATTTGATGATCTAACTTTAATTCTTCATACATCATTTTTAAAACTTCTAATATATCTTTTTCATTATATATTTTCGTTATTATTTCCTTTCTGCCCTGAGGCTTTGTCTTTATTGAAGATACATCCATATCCCCATATATAGTTAAAGCATATGTTCTTGGTATTGGTGTTGCACTCATTGATAGGATATCAGGATAATTACCTTTATTTTTTAGAATTGTTCTTTGATTTACACCAAAGCGATGTTGTTCATCAGTAATGACTAGCCCTAAATCATAAAATTTTAAATTATCTTGAACTAGTGACTGAGTTCCAATAATTAGATTTATCTTTCCTTGTTCCAAGTCATTATATATTTCTTTTTTTTCTTTTTGCTTGGTACTAGAAGTTAATAGTTTAATATTCATATTAGTATTTTTAAATAATTTTAGAGCATTTTCGTAATGCTGTTTTGCAAGTATTTCAGTTGGAGCCATATATGCAGTTTGATAAGATGATAGATAGTTATAATAAGCAGCGATAAAGGAAACAATAGTCTTTCCACTTCCAACATCACCTTGTAATAATCTATTCATTCTCTTAGGCAAAGCCATATCATTTAGTATTTCATTTACACTTTTTTCTTGATCGGGTGTTAGTTTAAAGTATAGGCTACTAATAAACTTATCTATTTCTTCCGGACATATTTTTCTACTTATACATTTATTAGTATTAAGTTTTTCTTTCATATATCTAATTTTTAGCATGTATGTAAATAATTCTTCATACTTTAGTCTTAATCTTGCTTGTTTTAATAAATTCAAATCTTTGGGATAATGAATGTTTATAAGAGCATCTTTTTTAGAAATAAATTTATATTGTTCGGAAAAAGACTTAGGAATATAATCAGCTATTTTTATATTAGGAGTTAAAAAGCATTTCTTTATTAGAAGAGAAATTTCATTACTTTTTATTTTATTTTTCGTATGATAAATAGGAGTTACTTCTGTTTTTTCTGGCAGTTTTCCTAATTTTACTTCGCTTGCTACAATCAAGTTTTTCCATTTGTTATATTTTCCAAATACCGTTATATAGATTCCTTCTTTTAATACTTTAGTAAGAAATGCTCTATTATATATCCAAATATTTACAAGATTATCTCCAGTATTTAATTTAAAAGCAATTCTTCTTTTATGATTTAAATATGTTAGTGTTAGATTAGAAGAAACTATTCCGTCAGTAGTAACTTTTTCTCCATCTATAAGAGGTGATCTTTTTATTATTTCATAGCGATATGGATAGTAGTTTAATAAATCGCCACTAGTGTAAATCCCAAGTGATTCTAGTGAGTTTATTTGTTTTATAGTAAAGATGTTGGTATCTTTTAATATCATGTTAATCACCTAGTTAATTATAACACAAAAAAAGAAGTTATTTTAAAACTTCTTTTCTAGATAGGTTTAGTTTTCCTTTTTTATCATAGCCAGTTGCTTTTGCAATTACTTCGTCTCCTACTTTAACAATGTCACTTACTTTTTCTACTCTGTTTTTATCTAGTTGTGATATATGGATTAATCCTTCACATCCAGGCCATAATTCAACAAAGCAACCAAAGTCTTCTACTTTTACAACGCGGCAAGAATATACTTTACCAATTTCTGGTTCTCTTACTATATTTTTGATTCTTTCTGCTGTTTTAGAGATTATTTCAGCATTTGTATGATAAATAATTACTCTACCATCATCCTCTAAGTCAACCTTAACAGCGTTTATATCATTGACTGTTTTAACATTACTGCATTCAAGAATAATCTTAGTAATCATTTCTCCGCCTTTTCCAATAACATCTTTTATTTTATCTGGGTTTATCATAAATGTTACTGTTTTAGGAGCGTATTTACTTACTTCAGGACGAGGAATTGCAATTTGTTTTTCCATAACATCAAGTACTTGCATACGAGCTTTTTTAGCTTGGGCTAATGCTTCTTTTAAGATTTGTTTAGTAATTCCACTAATTTTAATATCCATTTGTAGAGCACATATTCCGTTTCTCGTACCTGCTACTTTAAAGTCCATATCGCCAAGGTGATCTTCCATTCCTTGAATATCTGTTAGAATAGTATAGTCATCGCCATCTGTAATTAATCCCATGGCAATTCCTGCTACTGGAGATGATATTGGTACACCAGCAGCCATTAAAGCCATGCAACCAGCACAAATGGATGCTTGAGAAGAAGAACCATTACTTTCAAGTATTTCAGATACTACTCTAATTGTATATGGAAATTTTTCTTCATTAGGAATTACTTGAGCTAATGCTCTTTCTCCTAATGCTCCGTGACCTACTTCTCTTCTTCCAGGAGCGCCATATCTTCCCGTTTCTCCTACTGAGAAAGCTGGAAAGTTATAATGAAGCATAAATCTTTTTTCATCTTCAATAGATAATCCATCTAATATTTGATGTTCTCCTAAAGCACCAAGAGTTACAACTGATAAACTTTGAGTTTGTCCTCTTGTAAATAAAGCAGAGCCATGAGTTCTTGGTAATAAGTCAATGTCAGTTGATAGTGGTCTTATTTCATCCATTGCTCTACCATCTGCACGTGTTTTTTCTTTAACAACAATTTTTCTAAATAAATCATATTCTATTTGTTCTAAGATTAATTTTACTTTAGTAAGTAGTGTATCTAGTTCTTCTTTTTCTTTATCATGATTTTCTTCTTCATACTTATTAACTACTTCTTCTTTAATAAGATCTAAAGTATTATATTTTTCTAATTTATCTTTAATTCTTAAAGCATCATCTATACGTTTTGCTACTAATGTAGTTATTTCTTCTTTTAATTCTTCTTCTAATGTTAATGTTTCATATTCCATTTTAGGAACGCCTATTTCATCGATTATTTCTTCTTCAAATTTAATTAATTCTTTTATTGCCTCATGACCAAACATTAATGCTTCTAACATATCATCTTCGCTTACTTCTTTAGAGCCAGCTTCAACCATGTTAATAGCATCTTTAGTACCAGCAACAGTAAGATCGATATCACTTAGTTCACTTTCTTTTAGAGTTGGATTAATTACAAATTCTCCGTTTACACGTCCTACTTTAACTGCCGCGATTGGACCATTAAATGGGATTTTACTTATAGATACTGCAAGTGATGAACCAAGCAAAGCAGTCATTTCAGGGCTGTTATCTTGATCTACAGATAATACTGTATTTACAACTTGTACTTCATTTCTAAAGTTTTCAGGGAATAAAGGACGCATTGGTCTATCGATCATTCTAGCTGCTAGAGTAGCGTTTTCAGTAGGTCTTCCTTCTCTTTTAATAAATCCACCAGGAATTTTTCCTACTGAATATAATTTTTCGTTGTATAAGATCATTAAAGGAAAGAAATCTGATAAGATATTAGCAGTTTTACTTACTACTGCTGTTGATAATATTACTGTATCTCCATATCTAACTAAAACTGCACCATGAGCTTGTTTAGCAAGTTCTCCCCATTCAACTGTAATTTTTCTTCCTCTAAAATTTAATTCAAATATTTTCTTTTCCATCTTTTTTACCTTTCTTCACAAAATAAAGGCACTCAAAAAAAGAGTGCCTACTTTTATTATTTTCTTAAACCTAATTTATTTATTACATCACGATATCTTTTAACATCTGTTTCTAATAAATAATTTAATAAGCTTTTTCTTTTACCAACTTTCATTAAAAGTCCACGTTTAGAATGCTTATCTTGTGGATGAGCCTTAAAATGATCCATTAATGCGTTGATTTCATTAGTTAAGATTGCTATTTGTACTTCTGGAGAACCAGTATCTTTTTCATCTCTAGCAAATGTCTTAATAATGTTTGATTTTTCTAATTTAGTTAAAGCCATTTTCTTTTTCCTCCTATTTATGATTTCACCTTTTTCCTAGTTATACGTAAGAGGTACGTATATCCACGAAAAGGAACACTTAATAATATACTATTTTTTTTAAAATTAAGCAAGTATTTTTTTTATTTTTTTACATATATTTATTCATTTGTTTCATCATTTGGTTTACTTGTTTTTGAGATGGGGTTCTTCCCATTCCACTCATCATTGTCTTTATCATTTGTTCGTTAATTGGTGGATTTTTCTTTAAATATTTTTGAGTTAATTTTTTAGATATTAAAAATCCACTTATTAATCCTACTATTAAACCAATTAAAACGTATAATATATCTATCCATACACTATGCATATATCTTTCCTCCTAATCATTATTTTACTAGATATTCTTTATTTTGGCAATCTTTTTTGTGAATTTCATCAAGCCAGAAATAATCTTTGCTTTGAAAGTCACATACAAAAAGATTATCTTGATAATTATCTATTCCATCAAAAAAGACTGGATAATTAATATTAGTTTTTATTTTAATATGAGTATTATTTATAAGAATCTTAGATGTTTCTTTTGAAGATAAGTAAATATGCATATTATTATTATAATCATATTCTTTTTCATATGAATATTTATTTTTTAGATAAGAATTTATTTTATTTTTATCGAAAGGATATGCGACTTGTTCAAAGAATTTATAAGTTAATACTAGATCTTTATCGCAAGTATGATATATTTCTTCTAGCATTTTATATATTTTATATGGATTTTTTTGATAGATATAAGATAAGCTTTTATTGATATTAAAGATATAGTATGTTCTCATGTAATCACCTTACATAATAATAGCAAACATTTTTTTAAATTTTTGTCGAATTATAGGTTAGAGATTTTCTTTTATATAATTTATGACACTATTTATATCTAATTTGTATTTTTCTACTACATCATTTGCTTTGCCAGATGCTCCAAAAGTGTTTATTCCAATTACATATTTAGTGTATTTATACCAAGCAAGAGTATTTCCATATTCAAGTGCAAATATCTTTTTATTTGATGGTAATATTTCTTCTTGGTAAGTTATATCTTCTTTTATAAATTGATTTAAATTAGGCATGCTTACTATTCTAATATTAGGATTATTTAATTTATCTTTTATTTTTAAAGCTAGTTCTACCTCACTACCAGTTGCTACTATGATAAAATCAATTTTTGTTTTTTCTTTATCTATTATGTATCCACCTTTAGATACTTCTTCTATTAAGCTATTTTTAGTATTAACAGAAGATCTAGATAATGCTATAATAGAAGGATTTTTCTTTTTTAGAATATCTAAGTATGTACCTATTATTTCGTTTTTACTGCAGGGGCGATAAAGCATAATATTAGGAATTATTCTAAGTGAATTTAACTGTTCTATAGGTTCATGAGTTGGGCCATCTTCTCCAATAGTAATGCTATCATGAGTATAGATAAAAATAGATGGGATATTCATTAAAGCTGCATTTCTAATAGCAGGACGCATATAATCAGAAAAAGTTAGAAATGTACTTGCAAAAGCGTTAAGGCCACTTAAAGTTAAGCCATTTATAATAGCCCCACTTGCGTGTTCTCTAATTCCAAAGTAGATATTTTTTCCTAAATAGTTTTCTTTGGTAAAATCTTTTTCATTATCTAAATAGGTCTTAGTAGAACTTACAGTATCTGCTGATCCTCCTATTAGAAATGGTAAGGAAGAAGAAAAGATATTCATTATATCATGATTAATTTCTCTTAAACTTTTAGATTCATCTATATTATTAAAGTTAAGATTTTCTAAAGAAAAGTGATTTTCTTTTTCTTTTAACTTATCTAAAAGAATTCTCTTATTATTAGGTAAATTTTGATATTCTTCTAAATATCTTTGATATTTAAGATTACATCTTTTATTTAAGTAATTTCTTAATTCTAAATAACTGTTTTCATGATAACTAAAAGGAAGCTTATTATCAGTTAGTTTTTCTCTTATTAATTCTAAATCTTCTTTTTCTAGAGGAGATCCATGTACTTTGTTTGTATTTTGATATTTAGAGTATCTTCCTATTATATTATTTATCTTTATTATTGTAGGTTTTTTAGAAGATTTTGCTTTTAATAGAGCATTATCTATTGCAGAGAGATTTTCCCCATTTTTGACATCCAGTATTTTAAAATTTAGGGATTTAAATCTTAAATCAATGTTCTCAGTAAAACTTTTATCTAACGCTCCATCTAAAGTAATATGATTTTGATCATACATAATAATTAGATTATCTAGGTTATACTTACTAGCAAGAGATAAAGCTTCATAAGATACTCCCTCCATAAGATCCCCATCTCCACATAAAACATATATTTTATAATTAATTAAGTTTTTCCCAAAGATACTTTCTAAATGTTTTTCTGCCATAGCCATCCCTACTGCAGTTGCTATTCCTTGGCCAAGAGGCCCAGTAGTCATTTCTATTCCAAGATCTAAGTTATATTCAGGATGGCCTGGAGTAATAGAATTAATGTGGCGAAAAGCTTTTAAATCCTCTAATTTATAATTATATCCGCACGCAAATAAAATTGAATATAATAAGCTAGATCCATGTCCTGCAGATAAAACAAAACGATCTCTATTTATCCAAGAAGGATCATTTACATTAAAATTTAAATGTTCTTTATATAAAGTATATAAACTACTAGCACATCCTAAAACAATACCAGGATGTCCACTATTTGCGTTATTAATCATATCAAGCGCAATCATTTTTATATCATTAATTATTTTTCTATTTTCCATGTTATCACCTATTATAAGATTATCACATTATTAAAAAAAAAGAAATACTATAATTTTATAATATTTCCTAATTTCTTAATTACCTTCTTTTCTATTCTAGAAATATAAGATTGAGATATACCTAGTTTAAGCGCTACTTCTTTTTGAGTTAGTTCTTTATTACCACATAATCCATATCTTAAACACATAATCTCTTTATCTCTTTTATTTAATTTACTTATCTCTTGATAGAGCATTTTCTTATCTAATTCATTATCTAAATTCTTAGTAATTAGATCTGGATCAGTACCAAGAACGTCTTCTAAATGTAGTTCATTTCCATCACTATCAAAGCTAAGACTATCTTCAAAACTAATTTCACTCTTTTTTCTTTTAGTTTTTCTTAAATACATAAGAATTTCATTATCTATACATCTAGATGCATACGTTGCAAGTTTGATATTTTTATCTAATTTATAAGTATTTACTCCTTTTATTAAGCCAATGGTTCCTATTGAAACTAAATCCTCTAAATCGATATTCGTATTTTCATACTTTTTAGCAAGAAATACAACTAATCTTAAGTTATGTTCAATTAATTTATCACGTGCTTTATGATCTCCCTCTAAGAATAATTCAACGTATTTAATTTCTTCTTCCTTAGAAAGAGGCTCAGGTAATATGTCAGTACTTCCTACATAATATAAGTGATTAATTTTAGCAAGTAACATCTTAATTAATTTTATAAGTTTCTTCATATTTCCTCCAATAATTTAGGGTGTAAGATACAATCTGCTCCATCAATTTTTATTTTCTCATCAATAAGCCCTACTAAGACGTTTTTCTTAAAACCTACGCCTAAAATATAAACCTTATCTGGGATAATACATTTCATTAAGCTATGCTTATTTACAGTCTCATATGGTACTAATAATATATTATTACTAGTATAATCAAAGTTAACTTCTTTTTTATTAAGTAAAATAATTGGTCTTCTTTTATAGGGATCATATAAATTATTTCCTGTATCAACAAAGCCAGTTATCTCTTTCTTAGTACCATCTTTAAAATATATGCTAATGTTATAATACTTAGAATAATTAGTTCTTAATAATTTTAATTTCTTTGTATATATATAAATAATAAGAGGCGCTATTATAAATAAGAAAATAATACTAGGACTCATCTTATTATGATAAAATACAAGTCCAACGTTTTTATAAGAAAACTGATTATTTAAGATATATAAAGATCCTCCAAGAACGCTACTAGTTATATATAAATAAACTAAGTTTCTTCCTATATAACGAATATCCCTATAACCAAAAGTTATAAGAACCATCAAAATAGATATAATTATTTTGATTATAAATAAAGTAAAAGAAGAAATTTCGATAAACAAAACAAAGATCGTTAAAGAGCCAGCTAAAGCTCCTAGTACTATTTTCTTTAAAGAAGTATTTCTTCTTAAAATAATTCCTACTGAAAATAAAAGTATTAAGTCAAATAAAAAATTTATAAGCCATATTAAATCAAGATAGATCTTCATAATCAATCACCCACTCTTAGTATAAAAAAAATATGACGTTTATTTTGTCATATTTTACGCTATTTTATAATTATCTTCTAAAGAAAATTCGACATTTTCTTCAATCCATAGTTTTCTTGGTTCAACAGCATCTCCCATAAGAACGCTAACACGCTTTTCAGCTAAAGCAGCATCAGTTATACTTACCTTTATTAAATTTCTCGTATTAGGATCCATTGTTGTTTCCCATAACTGCTCGGCATTCATCTCTCCAAGTCCTTTATATCTTTGAAGAGTATAATTACTCTTATTCTTAGTTATTTCTTTTAATTCTTCATTAGTCCAAGCATAAGATACATCTTTGCCAACACTAATCTTATATAAAGGAGGCATTGCAATAAAAAGCCTTCCTGTTTCTATAAGTCCTTTCATATAACGATAAAAGAATGTAAGTAATAAGCACTGAATATGTGCGCCATCGTCATCAGCATCGGTCATAATAATTACTTTACTATAATTAGATTCTTCAGCATTAAAGTCATTTCCTATTCCAGCTCCAATAGTATGAATCATCGTATTAATTTCTTCATTCTTAAGAATATCTGCTAATTTAGCTTTTTCTGTATTAATAACTTTACCGCGAAGAGGAAGAATTGCTTGATATTTACGATCTCTTCCTTGTTTAGCAGATCCACCTGCTGAATCTCCTTCAACAATAAAAAGCTCTGTTTTACTATGATCTTTACTCTGGGCAGGAGTAAGCTTACCACTTAAAATCTTTTCTATCTTCTTACTATCTTTGCCTTTTCTTGATTCTTCTCTTGCTTTTCTGGCTGCTTCTCTTGCATCTTTTCCTTTTAAAGCCTTAGATATTATTTGAGTTGCAATAGATTTATTCTCTTCTAAAAAGAAAGTAAGTTTCTCAGTTGTAATACTTTCTACTAAACTTCTTGCAGAAGGAGTTCCTAATTTAGCTTTAGTTTGTCCTTCAAACTGTAAGATATCTTCTGGGATTTGAACGCTTATAATAGCAGTTAATCCCTCTCTAACGTCACTTCCTTCAAAAGATTTATCTTTTCCTTTTAAGAAATTATTTGCTCTTGCATAATCATTTAATACTTTAGTAATTGCCGTTTTAAATCCAACTTCATGAGTACCACCATCACTAGTTTTAACGTTATTAACAAAAGAAACAACATTTTCAGCATAACTATCAGTATATTGAAGCGCTACTGATAAGTTAATTTTATCTTTAGATCCTTCAAAACAAAATACTTTATGTAAAGGTTCTTTCCCTTCATTTAAATAATTAACAAATGCTTCTAAACCATTTTCATAAGAATATTTTTCTTCTCTATTTTGAATTTCATCAATTACTTCAATAGTAATTCCTTTAATAAGAAAGGCACATTCTTGCATTCTTTCACAAATAGTAGAAAAACTAAATGTTGTAATAGGGAAAATCTCTGGATCAGGTAAAAATCTAACTGTAGTTCCTGTTTTATTAGTATTTCCTATTTTTGTTAAAGGAACTTCAACATGACCACCATTAGAAAATTTTATGTAATATTCTTCTCCATCTTTTCTAGTAGTAACTTCCATCCATTTACTAAGGGCATTTACTACACTAGCACCTACTCCATGAAGTCCTCCTGATACTTTATATCCGCCTTCACTAAATTTACCACCAGCATGAAGTACTGTATAAATAACTTCAGCAGTACTTCTACCACTTGCGTGCATTCCAGTTGGAATACCACGTCCTTTATCAGTAACGCTAACGCTTCCATCAGTATGTAATACTACTTTTAAACTATTACCATAGCCATTTAAAGCTTCATCTATTCCATTATCAACAATTTCCCATACCAAATGGTGAAGGCCTCTTTTATCAGTTGAACCTATATACATACCAGGTCTTTTTCGAACTGGTTCTAATCCTTCTAATATTTTTATCGAGCTATCATCATATTTAATATCATTTTTAGCCATTATATCAACTCTCTTCTAGTAAATTATAGCATATCTATTTTTCTTACGCAACGAAGTTGTCTTCTTTTTGACAAAAGAAAAAAATCTTTTAAAGATTTATTCACAGTAATTATCTTCTTTATAACTATAAGTAAATTTTAAAGTATCACAGTTATAAGTAATAGTAACTTCATCACTTAAATAGAAAGGATCTTTCCCTTCAACAGGATTTTTAAAATAGCCCCCATTATCAGGATCACCTTCTACTTTTCCAGTCAAATAATCATAATCATATAGTGTTTTTAAACTAACTTTTTTAGTATTATTACTACAAGTAATTCCTAAATCATACTTATTTTCTTTTACATATAAAGATGATGCTTTCATAATTGAAGAAAGCGTTGAATTACAAGCATTAACTTCATTTTGTTTCATTAATTTAAATACTTCAGGAGCAATTATAATCGATATTAAAGTCAAAAGCGCTATTGATAGTAATAATTCAATTAAAGTAAATCCTTTATTTCCCATTTTAATTCCTACCTTCTAATAAGATTATACAATAAACTAAGGAAATAAGCAAATAAAAAGATAACTTTCGTTATCCTTGAAATTTTACTGAAATATACATTTTATTTTCAAATTCTTCTTGAATAGAACGCATTATATTATTAGCAAGATTTACTGAATGATCTTTTCCACCAACAACTACTCTTATTTGATCATTTTCTATTTTTACAAAAGATTCTAGATTATACTTATTTTTAAGTTTTTCTTCTAGTTTATCTTCTCTTCCCTTATTTAAATTAAGATTCTTTAAATTTTCAAAAGCAGTATTCTTATCTTCAATGCTAACGTTTAAGTCCGTAAGAGTTTGTTTTAAAGAGTTCATCTCTTCTAATACAGAAGCATCATCTTCTACTCTAAGAGCACTTATTACATCACTTTCAGTAATACTTACTTCTTCTTCATTATTATTTTTTTGAATATCTCCATTATTAGTTAAAAATATTTCACTCGGCATAGTTACATAATAAATAGATAATACTAATACTAAGCTAAATAAAGTTAAAAACCATAAATTCTTTTTATTGATCATAAAGTCCCTCTTTTCTTTTATCTCTAATTCATTATATTAATAAAAAAAAAGAAATATGAAAAAAAGCTATCCTAACAGAATAGCTTAATACATACCTTGAATCTTTTTTAGATCATCATTGCTAAGATTACTTACTTGCCATTTTTTATCTTTCTTTACTAAAGGAACTTCAATAGTATATGTAACTTTATCTTTAGTTTGTTCTAAGGCATCTAACTTATCTTTGGTATATTTAACCTTATCATAGTTATCATCTTGATAATTAAGATCTACTTTTTGTATAGCGCTTTTATAATCTAGTACTTCTATTTGAACAGTAACAGTCGCATTATCTCCATCAATCTTTTCATCCTTAACATTATATACTAACATTTTATATTGTTTTTCTATAATATTACGATAACGATTAGCTTCTTCATCAGTTAAATTTTCACTTTTAACCAAAGTATCTATTTCTTTAGTAATATCTTTATCTAAAGTTTGATACTTTGAAAATAATTCTTCTACCCTCTTAGTTGGAGTATTCATTAAATCAGTGCACCCAGTAAAAATAAACAATAAAGATACTAAAAGCATTCCAAATATTAATTTCTTTTTCATCTAATTCCTCCTTATTCATATTTTTAACCAAAAGTAAAAAAATATGTAAAAAAAGAATTTACTAATAAGGTAAAGTAAATTCTTTAATTAAATAATGAGCATTTGAATATTCTAAAACAAATTTATTTTCTTTATAGTCATAATTACAATCACTTAAGCAAGCAGTATCTTCTCCTTCAGCAAAATATTTTTCTTTTAAAGTAAATGTAAGTAAATTATCTTGATCAGTATCTAAAGAGATACTGTCAAGTCCTATATATCTATTATTAGCTGTTCTTGATGCTTTAGCACAATAAAGAAGACCATCAACACTTTTAAATGTATTAGCATTTAATAAAGTGTTACTTAGTTCATAGCTAAATCTACTTCTTATATAATTAGCAAAATCTTGATATGAAGTAAATTTACTAGTTCCTGCTTTATAGAAAGAAGCACTTATAATCTCGCCTTTCTTATTATATTCATAAATAAAAGGCCCACAAATTCTTTCAGTATTTAAATAAATATCTCCTACTATATCTTTAGCAGTCGTATATAAATCCTTTGCAAGAGCAATTCTTTCTTCTTCTAAAAGCTTAGTTTGATCATTACATTTATTAATTTCTTCTTGATTAGTAATAGTACAAGGACGAGCCTTTATAAAAATTAATATTACTATTATTATACTAAGAACAATAATTATTCCTAGTAATATCTTACTATTAAACTTCTTAGTAACATCATTTTCATTACGATACATTTCAACATTAAAATCTTTATTATCTGGAACATTCTTTTCTATTTGATTATTCATTTTATATTCTTCCCTTCTAATTTTATATTAATAAATAAATATTTAAGTGTTTCCTTAATAATATTTTCATTCTTATTAACAGATAGTTCTTTAGATCTTTCTAAAGAATCTTCTATAATATTTTTTTCTTTCAATAAGTTCTTTTTATAATTATATTGATTTATATATTGTATCATAGATTGTTCTTCTAGTCTAATACTTAAAATAAGAAAAATAATAAAGATAATTTTTATACTAGGAAAATAATTTACTAATAATCCTAATAATACTGTTACAAAAAGAAATGCTGTTTTTATTTTGCCTACTCTCTCTGAATAAGGATTTAATCCCTTATATTTGCTAATACCACAAATAAGACTAATTATAAGTTCAAACGGCAATAAAAGAAGTAATAAATAATTACCCAAATAAACGCCCGATCCTAATATTCCAAGTGCTAGTATTTTATCCGAAATAGGATCTAATATTTGTCCTAAGGATGTAAATGCATTAAACTTTCTAGCAAAATAGCCATCTAAATAATCAGTAATATCTGATATAGTATATAAAGCAAATGCGATTAAAAAATTATCTTTTACTAAGAAATAAGGCGCTATTAATGAGGAGATTATTCTTACTATTGTTAATATATTTGGTATATTCTTCTTCAAATTATCTTCTCCTTAATAAGTTAGATCCACTTAGAATTAACAGTATCAAAAACTTCTCTTTTTTCATAATAGGCAGTAAAAGATATAATCTTCTTTATAATTTGTTTCATTAAGCTATGATCATTTACTTCTTCACTAGATAATACTTGCTTTAATCCTCTTTTATAACGACTATCTGTAATATACATAGATAAACTGCGATCTACTACATTAATTATTTTTAATTGACGTTCATCATCTCCATCAGCAGAGAAAACTAAATCCCTATACCAGTCTATTAGTGATGATGAAAGTAAATCTCCTTCTTGGTATTCATAATTAACTATTTCGTCATAATTAGGACAATTATTTAAGATCTTTTGAACTTGTCTAATATCAATTGTTTGTGTCTCAATCATATTATCACTACCTTATATTAAGCATATATTAAATAAAGGAATTTGTAAAGCTTTTTAAGTAAAATTCTTTATTATAATTAACAAAATTAATCAAAAAACTGCATCTTTATTTAAGATACAGTTTAATTCTTAATAGGCTTTAACTTACTATAAGTTTATATGGATTATCACTAGTACCAGTTGTTGCTCCATCTATATTCGCATTAGATTCTAGATAAAGGACCGGGGCAACGCCATCAGCAACATACACGGCGTCGCCGTTCACATACCCATAGAAATACACAACCCACGCAGTGTCAGAATAGACAGAATAAGGCGATAATAACCAACCCATACTAGTTAGAACTGATTTCATCCAGTTGGTGCTTGTACAAGAAGTATCACTATAATTATTTAAAATTTGTGTACAACTATTAAAGTCGGCGGCATATCCATAATCACTTGCATATGGAAGAGCAATATATCCTTCCCAAGTAGAAGAAGCATAAGGACTACCCCCTAGTTCTGTTCCTCTTTCGTATTCATACATTTGATCTGAATATACCGAAGAATTATTATTTCCTCCTAGATAATATAATGTCTTAGAAATTAAATTTCTTGTTTGATCGTTTTTTAAGCCTGTCTTAGTAAAGTCACATGTCGTCGTCGCATTACTTTTGCCACTATAACAAGTTCCTGATCCAGCATTGTAATATAAACTATTATTTACTTTTATTGATGTTCCACTTTTATTTAAATCAGTATTATCAGAATATCCTGGATTTAAAAGCTTCATTAAGTCTGCTCCCTTATAATCACCGTTTTCTCCCCACTGATTATATCCTTTTCCAGAGTTTACTGTACTTGCTGATGTATCCCAAGAATATTTACCTATTAGACTATTACGAATTAGTTTGATCTTACCATCAAATACTCCAATAATACGCCATACTTCACAAGTATCTGCTGTTTGATTAGAATAATCATCACAGTTAAAGTAAATATAATTATTTGGATTTGCTCCATAATATCTAATATTACCTGCTTTATCTTGCATTAAAGATTCACTTGAAGCATAGTAATAATCAACATTATTATTTTTTACTGGAGTAGCATCTTTGTTATTATTATATTTTTCTATAATATCATCAGCAAAAGATGGTTCTTTTATCTCACTTGGAGTACATGCTCCTTCTTGCTGGCTAGCTGTTATTTTTAGATGGAATAAGAATGTTTGTTTAGTAACTGTAATTGGATTATCCATGTTACCATCTAGATAGACGTATATTTTATATTTAGATTCTGTTGTTGTAATGCTTTGACCACTTGCAATTGTAATAACATCACCTTGATTATAGTTTTCAAAGCTTCCTCTTCCTACTAAAGTAGAACCATTATAGATATCATATTTAAAACTTGGATCTTTTAATCCATCTGGTAATAAAGTTAGTGTTAAAGTAAAATCTGCACATACTGGAGTATTTCCAGTATCAGTATTAGATTTTACGGTAAAATCTTCTACTATTCCATTTTCTTTATCTAAGACAGGCATAATATTATTTCCTGTAATATCGATATCTGTTGATTTAATATCTAAGCCATTTACTGTAAGATTTATGTTGGTATTATCTGCACTTTTCCAGGTAACCCAAGCAAATGTTACTCCAAAAACTACTATTATTAAAGTAATAATTCCTAAGATAATGTATGTTTTTTTCTTCTCCATGTCTTTCCCTACTTTCTTACTTTAATATAATTATAACATAGAAATATTTAGATTAAAATATAAAAATAAAAAAATTAATAAGACTATTTGTACAATCTTATTAATTTTTTTATTTTGATCTTAAGAAATATATGATACCAAGGAATTTTCTTATAAATAGTTTTTAATTTATTTAATTCTTTGGTTTTCTTTTCAATAAAGATAGGAGCGTTTTCTTTTATTAAGCATGGTCCTAAGTATAACTCTTTCTTAGAATATTTTCTTTTACCACGTTCAAAATTAATTATTACGTAATATAGATTATTTTCTTTTATTACTTGTTCATTCTTAATATAGAAGCCTTTTTTTATTACTTCTTTTCTAAGAAGATATAAATCTGTATTACTTTGAACTATTATTTGCTTAATAGAAGTTTTTTTTAAAAGATCATGATTTAAGATCTTTAGCATCGTAAAACTACCCATTCCGGCTAGAATAATAGTATCTATATCTTCATCATTTAAAACAGTAAGACCACTACCAAGTCTAGTATCTATCTTATTATCTAAGTTATATTTATGAATATTAGCTTTAGCGTTTTGCAGAGCTTTTTCATTAACGTCAGATGCAATTATCTTAATATTATTTCTATTTTTATATAAATATATATCCAAAAAAGCATGATCACAGCCAATATCTATTATTTTAGAATCATCTTTAACATAAGATGATACTGCTTCTAATCTAGGAGATAATTTAACATTAATCATTAAGGAAATCCTTTAATTGACGAGAACGTGATGGATGACGTAATTTTCTTAGGGCTTTAGCTTCTATTTGTCTAATTCTTTCTCTTGTTACACCAAACATTTGGCCTACTTCTTCTAAGGTCTTACAACAACCATCATCAAGTCCAAAACGAAGACGTAATACTTGTTCTTCTCTTTCAGTTAAAGTTAATAATACATCAGAAATTTTATCTTTTAGTATTTCATGAGTAGTATATTCTTCAGGACTCATAGTACGTTCATCCTTAACAAAATCTCCTAAGTGAGAATCATCTTCTTCACCAATTGGAGTTTCTAATGATACAGGTTCTTGCGCTATTTTAACTATTTCTCTTATTTTATCAGGAGTAGTATTCATCTTTTTAGCAAGTTCTTCATCAGTAGGTTCTCTATTTAATTCTAAAGTTAATTGTCGTTGAAAACGAGATAATTTATTAATAGTTTCAACCATATGAACAGGAACTCTGATAGTTCTTGCTTGATCGGCAATTGCTCTTGTAATAGCTTGTCTAATCCACCAAGTAGCATATGTTGAAAATTTATATCCTTTAGCAGCATCAAACTTTTCAACTGCTTTCATTAAGCCAATATTACCTTCTTGAATTAGATCAAGAAATAGCATTCCTCTTCCTACGTATCTTTTAGCAATAGATACTACTAAACGAAGATTAGATTCTGCTAATATATTTTTAGCTTCTTCATCACCATTAACTATTCTTTCGGATAACTTTAATTCTTCATCTAAAGATAATAGAGATATTTTACCTATTTCTTTTAGATACATTCTAACTGGATCATTAATAGATAATTCTTTAGCAATTGTATTATCTTCTAAAAGTTTTTCTAAATTACCATCATCATCATCATTGTCATCGTTTCCAATATCATCATCATCTGAAACAATTTCAATATTATTTTCAATTAAAGAATTATATAATTCATCTAGAGCATCGCTATCTAGATCAAGTCCTTTTAATTCACTAGCAAGTTCTTCATAAGTTATAAAGCCATCTGCTTTTCCTTTTTTGATAAGTGCTTTTTTTCTTTCTTCAAAAGTTTTAATTTCTTCGACCATACTTTTTCCTCCTTAAGATCCTAAAATCAGTTTAATTTGATTTATTTCATCCAAGATATGACCTTGTTTGATAGGATCAGTTTCTTTTTTTAAGTCTTCTTCTAGTCTTTTTATTTTAGATTTAACATTAGCTTCATTGATAATTTTTAGATAATCATTTATTTCATCTTCTTCAAAATTATCATTAGTATTTACTTTTAATACATCTTTTAAAGCTTGTTTTAATTCATTATTATCTTCTATATAACTAATAAAGTCCGCTACATTAATTGTACCGTATTTATGATAATAAGATATTATTTCATTAGCAAGATATCTTAATAGATCATTAGGTAAATAAGGAGCTTTCTTTTCATATATTGTAATTGCCTCTGTACTTTTTAGCATATAATTAATAATACTTTGATAAGCAAGAAGATATTTATCTTTAGTTATTTGTTTATTTTCTTTTAAGATAATTACTTCTTTTTTAGTATTATTCTTACTAGCTAAATATTTATTTTTTAATATTTCATAATCAATATTAAATTCACTGCTTACTTTTTTTAAAGTTAAATCAATAACAATTTCATCATTTTCATTAAGTAAATTCTTTATTACTTCATTTACATAATTAGATATATCTTTTAAATCATTAAATTTATGATCTTTTTTTAATAAGTTCATTTTAAATTCTAATAAACTTATTGGATTATTTATTTTTTGTTTAAAAGCTTCTTCTCCATATTTTAGAATATATTCATCAGGATCTAACTCTTCTTCTAGTCTAACCACTTTAGGAGTTACTCCATTTTTTAAGAGAAGTTCTGCACAAGAGATAGTAGCATCTTCTCCAGCTGAATCTCCATCAAAGCAAAGAACTATATTATTAGCACTTTTCTTTAAAAGAAGAGCTTGATTTTTAGTAACTGCTGTTCCCATAGATGCCACACAATTATCTATTCCAATAGTACTTGCTCTAATTACATCCATAAATCCTTCCATAATAATTAGAGTATCACTTTTTTTTAAGTGCTCTTTTACATTATGGTAATTATAGAGAAGTTCTCCTTTTTTAAAGATTGGTGATTCTTTAGAGTTTACATATTTACTAGAATCTTTAGTTAAGTAAATTCTTCCACTAAATCCTACTACTTGTCCATTTAAATCAAACAAAGGAAACATAATTCTATTTATAAATAGATCATTTTCTCCATCATTAGTAAGTCCTAAGGTAATAAGAGTTTCTTTATCATAACCACTTTTTAATAATAACGTGGTAAGAGGAGTATTTTTACTTGATAAGCCTATTCCAAATTTTCTAATAGTATCTTTATCAAAATGTCTTTTCTCTAGATAAGCATAGGCTTCTTTTCCTAGAGCTGTATTTATATTATTTTGATAAAATTTACTTGCTAAGTCATATATTTTATAATAGTTAGCATATTTAGGATCAATGTGTTCTTCTTTGACATTAGAAAGGCTTAATCCAAGCTTTTCTCCAAGTAATTTTACTGCTTCAATAAATGAGATATGCTCATACTCGGAAACAAAAGTAAAGACATTACCAGAAGCTCCGCATGAAAAGCATGTATATATTTGCTTTTCAGAGCTAACACTCATACTAGGAGAATGATCGTCATGAAATGGGCAAACGCCAAAGTAATTTTTGCCTCTTTTGGTTAGTGGTAAATAATTTGATATTACGTTAACGATATCCGTTTTATTTCTAATTTCATTAATAAGTTCGTTAGTAATCGTCCTCATAATAAAATCATCCCCTAATTTAATATTCTACAAAAAATTTCATTTTCCTTTTTTTTTAGTTAATTTTGTCGTAATAACGTAATTCTCGTTATTTTATTAACATACAATCACCAAACGAGAAGAAACGATATTTCTTATTAACCGCATCTTTATAGCTATCTAAGATAAAATCTTTATCAGCAAAAGCACTTACTAACATAATTAAAGTTGATTTTGGTAAATGGAAGTTCGTAATTAAAGCATCTATTCCTTCAAACTTATATCCAGGATAGATAAAAATATCTGTCCAACCACTACATTCTTTAAAAGTATGATATTTCTTCATAATTGTTTCTAAAGTTCTTGTTGAAGTAGTACCAACGCTGATAATTTTCTTCCCATTTTTTCTAGTATTATTTAAGATATCTGCTGTTTCTTTAGTCATAATATAATATTCACTGTGCATTTTATGTTTAGTTACATCTTCTACATTAACTGGTCTAAAAGTACCAAGTCCAACATGCAAAGTTACATAGCAAATATTTACGCCTTTTTCTTTTATTTTAGAAAGAAGCGTTTTAGTAAAGTGTAATCCTGCTGTTGGCGCAGCCGCACTTCCTTCATTTTTAGCATATACTGTTTGATACCTATCTTTATCTTCTAGATGAGATTTTATATATGGAGGTAAAGGCATTTCTCCTAATTTATCTAATATCTCATATAATATTTTAGTATATTCTAATTTTAATATTCTAATTCCTTCTTCTCTTACTTCTAAGCATCTAGCACTTAATTCATCACTAAAGATTATTCTTGTTCCAACATCTATTCTTTTAGCTGGTTTTACTAAACACTGCCAAGTATCAGCATCCTCTTCTTTTAAAAGTAATATTTCAATATGAGCTTTAGTATCTTCTTTTATTCCATGAAGACGAGCTGGGAGTACTTTAGTATCATTTAATACTAAGGTATCTCCTTCTTCTAAATAATCAATAATATCCGTAAATACATGATCACTTCTAGTACGTGTTTTTCGATCTAAAACCATCATTTTAGAAGAATCTCTTTTTAGAAGAGGCGTTTGCGCGATTAACTCTTCTGGTAAGTAAAAATCAAAATCATCTGTTTTCATTTTTCTGCTACTCCCTTTTTATAAAAATCGTTTTTTAGTATAGCAAAATTCTTACTTTCTGTCAAATAAAAAAGAACATTTTACTGTTCTTTAATTATAGTCCCCACTTTTTCTTTATTAATTATTTTTTTAATAGCGTCTTTATCATCTATTTTATATAAAATAGTCTTTAATTTATGAGCACAAAGTAAAGAAAGGGCATTAACATCTATTACTCCTTGATTACTTAATCCATTTTTTATTTGAATATCTAAGAAACTCTCAAAAGTTAATTCATCATACTTAACTGCATCCTTATACTTTTTGGGATCTTTATCATAAATTCCATCTATATTTTTTCCCATAAGTAAATAATCTGCTTTTAATTCAAGTGCTCTTTGAACACAAGCAAAATCGGTTGTTGTAAATGGAAGGCCTACTCCACCAGAGATAATTATTACCTCGTTATTATTTAAATGTTCTAAGCACTCGTCTTTATTATATTTAGGAACAATTCCTTCAATTAAGAATGAACCGCAAAGATATGATTTTATATTATTTTTAGTTAGATAATCTCTTAATGCAAGAGAATTCATTACAGTAGCAAGCATTCCAATGCTATCTTTAGTATTATCGTCCATATTCTTATGAGATCTACCTCGCCAAATATTTCCTCCTCCTGTAATTAATATTAAAGACTTATTATTATCAAGAAGCATTTTTATACTTTGATAGACAATATCTAACTTTTCTTCACTAATAGAACTATTACTATCTTTTAAAGCTTCTCCACTTATTTTCATTACAATCTTTTCCATCTTATCCCTCCTTATAATCTTAATGGATCTTGATCTATAGAAATATTTATATCTTTTTCTATTATATATTTATTATCGATAAATTTAAGAGTTTTTATTAAGTTATCATCTTTGCGGTATTTGATAATACACTGAAAATTATAAATATTATTTATTTTTAAAACATTAGCAGGACTTGGTCCTAATACTATTGTTTCTTTAGATAATTCTTTTTTTAAGTAAGATGCTATTTTTATTGCTTCATTCATTCCCTTTGTATAATCTTTAGCCATTATTTTAATTAGAGTAATATAATAATAAGGAGAATATTTTAAGATCTTCCTAATATTCATTTCTTCTTGATAAAAACCAAGATAATCATGTTTCATAGCATGCTTAATACTATAGTGTTCATTATTAATAGCTTGCACTATAACGTTTCCTTCTTTAGAAGCTCTTCCTGCTCTTCCAGAAACTTGGCAAAGTAATTGGAAAGTTCTTTCACTACTTCTAAAATCAGGAATATTTAAAGACATATCTGCATTAATAACACCTACTAATGTTACTAAAGGAAAATCTAATCCTTTTGCAATCATCTGAGTACCAACTAAGATATCATATTTATAGTTGGCAAAATCGTCAATAATTTTTTCATGACCTCCCTTTTTAGAAGTAGTATCTAAATCCATTCGAACAACTCTTGCTTGTGGAAATAAGTGATTTATCTCTTCTTCTAATCTCTCAGTTCCTAAGCCAAAATCTTTTAAATTTTTTTGCTTACAGTTAGGACAATTACTTGGAAAATTAGTAGCATATCCGCAGTAATGACATCTTAGTATGTTAGAAGTCTTATGATAAGTTAAGCTAATATCACAGTTAGGACATTTAAAAACATGCCCGCAATCTTTACAAGTAATAATTGAAGAATATCCTCTTCTATTTAATAGTAAAATTACTTGTTCTTTTAAGTCTAAGCACTTATTTATGTTATTCTTTAAAGCATCTGAAAAAATCATATTCTTTTTAGCATATTCTTTTTTCATATCAACAACCGTAATATTAGGAAGATCCTTTTTATTAGCTCTTTGCTTAAGTTCTAAAAGATAATAAATATTCTTAAGTGCTCTTGCATAACTTTCTAAAGAAGGAGTAGCACTTCCTAGTATAAGAGGACATTTATAATAATTACTTCGCCAAATAGCAACATCTCTTGCATGATATCTAGGAGAAGTATCTTGTTTATAAGTTTGAACGTGCTCTTCATCAATAATAATGATGCCTATATTTTTAAGTGGTGCAAAAATAGCACTTCTTGCTCCTACTACGATATGAACCTTATTTTCCATTATTTTTCTATATTCATCATATCTTTCTCCATCACTAAGTGCACTATGTAAAACAGCAACATCATCCCCAAATCTCGCCTTAAAACGGCTTATAATTTGCGGAGTTAAACTTATCTCTGGGACAAGCATAATTGCACTTTTTCCATTATTAATTACTTTTTCGATAAGAGAAAGATAAACTTCTGTCTTTCCACTTCCAGTAACCCCATATAATAGATAAGTTATAGCGCTATTAAAATTATTACTAACGATATTTACCGCATTTTCTTGTTCTTCATTTAAAGTTACTTTCTTATCTAAAGTATTTTTATTATATTCATAACGATATTTATCACGGTATTCTAGATAAATTAGATCTTTTTTTATTAATGTATTAATACTACTAGTTAATTTATCTATCTTTACCTCTTTTTCTTCTTTTAATTTATTTAATATTTCTACTTGTGATTTATAAGGACAATTCTTTAAATAAGAATCTATATCTTTATTCTTATTTAAAAGTAAATACTTTTCTTTAATAGGTTTCATATTAATTTTTATATTAGCTTTTAAAGCCTTAGGAAGCATAGTTTGATAAGCAGTTATTAAAGAACATAACGTTTTATCAGCAATATATTTTCCTAATAAAAGAAGTTCCTCATTTAATATAGCTTTCTCATCAATAACTTCTAATATATCTTTTACTTTGATATTTTCTTCTAAAGATGAAGTTATATCTACTACAAATCCCTCTAAATATCTATTTCCAAAAGGAATTTTTACTCTTTTTCCTTTAGAAACAGATGATTCTAAATTAGATGGAATTCTATATAAAAAAGTTTTATCAACATTTTTAGCACCTATTTCAGTTAATACTTTAGCATACATAAAATCACCTTTTAATCATTATAACATGAAAAGAAAAAGAACAAAACGTTCTTTTCTTAAATTTAACTATTAAGACTTAAATTTTGCTTGTTATGCCTTACTCCTTTAGTTTCCAATAATTGAGAAGTTTTTGTTTGCTGTTGATGTTAAACCATTATTTCCAGTTGCAATACATTTAAACTTATAACTTCCTATAGCTGATGGCTTAGTAATAGACATATCATCTCCATATCCACAAATCATACTTCCACTAGAAGAGCCATAAGTAACTTTGACTTTGGACTGTAAATCATATTCTGTGCCTAGTGCTATTGATGAAGGAACTTCTGACATATCTATAACAGGAACTACTTTATCATCTAGTACTCTAATTGTTCTAGTCTTGGTAACAGTTTTCCCATTAGCGTCTTTGGCACTATAAACTATTATTTTATCTCCTAGTGTACTTATATCTAAGCTAGTTATATTAGCAGTTACATCAAGATTAGTTCCATCTGATAAGACAGCACTTACTCCTGTAAGAGTATTAAATTGAGTACTACTTTTTTCTACTACTTTATCTTGGATTCCTAAAAATAATGGTTCAATTTTATCATTAATAACGTACAATTCAACATCAACCTTAAAACTGATAGTTTTTCCTGCTAGCGCTATTTGATTAGTATCGTTATCACTAAGCCATACTCTAAATTCTAATTCATCAGCAGTACTTCCATATTTAGGCAAAACTTGTAATTCTTCATTTAAAAGATAACGATCAGTATTAGTTATATTTTCAAAGTTTCCACTTGCTATAACAGTTAATCCTTTTACTAATTGCCATTTTACTTCAGGAATTCTAAGTTCTACTGGAACTGTTACATTTCTTAAAACTACTCTATATCCTGAATAAATATTGTTAGTTTTATTTTTCTCAATTACTGAGAATTTTACTTTAGTTGCTGATTGTTCTGCTTTAGTATCTTTAATTGGTAATAAAGAATCACTTACTTCTGAATCTCCTATATAAGAAAGATCAATATTTGCAGTTACCATATTGGTTTGTATTGTATTAGCAAAATAATTAATTGCATAAGTACTTGCTATTGCTGCAATTAAAATTAAGGAAATCTGTAATAATAAAACCCAAGAAGTATTCTTTTTCATTAAATTCATCTCCTACTATTCTTAATATAAATATATCATATATAAAAAAAATAGTAAAGAAAAAGAGCTCTAAAAAGCTCTCTTTCTTTACATCATATCTTCTAAATCATTTAACATATCTTTGGCTTTTGGCTTAATTGCCTGCATCATTTTCGCCATATTACCGTTTTTTATTTGACTATATAAAACTATTCCGCCAACACCTATTGCTGTCATTATTGCAGCACTTTTCAATTTCATTACTAATAATTCCTCCTTTAGAAAAATATGACAGGTACATTTAGTACCATTAGTATTATTTACTTATTATTCTAAATTATACTTATCAGTAATAAATTTTTTTAAAGTAGTTTTTCTATTTTCAATATAATCATTATTTATTCCATCAATAAATGCCTTTTCTTCGCCAACAATAATTAAATAGCTTTTAGCTCTAGTTACTGCTGTGTAGATAAGTTTATTATAAAGCATTCTTTTAAACGAATTAACAAAGGGAATAATAACCATTTTAAATTCACTTCCTTGAGATTTATGAACGCTAATGGCATACCCATGACGAATATTATTAAGAAGAGTCTGCGTATAAGAAACTTTATTTCCATCAAAATTAATAATTATTTCATTTCTTTTTGTTTTAGATTCTTTACTTGTTAAAATATCTTCTATATAACCAATATCTCCATTAAATATATTATCATCAGGACTATTAACTAATTGTAAGACTTTATCTCCTTGTCTATAAATAATATCTCCTATTTTGAGCTCTTTTTTCAAATAACTAGCGGGATTAATTTTTTCTTGTAATATTTTATTTAAATTATCTATTCCATTTTCTCCTTTATACATAGGCGCTAATACTTGAATATCGTCTTTAGTATATCCCTTTAATAAAGCTTTATCAATAATTTCATTAATATAATAAGATACGTTATAACCAGGAGATTTTATGAAATTATAATCATCTTTCAAAGTAGCAAAATCTTTAGATAAATTTTTATCTTTAATTTCACTTGCTAACTTTACAATATAAGAGTTTTCATTTTGTCTATATAAAGATGTTAATTTAATAACTTTAAACGCATTAGAATCTATTAAATCTTTTAAAACTTGACCTTCTCTTACACTAGGAAGTTGATTATAGTCTCCTACTAATATTAACCTTACATCTTTTTTTAAGCCTTTCACTAAAGCTTCCATTAATGATACATCAATCATACTAACTTCATCTACAATTATATATTTTTGCATAGCTTTTTCATATTCATTAATATTAAAATCATTAGTTTCTTTATTCCACTTTAGAAATCTATGAATAGTAGATGCACCAATATTCATCTTTTCACACATTTTTTTACTAGCTCTTCCAGTTGGAGCAAGAAGAGCAATATCTTTATCTTTTACATCTAAATAATTAATTAGCACGCTAACAATAGCTTTTACAATTGTAGTTTTACCTGTACCAGGTCCTCCAGTAATGATTGTAAATTTATTTACTAAAGCATTATAAATAGCATCTTTTTGAATATCATCATAGTTAATATTTTCATCTCTACTTACATAATCAATATATTTTTTTATTTTTCCTTTATTTAATTCATCTTCTTTATTATTTAAATTTATTAAAAAATTAGCAATATATTTTTCAGCATCATAAAATTTTTTTAAATAGTAGCGCTCATCTTCTATTACTATCTTTCCCATTCTAACAAGATTAATCATTAAATATTCTAAATTTTCTGCATTTATAAATTCCATATCCATAAGAATATCATCTAAAGAAAGATAAGTATTCCCTTTTTCAAAGCATAATTTTTCCATAGTATAAATAACGAAAGCGTTCATTCTTCGATCATCAGTAAGACTAATTCCATTTTTTAAAGCAATATCATCAACTTCTTTAAAATTAAAATCTAAAAAGTCATCTATTAAATTATAAATATTTAAATTTACTTTTTCTAAAGTTTCATTTTGATATTTATTAAAAATAGTAAAACTTTGTTTAGAAGAAAAACCCATCTTAGTTAATTCTAAAATTATATGGCTACTAGCTTGATATTCTACTAGGGTATCATGAATTTTCATTGCTTTTACTTCAGTAATTCTTGGAATTAATAATAAGCTCCTTGGATTATCTAAGATTATTGGTAAAGTATTCTCTTTAAATTTTTCTACTATTTTAATAGCAGTTTTTTCCCCAATTGGAAATAATTCACTTGATAAAAAAGTAATTAGCTCATCATTTTCTTCTGGCATTACTACTTCATATTCTAAAACTGAGTACTGAAAACCATACCTTGGATGATTAATACAATTCCCTCTAAATATATAATTGTTTTTTTCTTTTATATTAGCAAATGTTCCGACAAAGTTGATTAATCTATTTTTATATTCAATTAATTCTTCATCATTAGTTTCAAGAACTTTGAAAAGTCCTACTGTATATCCAGTATCAGAAGCATAAATATTTTGAATATAAGTTCCTTTAACATAACTACTCATAGTTCTCACCTACTAAATAATTGTACGCAAAAAGAAGTAAATAGTCAATAAAAAAAGAACGCTTTAAACGTTCAATTTTAACTAGCATTTTGAGTCGCAGTAGCACTAATAGAACCAGAATAAGTCTTACCAACATAAGTGTTGTCAGCAATTGTTCCATCAAGCCATACGTAAAAATCATAAGTAGTAGCAGTTGTAGTTAAATCAACTTGAGCTAAATCAATAGTACCAGTAGCAGTTACTGTACCAGTTGCAAGTGCATCAGTTGCACCACTTTTATACACAGCCCATTTAACAGCTCCAGCTGTTAAAGGAATAGCAGTAGCAGTCGCAGTAGCATTAGTAGTTAATTTTAAAGTAGCCTTACCAGTGATTGTACACTTTGGATCAATATTAATAGTAACTGAAGTAGATTTTCCACCAGTATAATTAGATGATGGAACTAATGATCCACTAATATCAGTTCCTTTCGCATAAACGATATCAAAGCATCCAGTTGTACCTCCAACAGTTGTTGGAGAAGATGTCCATGTAAACCAAGCATAAGTTGCTCCAGCGATGACTGCAATGAATGCGATTACTCCAATAATTGCTCCAAATAATTTCTTATTGTCCACTTTTCTTACCTCCTCTTATGATATCAGTATATAATATACTAAACTTTTTTTCAAGTAGTTTTAATAAAAAAATATTTTTTTATTATTTTCGCTTGACAAATAAAACAAGTTCGATTAATATATATATCACCAATTCAAATTATTAGATGAATTGGTGCTAGTATCACACTAGCCAACCCCTTTTTATTCTTTTTTGGAGATCGTGCTTCAGGGGACGATCTCTTTTTTGATCCTAAAAAAGTAGCTAACAATCTTAGCTACTTTTGTTTATATAAGTTATTTAGCTTGGTAATTTCCACCACTAATTTGGTTTTCTCCTAACTTAACTAAACGTTTAGTTATTTCACCACCAACTGATCCGTTTGCTCTTGCAGTTGTATCAGGACCTAAATTAACTCCGAATTCATTAGCGATCTCATATTTCATTCTTTCGATAGCTTGTTTAGAACCAGGTACTACCATCTTATTATTTGAACCGTTCATTATTCTCACCTCCTACATTCATAGAGTGTGATAATAATGAAATATCATACTACTTTTTTATTGGTAATTTTTGTTAAAATAAATTTTTGCTTGCTTTATATGAAATTACTTCATAAGAAGCACTTTCTACACATTCATTTAAAGTATCTTGATATAAAGTGTTTTCTTCTAAAAAAACTGCTCTTTCTAACTTAGGATTAATTACTGGATGTTTAGGGACAAAGATAGTACAGCAATCTTCATAAGGTAAAATAGACGTTTCATAAGTCCCGATCTTTTTAGCTAAAGCGATTATTTCTAATTTATCAAGACACGCTACTGGTCTTAAAATAGGATAATTAGTAACTGAATTAATTACTTTCATGCTATTTAATGTTTGACTTGCTACTTGTCCTACGCTTTCTCCATTTATAATAATTAAATCTTTATTTCTCTTAGCAATACTCTCACTTATTCTATACATCATTCTTCGCATAATGGTTATCATATAAGTAGGATCCATTTTGCTATAAATAAGTTCTTGCATAGCAGTAAAATTAATAATATGAAGTTTTATATCTTTTTGATATTTAGTTAAAGTTTGAACTAATTTAATAACTTTATTTTTAGCTTGCAAGCTAGTATGGGGAGGAGATTCAAAATAAATACATTCAATTTTTATTCCTCTTTTCATTGCAAGATAAGCAGAGACTGGAGAGTCTATTCCACCAGATAACATTACTAAGCCTTTCCCTTGAACACCAACAGGATATCCTCCTATTCCAGATAGTTCTTTTGTATATATATAAGTATAATCTTTTCTTATTTCTATTTTTAAAAGATATTCTGGATTATGAACATCAACTTTTATATTAGGAATATTCTTTAAAATAAGTCCACCTAATATATTATTTATTTCCATGCTGTGATATGGAAAATCTTTATCACTGCGTTTTGTTTCAATTTTAAAAGTCTTAATATCTTTTTCTTTAAAAGTTTTAAGTACTAATTCTTTTATTTCATCGATATTAGTATTTACTTTTTCGCATATTACTATACGATGAATTCCAAATACTTCTTTAAGATCTTCAGCAATTTTATCAATATCATCATTTGCTGATTCAATAAACATTCTTACTCTATCTTTTTTTATTTTGACATCATATTTAGATAGTTTATCTTTAACGTTATTATATAATATATTAACAAATAAATTACGATTATCTTTTTTAGTAGTTAATTCTCCATATTTTATTAAAATTATTTTATCCATATTTTCACGTCCTACCGTCAATTATAACAAAAAAAGACCTATCTTAAAAGTCTTTTTTTAGTTTTTATTAGTAAATAAGTACTTGATAAAGAAGTAACCATGCCAAATGAAAAGAGTAATCCTAAATATAAAGATGGCTCCTTTATTAAAGCATAACTGCATATAGTTGTATAAGAAGCGCTACTAAGTAATATTCCGGAATAAATTTTTTTATTTAATCTTAATATTCCTTTATCAATAGATATTTTCTCACTCAAAAAGCATCACCACTAAAATATATGTATTTATTTTCTTTTAGTGAACTGTTTTTCTTGTTCTATTTCTTTCAATGTAAAAATCAATTTTTTTCCAGAATTTTCTTTTGATTCTACTGGAATAGAATTTATAACTTCTTCTAATATTTCTTTTATTTTTAATAATTTCTTTTTACCAACATTACGAGCTTTTAAAACCTCTTCATCATTAGCGTCTATTAAATCAGAAATAGTAATAATATTATGAGATTCTAAATTACGAATAACTGCTCCAAGAGGCAATAACTCATTTATTGAAGATATTTTAGTATCTAAAGACAATTTTTCTTTAGAAAAAGAAAAATGATACTCATCTTGTAAAGAAGTTAAATATTTTTTTATTTCTGTTAAAGCTAAGTCTGTTAATCTAGAAGCATTTATAATACTAGCATCAGTACTTTTTAATAAGTCTTCTAACGTAATAATATCATTTTCCATTAAAGATAATCCGATGCTTTTATAATATGAATTCTTCTTAAAAATATCTAACTTATAAATAGGCATATCTAACGTTATCTTACTTCTCAATTCTCTAGCTTTTTTTAATTCAAGATCATTACTAAAATGATAAGTATTTTCTAAATCATTGCACATCTCTTTTAATTCAAAAAGCGATTTAGGACCAAAATTACGTATTCTTAACAATGTTTCTTGATCGGCTAAAAGAAGATCTCTAAGACTAATAATTCCATTTTTATAAAACATCATACATAAAGCTTCTCTATTTTGAAAAAATGATAATTTTTTAATATTAGTATCAAGTGTTATTTTCATAAATACATTCCTCCTTTAAGCATCTTCATAGCATCTCTTATTTTTAAAGTCAAAAATGAACTTCTACGTTTGAAGCTCATTAATATTTCTTAGAAATTCTTTACTCTTTAAATATAGCCCACTATATCTTTCATAGTAATCATCAATAAAACTATTTATTTCATTTTCTACTTCATCACTAATAGAAATATTGCTTATTTTAGAAATATCAACATAATAAAACATTCTAATTAGTTTTATTGTTTTAGATAATACTATCTTTTCATTAGTAAGGCACCTCTTACAGATATATCCTCCTTTATAACTAGATAAAGTTACAATATCTTCTTTTCCACCACATTCTACACAGCTATCAATTACAGGCTTTATTCCAAGATATGAAAGTAGTTTTAATTCTAAAATATTACTTATTACTAAAGGCTTATATCCAGAGTTAATTTTTAAAATGCTATTTATATAAAGATTATATATTTCTTTATTATTATCATGACGATAAACTTGAGAAGATAATTCAGATAGAAAACTTGCATAGCAGATCATAGTTAAATCCTTTTTGATATTTTTTAAAGGATCTATTATTTCTATATCAATTAAAGAAGATAATCCATTTTCATTATATTTTATATGAAAATATCCATATGTAAGTTTATTAACTTTGGCACCTATTTTACTAGTTAGTTTTCTAACTCCCTTAGCATATATTCCTAGTATACCATCATCTTTAGTAAATACGGTTATAATTTTACTACTTTCTTTATAAGGAATTTCTTTTACTATGACTCCTTCTACCTTTTTTATCACCTGTTAATCACATCACTTCTTAGATAATTCTTTATATTTTAAATAATATTCTATTTTTCCTGTCTTCTTAAATAATTGCCATAAGTCATTTTTATTCATTTTAATCACCTAATATCATAATGATCAAAAGAAATATTTTTTATACATTTTTATTTATTATTTTTTTATATTCCCTAAAAAAGAAATCATCAGTCATTCCTGCAATATAATCTATTACTATTCGCATATCTTTAGTTTCTTTTAAATATGTTTTGTGCATATTCTTAAGAAATATTTGATAAATATCTTTAGAATAATCTTTATTTTGAAGATATTTTAAATTTTCTTCAAAAACAGTATTAAACATTTCTTGATATTTTTCTACTTTTTCTCTAGAGTTTGCTTTATTATAAATATTTTTGTAGTTAAACTTCATTAATAAATTTAAAGAATTGTACATATTTTCACTCATTGTAATATAATTTTTATCTTGACTATTAGTAATGATATCCGCTACTGCTTTATCAATAATTGTTTTATTATCTTCTCCTAAGTTATTTTTTATTTCTTTGGGAATATCTTCTTTTTTTAAAATTCCTAAAATAATGGCATCTTCTAAACCTCTTCCTAGATATCCAATAACATCGCTAATCCTAACAACAGCACCTTCTAAAGTCATAGGCACAATATCAGTAAGTAATTGCTTTTCTTGATAGCACTTCTCATAATCAGAAAAGAAATCTTGAATAGTTTTCGGATGATAATGATATTCTTTTAAAATTTTTTCTCCATTATGACAAAGAATACCATCTAATACTTGAATAGATAAATTACATCCAAGTCCGTCTTTTTCTATATTTAAAAAATTTCTAACACTTTGAACATTATGTAAAAAGCGTTCATTTAAATATTTTAAGCTAATTTCATTTAAAAATTTTTCTCCTAAGTGTCCTAATGGAACATGGCCTATATCATGCCCTAGGGAAATAGCTTCTATTAAGTCTTCATTAAGTCCTAAATTACGACCAATTGTTCTTGCTATTCTACTAACTAAAGAAACGTGAATAATTCTTTTGGTAATATGATCGTTTTCTTGGAAAGAAAAAACTTGAGTTTTATCTATATAACGAGAATAAGAAAGAGAAAATAATATTTTATCAGCATCTCTTGAGTAAACAGAGCGAAAGTCTTTATTTTCACTTCTTAACTTTAAGGCATCTTGATCAAGACAAGCATACTTGCTATAACAAAATTTATTTTCCATATTTCTAATCTAAATCCATATCTCTAAAACCAAGCTCATTTAAGTATTTATCTTTATCACGCCACTTAGGTAAAACTTTAACAAAAAGTTCAAGATATACTTTCTTTCCTAAGAATTCTTCAATATCAAGTCTTGCTTTAGTTCCAATTTCTTTAATCATTGATCCTTGCTTACCGATAATAATCTTTCTTAAGCTTTCTCTATCAACTACAATTAAAGCATTTATATTCACAACATTTTCTTCGTCTTTTATACTCTCTACAACGCAAGTAACAGAATGAGGTACTTCTTCGTCGGTTAAATATAAAATCTTTTCTCTAATTAATTCACTTATAATAAATTCTTTAGAACTACTAGTAATAGTATTATCATCAAAATATTTTATTTCATCTTTAAGATATTTCTTAATAACATTAACTAATCTTAAAACATTATCTTTTTTTAGTGCTGATATTGGTACTATTTCTTCAAAATCATATAGATTACGATATTCATCTATTGTTAAAAGAATTTGTTCTTTAGATACCATATCTATTTTATTGATTACAAGAATAACTGGTTTATTGATATTCTTTAAAACATCAATAACAAATAAATCTCCTTTTCCAAGTTTTTCTGTTATATCAATTAAGAATAGAACAACATCAACATCTTGAATTGAAAAATAAGCTTCTTTATTTAGCATTTTTCCTAATTTATTCTTAGGCTTATGAATACCAGGAGTATCTACAAAGACAATTTGCGTATCATCATCATTATAAATTCCTTGGATTATATTTCTAGTTGTTTGCGGTTTGTTTGATGTAATAGCAATCTTTTTCCCAAGAATACTATTTAATAAAGTTGATTTACCTACATTAGGCCTTCCAACTAAGCTAACAAATCCACTTCTCATAAAATCACCTCTACTTCCCTGTTTTTATTTAAAATCACTTTCTAAAAATGGATAAGGACAAATATCCTTTACCAAAAATCTTTTTTCTATTCCCTCTTTATTCATAATAATAACTTCGCTAGTAGGAAGAAAAAATTCATTTATTACTTGCCTACACATAAAGCAAGGCATACTTCCTTCCTTAGCATCACTCATTATATATAATTTAGTAAAATCATTTTTAGTATAACCAGAGGTTATAGCATTTGTAATAGCGTTTCTCTCAGCACATATAGTTGCACCAAAAGAAGCGTTTTCAACATTTACTCCCTTAAAGATATTCCCATCATTAGTTACAACAATAGAAGATACTCTAAATTTAGAATATGGACTATAAGAGTTTTCTAATAATTTTTTTAGTTCTTCTTTCATATTATCCTCCTATTATTAATGCTAAAATTTTGGGAGCAAAGATAATTAACCCTATTACAAAAGCAAATGAACTCATTACAAAGACAAATGCTGCAGTTATATCTTTTATATTTTTTATCTCTTCATCATAATCTTTTTTTACAAAATCAGTTAATCTTTCAATCGCAGTATTTATTAATTCTAATACTAAAACAAAAGATATTAATAATAAGCAAATAATCCACTCTATTAAAGATATCTTTAAAATAAAACCAAGGATAACTACTAAAAAAGCAAAAATAAACTCAATTCTAAAGTTACGTTCTGTTTTTAATGTATAAGAAATTCCATCTAAGCAGTGATTAACACTACTAATAAAAGAAGTTCTACCTCTTGATTTGGTATTCATTTAATAACTCCTCTTGCTTTCCGAACATAATCTTTTCATCTTCTTCTTTCATATGGTCATACCCAAGTAAATGAAGTAAACCATGAATACTTAAAAAAGATAATTCTCTTAATAAAGAATGATTATATTCAATACTTTGACTGACTGCTTTATCAATAGAAATATAAATATCTCCAAGTAATCTAAAATCTTCATATTCTAAATCTTTGCTATCTTCTAAAGCAAAGCTTATTACATCAGTTTCTCGGTCTATTTTTCTATAATCACGATTAATTTCTTTTATTCTTGGATTATCTATTATAATAATATTAAAAATAGCATTCTCTAGTTTTTCTTTTTTTACAACAAATTTAAGAAAGTTTTCTACCTCTTTTAATTCTTCTATATCTTTGTCAGTTTCATTTATTATTTCAAACATTAATTCCACAACCCTACTATATCAATTTTAAATCCATATATTATAACTAAAATAATAATAACAATGATAATTAAATTTAAGAACCATTCATGTTTCATAAAAGATGGCATTCTATTTTTAATGGCATCTAGTCCTATAAACAATAAAAACCCTACTATACCACCAAATATATTTAATATAATATCATCTATATCAAAAACCCTACCAATTTTATATTGAACAAGTTCTATCGTTGTTGAGGCTATTCCAGTTAATAAAATTGGCCAGTAAACTTTTTTACATTTTAAGTAATAAGATACAAAAAGACCATAAGGAATAAATAATATAATATTTCCTAAAACATTTTTTAAAAATAAACGACTATTTATATCATAGCGAAACATCTCTTTAAATGGTACTAAGTTAATTCCACCATAGTTAACATCTTGAAAAGTAACTACATAATATAAACATAGTAAATAAACAAGTGATACTAGCATTAATATTTCTCTATATAGGACAATCTTCTTATGATGAATAGAAATATATGCAATTCGGCAAGAAATTGCTATTACGCAAATAATTATTAGCATAGGCCAAACATTACCAAGTATTTCTTCAAAAGCTTTAAAAAACATATCTCTCCTCCTAAAATTATATCCCATATAAATTATACACAATATCAAAGAAAAATACAAGGAGAATTTTACTTGTATTTTTCTAATTTTATGACTTTCTTTTTAGATTTAGTTTCTCTAATTATTCCCTTATAACGATATTTCCCATGCTTTCTAATTGAGAAAACATCTCCTTCTTTTAATAGATAAGCATAGTTATTAGAATAATTATAATTAAGTAAGATTTCATTCTTGTTAAATAACTCTAATACGTTTTTTCTACTTAAATTAGTAATTCTAGAAACAATAATATCTATTCTAGGACTAGATACTATATATTCTAAAGTATCATAATTTCGTTCATAATTTTCTATTAAAGAAAGAGATTCTTCTTCCAAAGTTATCATACTTTTCTTTATTATAGTTAAATTATTCTTAATATAAGAAGCAATATTATCTAATACTGGAAAATAAAATATTTCATCTATTTCAATAATATCTCCAAATATATGTCTATCTATATTTAAAGAAAATAAAGTTCCTAAAATATCGCTATTGGTAAGATTAATTTTACTTATTATTTTAAATAATGTTATCTTAGGTAATTCTTTATCATAAATAATTACTTTATCACAGTCATTAAAAAGATAATAAATTTGATAAGAAGATTTATTTTTATTTAAATAGCTTATTACTAAGGATAATTCTCTTTTATCTAGAAAGGAAGAAGTTCTTCCTCTTTTTAAGTTATCACTTACTTGTTTAACTAAAATTTGATCATTCTTTGTTAGTAGCACGTTTCTTTTTCCTCATTTCTCTTTCTTTAGAACTTCTAGTTTCTATTTCTACTCTTTGGACAAGACCAAGCGCTATCATAAGAGAAAGAGAGTAACTTCCTCCATAAGATAAAAATGGAAGTGGTACTCCGGTAAGAGGGATAAGTCCTGTTACTCCAAGAAGATTTACTAAAATATGAGCTAGTAAGTAAATAAAAATACCATAGGCTATTAAAGAGTTCTTAAGATTAGTTGCTCGTAAGGCTATCTTTAAAGTCCTATATAAAACAAACAAGTAAGCAAGTAAAATAATAATTCCAACAATAAGTCCCCACTCTTCAACAATGATTGGATAAATAAAATCTGTATAACTTTCAGGAAGATATAAATATTTTTGCGTACTTCCCCCTATTCCCTTTCCAGTAAGTCCTCCCCCATTAAATGCAATAAAACTATTACAAAGCTGATAACCAGAATCTTCTTTATATCTTTCACAAGGATCAATAAAGTTTAATCTTTGTAACTGATAACTTTGTAATACAGATCCTTTAGTAGTAATTAAAATAGCCGCTACTATAAGCATTAAACTAATAATAATCTTATTAATCATCTTTTTGCTATTCTTAGGCATAGGAACTACATAAAAAGTTAAAAAGACAATTCCAGCAAAAATAGTCGCAGTTCCTAAATCTGGCTGGGACGCTATTAATAAGATAATTATTAAAGCATAAATAAGAGGCTTCATTAAAACCCACTGATTAGAAAGATTATCCTTATTTTTTTCATAATAAACTGCTAAATAAACTATAAATAATACTTTAATAAACTCTGAAGGCTGAAGAGAAAATACTTTTAAATCATACCAGCTTTTTGCCCCCTTAGCAACACTTCCATATAAAGGAAGTCCAAGAAGAGCTAATAAAGATCCACCTAATATAAGTTTTTCCGTTTTCATATAATTCTTAGTTGGCCAAAAAATGATCATTAAAAAAACAACTGCTCCCATAAGTAAAAATAATAACTGTTTAATAAAGTAGTTATAAGGACTTGCCCCATAACGCATATATGATTCCATAGAAGAAGCACTTTGAATCATAATAAGACCAAATGCAAAAAAAATAATCGTTGTAACAAGCAAAGTTTTATCCATTTTTTTAAATATGCTTCTCATATTTTCATCTTCTTTCTATATTAATAATAACAAACCATCATAAAAAAAACAAGTAAAATCTCTTATTAAACTAGAGCTTTACTTATTTATTATACAAATAGATTAGGATCTGCATTTTTAGTTACTAATACTTTGATAGTAGTTAATTTTTTTATTTCGTAAGTAAGATTTGCATCTTCTAGTTTTTCACCATCTATACACCAGCTATTCTTAGGAATTTTCTTAAACGTTATTCTTAAATAACTAGTTCTATGAAAGTAGAATCCAGGAACATTAGAAATATCATTAGATGCTAGGAAATATAAACTTCTAATTAAATCTTTTTTCTTTACTATGTTAGATAAGAGAACTTCTATTTTTCCATCATTAAGTTTAACATCTTTAAAAACGTTATTAAATCCAGCTATTCTACTAGCGTTTGAAACAGAAATAAAAGAATATAATCCCGTATACTTACCAGATTCTACTTCATAAGTTAATTCATATAGATCATCTTTATTAAAAAATGATCTTACCCCTTCCATAACATATGCTAAATATCCCCACTTTTTTTTCTTATCTCTCTTAGTATCATAAGGAACATTAGTAAATTTACCAAATCCTGCGACATAGATAAAAGGATGACCATTTATAGCGTAAATATCTAAATTTTTAACTTCTCCAGTTAAAGCATTTTTTAAATTAGTTAGAATATTTTTCCCATAACCAAGCATATTACATACATCATTAGTAGTACCTACGGGGATTGGTGATATTAAGAGTTGTTTTTCTCTTTCACAATTACCAGATATTACTTCATTTAAAGTTCCATCTCCTCCTACTACTAATACTAAATCAGTATCATCACTTAATTCTTTTATAATTTTTTTAGCGTGCAAATGATACTCAGTAACATAAAAATTAGCTTCATATTTAGCTTCAGTTAAAATATTTAGAAATTGTTTTCTTACTTTATCTGTATTAAATTGTTTCCCACTTGTCGGGTTATAAATAATTGCTGCCTTCATAATCCACCTCATATCTTTTATCATATCATAAATTTTAAAAAAAGAAAAAGAGTTTTTTCCTCTTTTTCTTTAAGCGTTAGCTTGTTTCATAACTTCAGCTGCAAAATCATCTTCGCGTTTTTCCATTCCTTCTCCTACTTCGTAGCGAACAAATGAAACTATTTTAGAATTATTATTCTTAACGTAAGTGCTTACTTTTACTTTATTTTCTTTAATAAAAGCTTGATCTTCTAAGCATACTTCTTCATAGTACTTATTAATACGACCATTAATAATCATATCAATTTTATCTGCTTTTAAGCCTTCGTTTTGAGCTTGTTCTTTTAAAATATTTCTTTCTTTTTCTAATACATCAGCAGGTACTTCGTCTTTATTTAAATATAAAGGACGCATTGCTGCTATATGCATAGCAATATCTTTAGCAAGTTCATTATTATTACCAGTAAGTTTTACTAAAGTAACAATCTTTCCACCCATATGTGCATAACTACCAAAAACTTCATCATCATTCTTAGTTAATAAAGCAAATCTTCTAAAGCTTAATTTTTCTCCAATTTTAGCAATCTTTTGAGTAATTAATTCTTCAATAGTTTGACCATTTACAGAAAGAGATAAAACTTCTTCATTAGTAGTTGGTTCTGCATTTATAATAGCATCTGCTATTAGATTAATTAATTCTTTAAATTCTTCGTTTTTAGCAACGAAATCAGTTTCAGAGTTTAATTCAACAATAACTGCTTTGTTACCACTAATTTTAGTAGTAGCAAGACCTTCTGCGGCAATTCTGCTAGCTTTTTTAGCAGCTTTAGAAATTCCTTTTTCACGAAGCCAAGTAATAGCTTCTTCCATATTACCATTAACTGCTTCTAAAGCTTTTTTACAATCAAGCATTCCAGCTCCTGTTGTTTCTCTTAACTCTTTTACCATGCTTGCACTAATCATTTTTGCTTCTCCTTTTTAAATTAAAGATGATTAATAATAATCATCTATTTTTATTTTAAAACTTCAAGTAATTCTTCTTTTTTCATCTTAGAATAGCCTTTGATTTCTTTTTTCTTAGCTAATTCTTTAAGTTCTGTTACTGTTAAAATATTTAAATCTATTTTAGTTTCTTTTTTACTTAGCTTTTCTTCTTCTTTAATAGATTCTTCTTTAACAACAGGCTTTTTAGATGTTTCTTTGGCATTTACTTTTTCTTTAGTTTGTTCTTTTGCTTTATCATGATGTTCATCTTCTGTAACATAATCAACTATAGTTCCACCATTAGCTTCAACAATCGCATTAGTTAATACTCCAAGAACAACTTTGATTGCTCTTACAGCATCATCATTACCAGGGATAACATAATCAACAACATCTGGATCACAGTTAGTGTCAATAACACCAAATACTGGAATACCAAGAATTTTAGCTTCTCTAATAGCGTTAATTTCTTTTGTTGAATCAACAATAATTAATGCATCAGGAAGTTTCTTCATATCTCTGATACCACATAGGTTACGATTTAACTTTTCATATTCTTTCTTAAGTCCAATAACTTCTTTCTTAGGAAGTAATGCAAAAGTTCCATCTTCTTCCATTTTTTCAATTTCTTCTAAGCGATTAATTCTCTTTTTAATAGTCTTAAAGTTAGTTAGTGTTCCTCCAAGCCATCTTTCTGTTACATAATACATGTTAGAACGAGTTGCTTCTTCACGGCAAACTTCACTAGCTTGCTTCTTAGTTCCAACATATAAAACCTTTCCGCCATTAGCGGCAATTTCATTTAACTTAGCATAAGCTTCTTCTATTTTCTTTACAGTCTTTTGTAAATCAATGATATAAATATCATCTCTTGCTGCAAAGATATATTCCTTCATTTTAGGATTCCATCTTTTAGTTTGATGTCCAAAATGAACTCCAGCTTCTAGTAAGTAACTCATAGATACTACTGCCATATTTTTTCCTCCTTTGTTTGTATCCTCCGAATGAATCTTCTTTAATTCTCACTTATAAATTAAGCACTAGAGATATTAAATCCTCATTCGTGTGTATTTGAAAAGCCAAGATTATATTAACATAAATCAAAAATAAATACAATAATTATTTTTAATTTTTCGTTTTTATATTATAATATTAATACATGGAGGAGTTAATTATGCGTACGAAAAAAGTTTTTTTAAATATTTTAGCAGATACTATTCCCTATATTTTAATTGGAATAGTCGGAATTATTAAAGTTACAGTTTTAATAAAATACTTAGGAGATACTGGTAATGGATATTATCAATTTATAAACCAAGTTATTACTTATGTATTTCTTGCTCAGTGTGGTTTTACGGATGCTGTTATTTATAAATTATATAAACCATTTGCTGAAGATAACAAAGATGATATAAATGCAATTTATTCAGGAAGTAGAAAAACATTTAAGAAAATTGGGTATATCATTTTACTAATAATAATCGCTACTACTTTAGGATTATATTTCTTTGCTAGTTTTGAAAACGGCTATAAATTACCAAGTTTACTTTCATTTTTTATTATAGCAGTATCTTATCTTATTCCTTTCTTTTGGAAAAAGCAAGCCTATCAAGCAGTAGTATCTGCTAATCAGGAAAAATATTTATATACTTTTCCTACCAATATAATTAAACTTGTTTGTGATATTCTAACTATTATTGCTGTTTTAATATTTAAAAACTTAGTAGCAATCGCTGTTACGATACTTATAGTTAAAATTATTGAAGAAATTATTATTGAGAAGTTAATTGAAAAGAAATATCCTTGGCTTAAAGAAATTGAAAGAAAAGATACTTCTAGTAATAAAATGATTAAAGATTTAGCATGGTATCAAGTTGGATACTTAGTTACTAATAATACTGATTCTATTTTATTAATGGCTTTTTTAGGTCCTATATCTGTTAGTATTTATAGTTCTTATAATTATATTCTAAGATTCTTAAATGAAATAATTGCTAGAATAAATAACGGCGCTATTTATTCATTTGGAAATGTCTTTGCTAAAAAAGAAGATAATAAAGCTTATCTATTATATAAAGAATATTTATCTGGCTTTATTATAATTGCATTTGCTTTTTCTCTTACTTTTTTAATTGGTATTAGAGCATTTGTTTTAAATGCCTGGATAAAAGATAATCTTTATAATTTATCTTATCTATCAGTATGTTTATTTACATCAACACTCTTTTTTACAACTATTTATTTTCCACTATATTCAATGATTAATTCAAATGGTTTATTTAAAGATAATAAGAACCACGTATTAATATCTGCAGTTATTAATGTAGGATTATCTCTTATATTTATTAAATACTTTGGATTAAATGGTATTCTTAGTGCAACTGTTTTAGCATTTATAGTTAACTTAATATTAAAGTGCATTTTAGCTAAAAAGAAAATATTTTCTAAAGAAAAAATTCTTGATATTATAAAGCCTTATTTAATAGCAAGTCTCATTTATATAGTTACTTTATTTTTAATAAAGCCTATTGAAAATATATTTATGCTTAATATAAAGGGATATATAATGATTATCTTATCCCTTGGAATAACTTTTGTATTAATTAGTTTGATTACTCTTTCTATTATGTATTTATTTGATAAGAATACAAGATTACTTTTAAAAAGAGTAATTAACTTGATAAAAAGAAAATTAAAAAAATAAAAAAAGTACTAAGTTTATCTGGTATAAACAGTGCTTTTTTTATTTATTAATTATAAAGATCTTAAGTAGTTAATAGCGTCAGTAAAGGTATGAACTTTTACTACCTCAATATCATATTTATATTTTTCTTTTAAGTTAAGACATTCGTCATAGTTTTCTTCTGGTACTAACATTATATCTACCTTATTACGAGCAGCTCCTATTAATTTATATTTTACTCCACCTATTTCTCCAACAGTTCCGTCTAAAGAAATAGTTCCAGTACCTGCAATCTTTTTCCCTTTTATTAAATCTTCGTTATTAAGAGCACTATAGATACTAAGAGATAGCATTAATCCTCCTGATGGACCGCTTTCACTCTTTTTAAATTTTATTTCTATATCATCTGGAAGATTATATTCATAGTTAGTAGTAAGAACTATCCCATACTTTCCTTCTTTATCTTTACTTGCATTAATAGTAATTTCTTGGTTATCCCTTTCTACTATAAATTTATACTCATTATTAGGATTTTCAATATTTTTAATATCTGATACATTATTAATTTTCTTTTCATCTATTGAAAGAATTACGTCTCCTACTCTAAATTTATTAGGATTATCTTTAGAAGCAGCAAGTACTATTACTTTAGAACTTTTGATAGTAAGATCTGTATTAGATTCATGATATGCTACATATAATGCATTATTAATAGAATTATCTAATAAATACTTATTTCTAAGTTCTATTTCTTTAACAGTTTCATCACCTACTTGTTCATCTGAAACTTTTTCTCTATCAAGAGTATCTATAATATAAGATAACAGATACATTGGTATATTTGCTTGATACTGAGTAGCATATAATAAGTTTAAACTTCCATTTATTTTAGATGGCTTTTTATCAACAGTAACTCTATTACTAATATCAATCGTGCCTCCTGGAGCTAGAATGTAATAAGGTAATCTATAATAAGTTAAAAATAAACCTATTAAGATAATTACTATACAAGATAGATTAGCTTTTAAGAATTTTTTGATCATTTTTATCATTCCTTTACTATTATTTATATTTTTATTTACCTCTAATATTCTTGCTTATTAAAACATATATTTTATTATGAAAAAGAAAGATCTATTAATTGTTGGTATTACTATTTTAATAAGTATTTTAATTTTTTTAAATAAAGATCTAGTTATTAATACTGTTTTTGAAGCGTTAAATATTTGGATTAATAATTTAGTTCCTACTTTGTGGCCTTTTTTTATTATTGCCAGTATTCTAATTAGTTATAATGCTGGATATTATTTAACTAAGATATTTCCTTTTTTTAAGAATTTATTTAATATTAATGATAGTTCTTTGTTAGTATTCTTTTTATCTATATTTTCAGGATTTCCTTCTAATGCCAGAAATACCAGAATATTATACGATAATGGTTATATCAGTGATAAAGAAGCTAGTAAATTATTAACTTTTACTCACTTTTCTAATCCATTATTTATTTTAGGGGTGTTAGGAGTCTTCTTTAATAATAAAAATATTGGTCCTATTATTATGATTTGTCATTATCTTCCAAATATTCTTATTGGTATTATCTTTAGAAATTATTCTTCTGTAAGTGAAAATAATAAAATAGATAAAAAGAAAGAACTTTCTTTTGGAAAGATCTTAATAAATTCTGTAACTTCTAGTATAGATAGTTTACTATTAATTCTTGGAATATTAACTATTTTTTTAATAGTATCTTCACTAATATTAAAATATCTTCCAAATAATATTTATATATCTTGTTTAGTTAAATCTATTTTAGAAATTACTATTGGCTTAAAAGAACTAAGCATCTTAGCTATTCCTTTAAAAGTAAAAATTATCTTAACTTCGATGATCTTATCATTTGGAGGAATATCTGTTCATTTACAAGTATCTTCTCAAATAAGTGGAACTAAAATAAAATATCTTCCATTTTTAATAGCAAGAATTATTCACTCAGGTCTATCTTTGATACTTGGAATATTATATTTTAGCTTTTCTACTTAATGCTTCTTTAGCAGCAAGCTGTTCTGCTTGTTTCTTAGAAGAGGCTACTCCCTTGCCCATAATAATATTATCAACTTTTACTTGAGCTGTAAACATTCTATTATGAGCAGGTCCTTGTTCATCTATTATTTCATATATTACACTTTTCTTTACTGTTTGTACTGATTCTTGTAAGATAGTCTTATAATCTTTTAGAAATTCCATTTTCTTATCTATATATGGAACTATAATATCTAAAACTATTTTTTTAGTATAATCATATCCCTTATCTAGATATAATGCTCCAATAAAAGCTTCAAACATATCTGCTATTATAGTTTGATTATCATGACCATGTTCTCCTGAACCAAGACGCATATCTAAAGGAAGATCTAAATCTTTAGCATATTCATATAATGCTCTTTCACAAACATAAGATGCTCTTATCTTAGTCATAGATCCTTCCTCATACTTTTCTTCTTTATATAAATAATCACTAATAATTGCTTCTAAAATAGCATCACCCAAGAATTCTAATCTTTCATAACTAGGACAATTCTCATGTTCATTAGTATATGATGTATGGGTTAACGCTGTTATAAATAAATTCATATCACTTGGAACAATATTTAATTTCTCTAATATATGCATTTTTCTCATCTCCATTTGTTAATACATTTATTATACCACGTATCTTGATAATATTGATCTACCATTTACAAAAGATAAAAAATAGAGTAAAATAATAAATATGAAAAAGATAATTATTAGTTTAATTAAATTCTATCAAAGGATTCCTTTAAAGTGTCATAGTTATTGTAGATATTATCCAAGTTGCTCTAATTATATGATTATATCTATTAATGAATATGGCATATTTAAAGGAATTATCCTTGGAATTAAAAGATTGTTACGTTGTGCACCTTGGGGCGGATATGGATATGATCCAGTTCCAAAGAAAGAAGGAAAATAATGAAGAAAAAACTATTATGCTTAATAATGCTGATATTTTTATTAACTGGATGCTTTAAAAGAGATGACATGGAAGATATAAAGATTTACACTACTTTATACCCAGTTCATTATCTTATTGATTCCCTATATGGAGATAATTCTGATATTTTTAGTGTTTATCCTAGTGGTATTGATATTGATAATTATGAATTTACTAGTAAACAATTAAATGAATATTCTCGTAGTGGATTATTTGTATTTAATTCAAAAAGAGATACTGAACGTGATTTAGCAGTTGATCTTATCAATAAAAATAAGAATTTAAAAATAATTGATAGCGCGCTTGGTGTAAATTATACTTATAGTACTGAAGAATTATGGCTTAATCCTTATAACTACTTAATGATGGCTCAAAATGTTAAAACTGGTCTAGAAGAATATATTACTAATCCTTATTTAATTAAAGAAGTAGATGAAAATTATCAATCTTTAAAGATTAGCTTATCTGAGTTAGATGCTGAATTAAAAGAAATAGTTAAAAACTCTGAATATGATACTATTGTAGTAGATAATGATTCATTTAGTTTCTTAGAAAAATATGGATTAAATATTATTTCTCTTGATAATTCTAATAATCAAGTTACTGAAAAAACTATTTCTGAAGTAAAACTTCTTTTAAATAGAAATAAAATAAAATATATTTTCTCAAGTAGTGAAGAGGTTAATGATATAGTAACTAATCTTAAAGATAATTATGGCGCTACTATTTCAGTTTTAAATACAATGAAAAGTATTGACGGAGGAATTACTAATTCTAATCAAAGTTATCTAACTATTATGAAAGATAATATCGATCTTATAAAGAAAGAACTATATAAATAAAGAAAGCGAATAATAATAAATTCTATTATTACTCGCTTTTCTTAATTATTATTAAAGAATTCTTCTACCTCATCAAATGCTGACTTAGAATATTTTAAATAGTACGTATTTGACTCATCAGCACTTAGTTTAATAACCGTTTTTAAAGAATCAATTGGAGTTAAAACATTACTTAAAGGATATGAATTCTCATGAATGTTAATTTTTTCTTTTAACTTAGTATATTTAAATGGTATTTCTGTAAGAACAGATTTATAAATACCATCAGAATTAATAAACGTATATGCTCTAACTATATAAACTACCTCGCCTTCTTTTAGAAATTTATCATCAATAATTTTTCCTGTTTTTTCCAAATCTTAAAAATCCTACAACTTTGTTATTTATTTCACATACTATATATTCAGAAATTTTATTTTTACACTTAACTATGCTTTCTGCGTCTTCTATCTTAGCATTTCTTATTATTAATTCTTTTTTATCACTATTCATATCTTTGATTTCCTTTATTTTTAAAATAATCATCCTTTATTATTGAATAAGAAGCTAGTCCCATTGGTTTGCCAGTTACTTTGTCGATCATTCTATTTCTTAATATTCCCTCAAAAATCATCCCAGACTTTAACATGACTTTACCGCTAGCTTTGTTATCAGTCAAATGTCTGGCGCAAATTGTTTCTACATTCTCTTCTTCAAAGAAAAATTTTATTACTCTCTTTAAAGTTTCCGTTGCGTACCCCTTATTCCACCACTTAGATCCAAAGCAATATCCTAATTCAATAGTTTTATTTTTTATATCTACTTTTACAGCAGATATTGAACCAATTACTTCATTTGTTTCTTTTTCTGCTACTAGCCATTTATAAGAATTTTTATCTTGATAACTTTCTTCCCACTTTCTCATTAAATTTAGTGCATCATCTATACTTTCATGCCTATTCCAAACAACATACTTTGATACTAGTGGATCTATTCCATAATTTTCATATATCATTTTAGCATCTTCTATTGTTCCTTTTCTTAAGATTAAATTTTTAGTTTCTAACTTGATAGTACCTTTGTTATTCATATATATCTGCCTTTCTAATTTATTAAAATTTATCATATTTTCTATAGAAAAGTCAATATTTTTATTAATAAAATTTCATGTTAGTTAACCTTTTATGTTTTTGCACTAAATAATAATCCTTTTCTTATTGTTAGAATAGGTGTATAATTATTTTATAATATTAGAAAGTGGGAATTGATGTGAGTAAAAAGAAACCAAAAAGAAAAATAAAAACGTGGCTTGCAATTACTATTGGAATTTTTTGTGGAATAGTCTTAGCATTAAGCTATAACTTAGTTAAAAAAATGATTAATAACTTAAATTATCAAAAACAAATTGAGAAGTTAGATGATAAATTAAAAGAAGATTATGAGAATTATCAAAATGATCCTAATAATAATCTTAAATATGATAAATCTGCTATTGATAAATTTACTGATTGTATAAAGAATCCTCTTGATCAGAAAGAGTACTCTACTAAATTAACTAATAATATTAATAAGTTAAATAATCTTTTTAAATATGATTCTAATGCTTTTGCTTTTTCTTATGAGGATATTTCTAGTGGATTTAATTTATCTTATAATAGTAAGAATTCTTTATTTGCAGCTTCTACTGTAAAAGCAGCAGTAGTAATATATGCTTATGATTTAGCTAAGCAAAATAAGATTAATTTAGAAGATGAAGTTACTTATTTAGCTAAGTATTATTTAGGTGGGACTGGTGTTATAAAAAATGATAAAGTAGGAAGTAAATATACAGTTAGGTATTTATGTAAGGTTGCAATTATCAATAGCGATAATATTGCTCATAAACTACTTTGCGATTATTTAGGAATAGATAATATTAAAAAGTACTGGAAACAGTATAATGTTGATTCTTTAATGACTTATAATCAATATTTTGGAAATATTAGTGCTAAAGATGCTAATACTTATATGAGAGTATTATATAATAAGTTTTATTTAGAAAATACAGAACTTGATCAAGAACTTGTTAGTTATTTTGTTGATAGCGGTGTTAAATATATTACTAATGGTACTGATTTTAAGTTGATTGCTAATAAATATGGTCTTGAAAAGGAATATGTTCATGATAATGCTTTAATATTTGATGATAATCCTTACCTACTTTCTGTTCTTACTACTAAGCAATATACTAATAATTTTGAAAGTTTCTTTAAAAATGTTAGTTCTATAGTAAGAGAAATTCATGAAGAATATACTTCTTTAAAATCTAAGAGTTGTTATAATAAATATTTAAATCAAAAAGAAGCTGATTAAAGCTTCTTTTTTGTTAAGGTATACTTAGTAAAAGGAGGAGACATTTTAATAAAAGTGTGTCCTGTTAAAGAAAATTTTAAGTATTGTCTTAGAAAATAGATTTTGTCTAAATTATTATCAAAAATTAAATCAACTAATTCTAGAGCTTCTTTTAAATTTATGATATCGTAATCTCTTAAATTAAGATTATTTTTAAAGCTTCTATCAACGATATCTTCATTAAAGTTAGAGTTTCTTGCATATTTTAATAATTTAGTAAATAAATTAATATTATTTTGACAAATAACTGGATCAAAAGTACCATTTGGACATCTAAATTCAATAGTATTTTTAGGTTTTATTTCTTTTAGAGAAGTAAGATTATTAAAATTAACTGCTTGAGTTCTCCGATGGGCAACTAGATATAAAATTTCTTCTACACTTTTATGCTTAGCTTTGTGATAATCTGCATAAAAGATCTCTTTTAATCTACTAGAATACATATTAATAATTGGTCTTGCTGAAAGGTGTTCTCCATAGGAAAAATGAAAGATTATACTTTCATAGGCTGACCATAGTTTGATAAAATTAAGTAAATTTTTAGGATCATCTCCTAAAATATGCGCTCCTACATGAACATGAGTACTAGAATGATCTAAAGTTTTAGCATACTCATTTAAAATATTGCAAGTCCTTTTTAATTCTTGCCATTTTTTTAAGTTATCTCTTAATATTGGAGATATTACTTCTCCGCCAATAGATATAGATAAATCTTTTTTACTAAGCCAATCATATAGTTCTTCTTTATATAAAATCTTCTCTATTACTTTGTAAGATATTTCTTCATATTCAAGTTCTACGCCAAAAGTAGTATTACTATCTAAGTTAAGAGTATCTCGGTAATCTAGATAGTAATCATCTAAATAATATAATAATTCTTTAATTTCTATTTCATTCATTTTAGAAAAATAATCATTATTCTTAGGATTTATATATTCCCATATATTATTATTTCCATAACTTATCTTCAAAGGTTTTAGCATCATATCACGTCTTTCTTTTACGTTATATGATAATATTTTATTTTTTAGAAGTCAAGTTCTCCTAAAAATATAAATCTTTTATAGAAAGAACATCTATATTATAAATTTCTTCATAAATACTAGTAACATCATAATTAGTAATTTTCTCATTATCAAGATTTAATCTAGTAATCATTTCTTTAACTATTTCTTCATTATATCCTTCTATCTCAACATAAGTAGGAATAAAAGGCCAAGAATCTATATCAAAATTTACTCCATCTAAACTATAAGTAGTTCTTTTATTTTCTTGATAATTTCTATGATGATATCCTAGTTCTTCTAAAATAAGATTAGTCTTTTCAAAATCTGATACTTCTATTTCTAGTTCTAATGTTCCTCCAATAGAATTCTTATCAAGAACATTCTTAATAGTCAAAGTAGATTTTACTCCATTAGTTCTAAGTCTAATCCATTTATTAGGAATTTTAGGATTAAAATCATAAACATATCTTTTTTGAAAGAAATCTCCTTCCCTTTTAGCACCCATTTCTTCTAGCTTCTTAATAAGTTCTTCTTTATTAATCTCTAAGCAAGTACATTCATATTCTACATTCATTAAAATCACTTCCTTACTATAATACTATCATTAAATAAGAAAAAAGTCTAATTAATAGACTTTTTGATATCTTTTATCTAAATAGTTTAATTATATCATTAAATGTAACGTAAATCATTAATCCAAGTAGTAAGAAGAAACCAATATTATGAATCATATTTTCTACTTTAGGATCAACTGGACTTCCTTTAATTTTTTCAATAAATAAGAACAATATTCTACCACCATCAAATGCTGGGAATGGAATTAAATTAATTACTCCAACGTTAATACTTAAGAACGCTACTAAATATAATAAACTTGCTATTCCTGCTTTAGCTTGGGAATCAACAACACTATAAATTCCAACTGGACCAGATAAATCATTAACGCTAACACCACCAGTAAATAAACTTCCTAATGTTTTAAACATCATTTTGAATAAAGATCCACTTTTAACTACTGCGTAATTAAATGAATTAGCAATACCAGTTAGTTTAACTGTTTTTAAACCTACTCCATATTTATAAGTTATTTCCCCATTTTCATCCTTTTCTTCCAAAGGTTTTACTGTTACTTTTTTTTCTTTATTATTTTGATCGGTTACAACAAATTCCATGCTTTTCCCATTATTTAAAGATAATTCCCAAGTAACATCATCCCAAGTTTTAATTTTCTTATCATTAACATAGATAATTTTATCTCCTTCACGAAGTCCTGCTTGATATGCTGGATAATCATTAGGAACATTTCCTAAAATAGGTTTATTGCTAGTACTTCCCCATATCAAAGCAGTCATAAATAAAACAATAAAAGCGAAAAGAAAATTAAATCCTGCTCCTGCGAACATTGTAAAAAATCTTTGCCAAAATCCTTTATTACCAAGAAGACGATCTTTAGAAATGGTATCACCATCAGAAACATCTTCTCCAGCCAAGCGAACAAATCCTCCTAATGGAATAAGACGAATATTATATTCAGTTTCTCCTTTCTTACTTTTAAAAGAAAAAATCTTTTTACCCATTCCTATTGAAAATTCATAAACATAAATATTTGCTAATTTAGCAAATAGAAAGTGCCCAAATTCATGAACAAATATTGTTGCTCCTAGAATTAAAATAAAATATATTAGTGTCATAATTACCTCCCTTATATTAAACTACTAAGTATTATTAGCATTAATGAAACAAAAATAATACTATCAAGCCGATCTAACATACCACCATGTCCAGGTATTAAATTAGAAAAATCTTTAATTTTAAAATGTCTTTTTATACTACTGAAAATTAGATCTCCAAATTGACATACTATCGTTAAGAAAATACTAATTATTATGCAAAGTAATATATTACTTTGTTTTAAGAAAGCAAGTAAGTATAAGGTTGTTATGAAAGAACCAACTACTGTTGCAATTATACTTCCTTCCCAAGTTTTCTTTGGAGAAATACTAGTAAGTTTATGCTTTCCTATTAAGCTTCCTCCAATATAAGCATAAGTATCTGTTATATAACAAACTACATATACAAGAAGCGCTAAGAAAATATTCTCAATTCTAAATAATAATAATCCATTTAAAGATATTCCTATTAATAAAGTCATTCCAATTAAATAGCAAGCATCCATAATATTATATTTTTCATCATTATTATAAAAAATAATTGGAGTAAAAAATAAGATTAAATCTAGAATTATTAAAGATACTAGATTAAAATTAAAAAGCCACTTATTAGTTACTAATAGACTAGTTATCACATAACTAATAAAACTAATAAATTCTAATTTTTTCTTACTTTCTCTTGTAGCAAGTACTTCTTTCATAGCTAAAATAGCACTAATAAAAAGATATATTCCAAAAACATCTTTAGAAACAAGTAAAGAGCTAATTGTTACTATTAATATTATAACTGCACTAATTATTCTTTTTTTCATCTTTTATCCCACCAAATCTTCTTTCTCTTTTATTATACGCTAAAAAAGCTTCTTCTAAATCATTTTCATTAAATGAAGGAAAATATGTTTTTGTAAAATATAGCTCTGAATAAGCCATTTGCCATAGCATAAAATTACTAATACGCTGTTCCCCGCTTGTTCTAATAAGTAAGTCTATTGGCTCTAAATCTTGATACAAGTTTTTAGTAAATACTTCTTTAGTAATATCATCAATATTTAGCTTTTTCTCATTAACTAGCTTAATTAATTTTTTACTTGTATCAACTATTTCATCTTGTCCACCATAATTAATACAGATATTAAGTATTCCTGACTTGTTATTTTTAGTTTTTTCTGTTAAAGATATTATTTTCTTTTCAACAGCATCTGGTAATCCACATTCTTTTTTAGAAAAAACTACTTTAATATCTTTAGCATTAAAGACATTCTTTTTTAAATCAAACATTTGAACAAATAAATTCATTAAATAATCTACTTCTTCTTTACTTCTTTTAAAATTCTCTGTTGAAAAAGCAAAAACACTTAATATCTTAACTCCTCTTTCAAAGGCGTAAAGAGCAATTTTTTCTAATGTTTTACTTCCTTCTAAATGACCCATACTTCTAGATAAGCCTCTTTCTTTCGCCCATCTACCATTGCCATCCATAATAATCGCTAAATGATTGGGAATTTTTAATTCATCGTTATTCATTTTTTTACCTCTTCTTAATATTATAATATAACTTTTAAAATATAACAATTTTTATTTTCTAATTTCAAAATAATTTCCTGAATCTAGATAAAGAATACCTTTTTTTCCTTCTAAATCATTTTTTATTTTATTATATTCATTTAGTTTATCTATTTTATCCAAAGATATATATACATAATTAGTATCATTCATATATAAAATAAAACGCTTGTTATCAACGTTAGAAGGAGCATACTCTATTTCTGATATTTGATTTAATATATCACTATCTACTTTACTAAATGCTTTAATAAATTTAGTATATTCTTTTTCATCAATTTCATTTAAAAGAATAGGAATATCTCTAATATTATAAGTGTTTTCTTCTTTTTTACCGTTTTCTAAGATTATTTTACCAGTTACTTTATCTAAAGCTAGAACTTTGTATTCTGAAATATTTAGATATACTTTCCAAAAGAATTTTTTTTCTATCTTTACTTCTTTTATATATTTATTTTTTAGTAATTCTTTAGTCATTTTTCTTTTAGTAGTAAGAAAGTAAGATGGATAATCTTTAATACCAGCAAGTTCTAATACTTCTTTATCAGATAAATAATTATTACCAGTTACGTAGATATTTTTAATTGGCATTTTTAAAATAGATGATACTAAAAAGTATAATAGATATAATCCTAATAATAAGACTAAGATCTTTTTTAAATTTATTTTTTTCTTTTTCACTTTAATCTTAATCTTCTTTTTAGTATCATCCATAATATGTTCCTCCTATTTTATAATTTCTTGTTCTAAGATTAGATCAACACCATGATCTTCTTTTACTTTTTTTTGAACTAATTCAATTAAATCAGCTATATCTTTACCAGAGCATTTACCTTTATTAATAATAAAATTAGCATGTTTTTCTGAAACCTCTGCCCCATTTATATTAGTCTTTTTTAGATTACTTTTTTCAATTAATTCTCCTGCATACATATCTTTAGGATTTCTAAAAACACTTCCTGCTGACGGATATTCTAGTGGCTGAGATGCAAATCTTTTTTCTTTTCTTGTCTTAATTAAATCCATTATCGCCTCTTTTTTCCCATGTTTTAAAGAAAGAGTTGCTTCTAATACAATATAATCTTTATTTTCTTTTAAAAAAGATGTACGATAATGATAGTTTAAATCCTTATTATATAAAGTTTTTACTTCAAGATCAGGAGTTAAGACTTTTACCTTTTGAACGACATATCCCATATCTGATTTATATGCTCCTGCATTCATTACTACAGCTCCACCAACACTACCAGGTATTCCAGAAGCAAATTCTAATCCTGTTAATCCTAATTTAGCAGTCTTTAATGCTACTTTAATAAGAGAATAACCACTTCCTACTATTACTTTATTATTCTTTATTTCTAAGTTATTAAATAAATCTAATTTAATAATTACACCATCATAATATTTATTATAAAAAATTACGTTACTTCCATATCCTAAAACTTGATATTTTAAATTATTTTCTTTTAAATAACGAACTATTCCTTTTAATCCTTCTACATCATTAGGATATACAATATAACGAGCTTTACCATTAACATTATAAGTATTATATCCTTTTAAACTAAATTCTTCTAATAATTTTCCTAATTTATTTTTTTTTACATATTTTCCAAAATCATCCATCATTATCCACGAGCTTTCTTAATACATTGTATATTTTTTCAGCACTATCAGAAATTCCTAGCGCTACTAAGTTACTTTTTATCATTTGATATTCTTTAGGGTTATTAAGTAAATCATCAATCATTTGTAGTAATTTTTCTTTAGTTAGATCTTTTTCTTCTAGTATTAATCCAGCTTTTCTTTTTACTAAATCCATAGCGTTTTTATATTGATGATTATTAGCAACGTAAGGACTTGGTATAAATATTGAAGGAAGTCCAATTGCCATAATTTCACTCATTGTTGAAGCTCCTGCTCTAGTAATCATTAAATCAGTTATTTTCATTAATGAAGGCATTTCATATATAAAAGGAACTACTTTAACATTAGAGGGAACTTTTAAATCTTTAACTTTATTATAATAAGAATTACCAGTTACAAATACAACTTCATAATTTTTATCTTTAAAATCATCAAGCATATTTACTATTTTATTATTAACAGTGCTACTACCTAAGCTTCCCATTACAATTAAAACTAATTTTTTATTTTTACTTAACTTGTACTCTTCTTTAGTTGCTTTCTTTGCTAATAAAGCTTTTTCACTACTAGGATTTCCTGTTAGAACAACTTTTTTAGAATCAAAGTCTTTCATAGTACTTTCAAAAGACACTCCTACTTTATCTGCATATCTACTTAAATATTTATTTGATAAACCAACAACACTGTTTTGTTCATGAATAAAAGTTTTATATCCTAGTTTTTTTGCAGTATAAATAACTGGGGCAGTTACATATCCACCTGCTCCTACTACAACGTCTGGTTTAAATTCAGATATAATTTTTTTACACTTTTTTAAAGCCTTTAGATAATTACCAATATTTTTAATATTATCTAAGCTTATTTTCCTTCTAAGTCCATTTATTGTAATAGCTTCATATCTAATTCCCATTTCAGGAATTAAGTCTTTTTCCATTCTATTATGAGTTCCAATATATAAAAACTCACTATCTGGTTCTTTTTCTTTTATTTTATTCATAATTGCTATTGCTGGAATAATATGTCCTCCAGTTCCGCCAGCACTAATAATTACTCTCAAAAAACCACCTTCTCTTTATTTAATTATATCATGAAGTACTAGTAATCAAAAGCACTTCTTTACTTAATTATACAAAATTACTTAAATATTATGTCAAAGATAAAAAAACTTCGCTATATAACGAAGTTCTTAATTATTTAAATAAGTTTACTATTCTATCCCAAAAAGATGTTTTTACTTTCTTAGTATTTTCTTTTTGCGGAGTACTTTTCTTTTCTACACTATCTATTACCATAATAAGTTTACTCTTACCATTAGCACTATCATCCTTAGAATCTAATGTCTGATATTCTTTAGAAAGAATAGATAATTTTTTTACTTTATTTATAAGTTCATAATCAAAATAACTATTAAGTTTTTTTATTCCTTGTTCATTAAATGTATGAATTCCTTCACTTAGAGATTTGTTACCTTCTAATATATTAGAACTTCCTAATACTAATTTACTAGAACCATCTTGTAATTTAGTTACACCAGTTTCTAGGTAATTTATTGCTTCTGTAAGTTCTTTTAAAGAAGATGTTGTTTCTTTCATAATAGTTGTTGTTGTTTCTTTTAAAATGTTTTCTGCTATATTAGGTGCAAGTATTTTTGCTATTTGAATAGCAGTTTCATAAGTGGTTTCTTTAGCTGTTTCTAATGCTACAGTATATGATGTATTAACTGCTGTATTATATATAAGAGCTTTAGTAGTATCATCTAAAGGTCCATACATTTTCTCAATATTACTTACTGCTTGATTACCAATTATATCTTTATAATAAGAAGTAAATTTAGCATCTACTTTATTTTTAGCTTGCTTTAATAAATCTTCTTTTTTACTTTCAATTGCTAAAACTGCTTCTTTAGTAGCTTCTTCTTTGACAGAAGAAATCATTTCATCAGAAATAGACATATCAGCATACTTAGCAAGAGAATCTTCTAATTTACTTTGAATTAAAGTTATTCCATCATAAAGAGAAGTTAATCCACTATCTAAAGATAAGATACCATCATTTAAAGATTCCATCCCTTCATAAAGAGTATTAGCGCCTTCTTCTAATTCATCTACTTTAGAAGATAATAATTGATAACTACTATATAAATTATCTAATTTATTAAATATTTCTAAATCATCATCTTCTACTATTTTATTAGTAGCAACATTATAGATAGATGGTAAGCTAAAATTGGTTGTATCATAACTAATAGTAATGCTATCTAAATTCTTAAATTCTTTTATTTTTAAATTATCATACATTCCTGGAGTAGCAATACCAACTAAGATATTCTTATTTCCTAGGTTAACTATTTTACCATTAGAAATACTAATATTTTTATTTTCTTTATTATTAAGGATTAATCCCATTGTTACTACAAATGGAGTATATAAAGTTTCTTTTTTATTACCAACGTAAGTTTCATTAACAAGATTATTTTGATAATTTAAAATAATTTCAACGTGTCCTTTTTGACCAAGTAATTTATTTAAAGAAATTTCTTCTCCATCCAATTTATAAGTAATACTTGCGCTAATAGGTAAAGCTTTATCAGTAGTTCCTTGATAAAATAGATCTTTTTCATTAGTTTTCCAAACTATTTTACCATCTTTTTCTTGATAAGTTTCATCTCCATTAATATTTAAAATATCTTTTAAGATAGTAACATCTTCCATTTCTTCATTATCACTTCTTGTTAGATGTTCATTTACTAGAGTACTTTTTACAGTACCATTTGTATTTAATTTACTATAGATAGTTTCATCTTTAGTTAAAGCATATACTGGCATTACATTAGTAAATAACATACTAATAATTAAAGTAGCACTTACTACTTTAGTAAATTTTTTATTCATATTTTTTCCTTCCTTTCATTCCAAGTGTTGTCTTACAAATTAATTTATCAAATATTATAAGTAATGCTGGTAAGACAAATATAACTACTATCATACTAATAATTGCTCCTCTTGCGATAAGGATGCATAATGAGCTAATCATTTCTAGTTTAGAATAAATACCTACTCCAAAAGTTGCTCCAAAGAAACATAAAGCACTTACTATAATAGATGAAACTGATCCATCTAAAGCATACTTAACTGAAGATTTTTTATCCATCTTCTTTCTTGCTTCTAGGTATTTAGTAGTCATTAAAATAGCATAGTCTATTGTTGCTCCAAGCTGAATTGTTCCAATTACAATGGATGCTATAAATGGAAGTTTTACTCCCATATAATATGGAATAGCCATATTAAGCATAATTGCAAATTCTACAGTACTTACCAAGATAACTGGTAATGATAGTGATTTTAATATAATAAGCATAATTATAAAGATAATAATTATAGAGCTATAATTAACATTAATAAAGTCCTGATTACTAATTTCAACTAAATCTTTCATAAGAGGACCTTCTCCTGCTAAAATAGCATTTGAATCATATTTCTTAATAATTTCATTAACAGTAGTTACTTGATTATTTAATTCATCAGTTGCAATATCATAACTAGAGTTTATTAAAATCATTTGATATTTATCACTTTCTACCTTTTTTAAAAGATCATCACTAAGCATATTCTTAGTAATTCCGTATTCATTTAATTTATCTATATTTAATACAAAGTCTATTCCTTCTACATCAATTATCTCATCACACATAGCACTTATTTTAGAAGAACTTAAATCTTTATCTATTAAGATTATCTCTGGAGAAACTATTCCAAAATCTTCTTTTAATATCTTATTAGCAACGCTACTATCTAATGTATCAGGAAGACTTTTATCTAAGTTATAATAACTTTCTGTATGTTTATTTCCTAAGTAAGCAGGTAATATCAAAATAATAAAGATTATAAATATTACTTTGTAGTTCTTAATTATAAAGTCTTTTAATCCTTCAAATTTAGGAAGGATTATTTTATGTGAAGTCTTCTCTACAATATTATCAAATACTAATAGTAAAGCAGGAAAAACGGTAAGAACGCAAATAACTCCACATAATACTCCTTTAGCCATTACTAAACCAATATCTTTTCCTAAAGTTAAATTCATCGCACAAAGTGCTAAGAATCCAGCAATAGTAGTAAATGAACTTCCAATTACCGAAGTAAATGTATCCATTATTGCCTTACTCATAGCATCTTCTCTATTCTTAGATTCTTTCTTTAATTCTTCATAACGATGATATAAGAAGATAGAAAAGTCGGTAGTTACTCCAAGCTGAAGTACTGCACTTATTGCCTTAGTAATATAAGATATTTCTCCTAAAAAGACATTACTTCCCATATTAAATAAGATGGCAATTCCAATATTACCAAGTAATAATACTGGTACAAAATAAGAATCTAAGGATATCATCAAAATAATTGCACATAGTCCTACTGCGATCAAAATATAAATAGTTATTTCTTGATCAGATAATTCTCTTGTATCAAGTACCATCGCACTCATACCGCCTACTTTAACATTAGATGAAGTAATTTCTCTAATCTTTGAAACAGCATTAGTTGTTGTTTCTGAAGAAGTTCCATCTTTAAAAGTTATAAGTAATAAGTCGGTATTATCTTTATGAACTTTTGATACTATCTCACTTGGTAGCATTTCAAGAGGAATAGTAGTACCAACTAAATCAGATGCACTTTCTACCATCAAAACGCCATCTATGTTTCTAATTTGATCTTCTAATTTTAAAAGATCTTTAGAAGGCATATTCTCTACTACAGTAATAGAAAACGCTCCCATCTCAAAGTCCTCAGTTAATATCTTTTGACCTTTCATAGTTTCAATATCTTCTGGTAAATATACTAAAATATCATAGTTTATCTTAGTTGCATGTATTCCAACTAAAGAAATAACTGTTAATAAGATAGTTAATATTAGAATAAGATATTTCTTTTTACAAATAAATTCACTTATTTTTTTCATATTTCACCTCTTATGACCAACGGTCATTTTTAATTCTATCATAACAATGACCGTTAGTCAATACCCTATTTATATTATGCTTATTAAAAAGAAAATTGACTATTTTCTTATTTTGAATTAAAATTAGTGTGAGGTGATAGATAATGGATAAAGAGCTATCAAAAGTAGAAGAAGGTAAACTAGAAAAAAAGAGAAAATTATTAGATGCTGGTTATACCCTACTTGGTAAAAAAGATATTAAAGATACTTCAATACAGGATATCGTCGATGAAGCAAAGATTGCTAAAGGAACATTTTATCTTTATTTTAAAGATAAATATGATTTACAGAACCACATTATTATAAATAAATCACATCAATTATTTAATGATGCGATTATTCATTTAAAAAAAGAAAATATTACTGATTTTGAAAAGCAAATGAATTTTGTAATTAATTATATAATTGATGAACTTGCTACTAAACCGCTTCTTTTAAAATTAATTGGCAAGAATATGTCTTTAGGAATTTATAGTAAGAATCTTTCTAATTTGATGGAAAGTGAAAGTTTAGGATTATATAATCATTTTATTGATGGCTTAAAAAAAAGTAAAATTAAATTAAAAAATCCAGAAGTAACTTTTTTTATAATCGTAGAATTAGTTAGTTCTACTTGTTTTACTTCAATAGTAAAAAAAGAACCACTTCCAATTAATGAATATAAGCCCTACTTATTTGATGCGATTAAATCTTTATTAAAATAAAAAAGATGTTTCTTTTTTTAAGGAACATCTTTTTTTAATAATATTTATCAATTATTCTTTTTATTTCTTCTTCTAAATTACTTCTTAAAATATAATCATCAAAACCATCTTCTAAATAATGTCTTTTAATAAACTCTTTATTCTTATCTAAAAGCACTACTACTGGAGTATTAAATCTCTTTATTTCTTTTAACTTTTGCAAAGTAGGAAGAGCATTTACCGGTCTTAATTCATCATTGATAATAATTAAATCATATTTTTCACCAGCTTTAATCTTTTCAATACATTCTGATCCTAACATGGCTAAATTAATAACATCTTTAGAAGAAGTAGTAAGTAAATCTTCTATTTTTCTTATTTCATCTAATTTATCATCTACTAGTAATATCTTCTTACCAATTGCATAATCATATTTTTTAATATCTAAAATATTATTTTTAGGTAAATCTATTTTTTGATCAAGTACTATTGTAAATTCAGTACCTTCCCCAAGTTTACTTTTTATATGAACATTACCATTTAATATTTTAATTATTTTAAGCGCTACGGTTAAATCAACATCAACTTTATTAAGCTTAGCTAAATCTCCTTTAGTAAGTTCTCCTTTTTGATTTAAGATATTATTTATTTTTTCAAGACTCATTCCACATCCAGAATCTTTTACTGAGATAATTAATCTACAGATATCATAACGAATAATTGTATTAACATCAACATCAACGAATCCTGTAGTAGTATGTTTTACTGCATTTAAGATAATTGACATTATAGCTTGTTTTAATTTAACGTTATCTCCATAAAGAAATTTAGGTAAATTATTACTTACTTCATAGCGAAATTCTAAATTTTTCTTCTTAGTTTCAGGAAGTGTTTTCTTTCTTATATCTTCAAAGAAAGTATAAGCATTATAAATACTATTAGTAATTCTAATATTATTGATATCCATATTACTAATATCTAAGATATTATTAACTATAAAAGTTAAATTATTCGCATTTTCTAAGACATTATCAATATATAATTCCTTATCTTTAGGATCATCAGTAATATTATAAGAATCTATATTATCAATAATCTTCTTAAGAGGATTTCTAACTTCTTCAGTCATCTTAAATAAAAATGTTGATTTATCTTCAATTGATTTCTCTACTATTTCTCTATTTCTAATAAGTTCATCAACTAATTGTAAATCAGGATTCTCAATAGTAAAGTACATAAGTACTGTAACAAATGCAAATACTGAATTGATTACTATTAATCCAGGGTTTATCTCTCTAATAACAAAAACTAAAATCATTAATAAAATTAAAATAAATAATGGATAGTATTTCTTAGTTGCTACTTTTTTAAAATTTTTAAATACACAGAAATTATCTACTAAGATAGATATTCCTCCTACTATAAATAATATATCAGTAGCAGGTCCATAAGAATAAACATATCCTCCTTCATTACAGTAATATAATGGGAGTCCTACTACTAAGAGTAAAACTAAGAAATAAGCTATTCCTATTCCAAGAAGAATTTTATCTTTATTATTCTTATATAGTTGTTTAAATTTTTCGTTTCTACTAAATGAAATATAGAATGTATAAAATGTAAAGGTAAATTCCCATAACAATAAATAAATTAAAAATGCTTTATTTATGAAAATATTCATTGTTGAATAGAATGAAGATATATCTTTGTTATAAACGAAAAAACAACAACCAAGTTCTAAGAAAAGTCCAAAGATATTTATTTTCATTAAGAAACTATAAATTTTATTTTCAGTATTATTTACTTTAGGTTTTAAGAAATATACTATTCCTACCATAATACTATATAATAAGCTACAACAAATTACTGTAACTCCTATTTGCATATAACCGCCTCCTATTATATATTTTATTATATCATAGGCTTGTCTTTTTAGCGATACTAAACTTAAAAAAAACGACTTTTGTCGTTTTTCGTATTCTTATTTCGTTTTTGTTAACTTCTTAGGTGCTGCTTTAGCCATTCTTTCATTATCTTCATCTGATAATTTCTTAAAATCTATTTTACCAAGAAGAGTTAAAGGGAATTTCTCTTCAAATACTACATCATATGGAATAGCATATTCTTGAAGTTTTTCATGACAAATCCTCATTATTAAGCTTTTTACTTCTTCTTCCATACCACGGTATTCTTCTTTCAAGATAACATGAACCATTGGTAATTCACCTTGAGCATATGCTAAATCTTTAAATCCAACTACTTGGCAAGAAGATATTGCTGGTATTTCACTTATTATTTCTTCAATTTTAGGTGGGAATATCTTAAATCCATCATGACGAACAATCATTCTCTTAATACGTCCCATTATAAATAGTTGACCGTTTTCGTTTATATAACCTAAATCTCCAGAATGTACCCATTTTTTTCCATCTTCGTGTTGCCAAATTATATCATCTGTAGCTTTTTGATTTTTCCAATAACCAAGCATTGTATTTGGCCCAGTAATACATACTTCTCCTTCTTCGTTATATCCTAACTCTTTAGTTGTCCCAGGAGCAAAGATTGAAATAGTTGTTTGAGGAAAGGGAATACCAACGCTACCTAAAGTATTAGATTCGTTAGAATTGCAAGCCGCTACTGCAGCATTTACTTCAGTCATTCCATAGCCTTTTACAATCTTATATGGACAGTTATGTTTTTCTAAAAAGTCATTTACTTCTATTTCAAGTTTTTTATCCATTCCATCTCCACCAACAGTAGGCGCTATTACATAACTTAAATCTGCTTTAGCTAAAAGTGGACTTTTTATAATATGTCCATAATGTGATGGTACCCCTATCATATGATTAGGTTTATATTTATTTAATAGATTTGCAAATTTATTTGGATCAAATGCTGGTATTAAGATTACTTCCATTCCACATAATAATGGAAGTAAAAAACCATTTCCTGCTCCATAAGCAATAAATAAAGGCATTATATTAAGCCAAGTTTGCTTTCTTTGAAAGTCAAATCCAGCATAGATACATTGATAGGCAGTTGAAAGAAGATTATAATGAGATAATAATACTCCTTTAGGTGTTCCTGTAGTACCTCCCGTATGTTCAATAACTGCTGGTAGTGAAGCATCTACTTCTTCAAATTGATAATCTATATTAATATCATCTTTCTTAGAAATAAATTTTTTCCAAGGAATAACATCTTCCATTAAAGGTGTATCTCCTTTTTTCTTTTCAAGAAATGTTTTTAATTCATAGCCCATTTTTAAACCAAATGGTAATGAATCACTTGGTGAAAAAGTAATAATATCTTGAATTTCAGCTTTATTTTTTAAATTTTTTAATTTATAAGCATAACTATCAATAATAAATATTAATTTAGATTCTGCTTCTTTTATATATTCTTCTATTCCCTCAGGACTTGTCCTTGGATCAACCATATTAGAAATTGCTCCAATTTTAGCAAGTGCTAAAAATATATAAGATGTTTCTGGTAACGTTGGAGAAATAATAGTTACTACATCTCCCTTTTTTACTCCAAACGCAATTAATGCTCTAGATGCATCATCAATATTTTTAAACATTTCCTCATAAGTTATTTTTCTTCCAAAATAATTAAGTGCTGTAATAGTTTTAAAATTTTTATTTTCTCTTACTAGTGCAGTATAGATATTTTCATATGGAATCTCTTCGTTAATAGATTCTTCTGGATAATATTGTAGCCATGGCTTATCAATTGATGGCTTTCCTGTTAGTTTCATATTTACCTCCTAATTTATTAAGTATATTATAGCATTTTTATTTTAATATATAAATAAATTTAGTAAAGCATGTGTAAAAAAGAAAGACTTTTTTTAGTCTTTCTAATCTAAATCATGACGTGCTAATATTTGCGCAGGTGTTTTTCTAATAGTTGTAAATACTGGTATTAGCCCAACAATTAAGTTAAACAAATAAATAAAGATTATAGAAATAATTATAATACCAGGATTAATAAGGAACATTCTTGATAAAAATTTTATTGAAGAAATAACGCTTAGGATATATGCCATAAAGATAAGTCCTGGTAATGATGCTAAAGTTGTAATTGCAAATATTTCTCCATAAAACATTTTATATATATCACTTTTCTTAACGCCTATTGCCCTATAAATTCCAATTTCTTTAATTCGAGATAAGAACGAAGATCTAATCATTAAGAATATTTCTACTAATGAAATAAGCAAAATTATTCCAGATACAATCAAAGTATTACGAACATTTTCTTTATTAGCTTCTAAATATTCACTTTTGCTTTGTTCATAGCTATCTCGAATATTTAAGTTAAGATTTCTAAACTCATTAATAGTAGCGTCTTTATTATCAGTATAAACTGTAATATTAGAAGCATTTCTTATATTTAGATATTTTATTGTATTATTATTAACTAAATAGTAATTATAGTTCTCACTACTAGTATAGTATCCTACTACTTTTAGTTTTTGATCATTTACAGTTAAAGATATTTCTTTGTTAAGGGGCATATCATATTTATTATCAATATTTACTATTACTTCATAATCATTTTGAGGTGCTCTTCCTTCTTTTAAAGAAATTACTTCTTTATATAAATCATAATCAACTATAGAAGTAGTATTATAATAATCGCTTCTTGCTTCTTCTAGTAAGAAACCATCATCTATCTCAGAAGAAGAAGGGCTATTAGCAATAATATTAGTAAACTCACCTCTTTCTACATAGACAGATGGACTATTTAATCTTACTATTCCAACTATTTTAAAAGGTTCCATATGATCTATATAGATTAGTCTATCTAGCATGTCTGATACTTTAGTAAGTCCAGCCATTTTGGCATTGTTTTTTTCATAAGTCTTTTTTATACTTAATTCATCAAGAACAATTTCATGATTATTTTCTGGCATTCTTCCATATATTAATTCTTCTTCTTTTATCATTGAGATATCTGATAATGATGCTTTTATATTATCTAGTACTTTACTTGTTTGATAGTAATCATCATATTTTACTTTTAAATTAACAATAGATGATCCTGGTATTAAGTATTTAATATTATCTTTCTTTTCATATCCAAGAAAATCTTCTACTTTAATATTATTAGTAACTATTGTTAAATAATTTCTATTTATTTTTACAAAATCTTCATCTTTAACATTTAGTGAAGCAAAGATGCTACTAACAGCATACATAATAAATATTCCAGATAAGAAGAATCCTCCTAATAAGATTTTCTTTAAAAAAGAAAATGCAAATACTTTTTTAAAACCATTTATAATTAAAGTAAGTGGATTAAAGATAGAAGAATATCTTTTTTTCTCATTAGAATTAATTACTTTCTTTAAATCAAAATCATAATTCAAAATATCTTCTTTATTAATTTTTCGGTAGTGATCATCAATAAATTCGATATTAGAATTATCATCTATTACTTCTATTTTCTCTTTATTTTTACTTTTTATATAAATATTTCCATTTTTTAAAACTATATCTAAGTTAATCTTTTCTTTAACTTCTGAATAAATATTTATATTATAATCTTTATTTGAAAGATTTTCTTTAGAAGAAAAATCTTTTAAATAGAAACAATTATCTATTTCATAATCAAGAGTATCTGCGTGTTCATTTAGATAATCATTAGTAATAGTTCCATCTTTTATTTCAATAATTCTAGAAGCATAGAATTTTGCTAAAGCTTGTTCATGAGTTACTAATATTACTAGTCTTTCTTTAGAAATAGCTTTAATTATTTTCATAATTTCTAAAGAATTCTTACTATCTAGATTACCTGTTGGTTCATCTGCTAGAATGATATTTGGATCTTTTACAAGTGCTCTTGCTATACCTACTCTTTGCCTTTCACCACCAGATAACATTCCAGCTGGTCTTTTTTTGTATCTTAGCATACCTACTTTATCAAGGACATAAGATACTCTTTTATTTATTTCATCCTTATTTTTAATGCCAATCATTGTTAAAACAAGTGCAACATTATCATATACACTTAGATTATCTATTAATTTATAATCTTGAAAAATATAACCTATATTTAAATTACGAATTTTATCTGTTTTATATACTAACTTAGAATTTAATTTTTGACCATCTATATAAATACTTCCACTTTGAACGTTATCTAAGCCACCAATTGCATTTAAAAGAGTTGTTTTTCCTGAACCAGAATTTCCTAATAGTGCAACTAATCCATTATTTTCTAAAGTTAAAGAAGTATTATTAATTACATGAATAGCGTTTTTTCTACCTTTATTAAAATATTTATTTACATTTCGTAGTTCTATCATTTTTATACCTCCTCTTTCAAAGTTGATGTAGCACTATTTTTAAATAACTTTTTAGCAAATTTTTGACTAATTAAATAAGACATACCAAGTAAGATTAAGTATAATAGTACATAGTCATTAAACTTTAAATAAGTTAATATAGTTGAGACAAAGTTAACATTTATTATATTAAATTTTCCTAAAAGAAGAAAAATCATAAAAGAAAAATATGCTATGTTATAGACAGTAAATAATTCTATTACCAATAATTGCTTAGAAATTTTTTTAGTCGCTCCAAGCATCCTAATAATTGAAAAGTAAACATTTCTAGATTTTAAGATTATTCTAATTACGAAATATGAAATAAAGAATAAAGTTATTACTAAGATGACAATTACTACTGTTTTTAATATTCTAATCATCTGTGTTGTTCCATCACTAACAAGAGTATCTTTTATTTTTAATGTTTTATATCCCATCTCTTCTAAAGAAGTGGCTGTCTTATCTATATCATTTACATTTGATACAAAGACACTACTTTGATAGTTATCTTTATTAAATAGTTTATTATAATCTTCCTCACTTATAAAGATTGCTCCATTTACATTATCATAATCATCTATTCCAAGTAAAGATTTAATATTTTTATTATTATAAATGTTTTTTACTGTTAAATAAGCTGAATCATAATAATATAAGTTAGATACTTCTATTTTCAATGGTTCTCCTAAGCATTTTTCTTTAGGACAAGAATAATTTAAATCTTCAGATACATATACACTTCCAGAAGGAACATTATTATTTTTTATTATCTTAAAATATGGATTATTATAACTAGAAGTATAATACTTATCTTCAAATAAGACTTTCATCTTACTATATTGTTCGTTATTTTGAAAAGATATCTTGGTCATTATCTTTTTATTAGCATATGCTGTTTGAATTGAATAATAATTAGCGTTTTCTTCATATTTAATTCCAACTATTTTTAAAGGAAGATCTTTATTTAATTCCCCAGTATAATTATTTTGAAGATATACTTCTTTATCTAAGATATCTTTCCCATTATCTCCAATATAATAATCATCTTTGCTTCCTTTAATAATTATTTCATTATCGCTTTCTGGCATTCTTCCTAAATCTAAATCACCTTCATGATAAAGTTCAAGATCTAAAAACTGACTATTAAGCCATAAATTTTCATTATCACTAAGATAAAAACTAGTATCTAATAATAAATCATTTTCTATTACGCTTTTTACATTAGCTAATTTTTTAATATCTTGATATTCTTCATTAGTAAATGGAGTTTGATCTTTCTTTTTAATGATTATTCTTTTATCACTTAATTCTTGAAAAATATTATTATACCCACTTTTAGATGCTAAATATTCATCATGTTTAAAAGAAGCATACTCAGAAATAAGAGAAACTGTTACAAAAAGATATACTAAAAGTACTAATAAAAACTTAGGTACTATATTAAAAGCATTTCTTATTCCTAATCTTATCTTATTTAAAAAAGTAATATTATGATAAGTTAGATTATCTTTTATTTCTTCTTTAGTATTTACTTTTCTAATTACTTTATCTTCTAAAACACTTCCATCATGCATTTTTATTTTTCTTGTTACATATGGTTCTACTTGTTCGTAGTTATGAGTTACAATAATTACTAGTTTATCTTTAGCAATTTCACTTAGTAACTTTATTATGCTAGATGCTGATTTACTATCTAAGTTTCCTGTTGGTTCATCTGCTATTATAATAGGAGTATCTTTAGCAAGTGCTCTTGCAATTGCTACTCTTTGTTTTTGTCCTCCTGATAATTTAGATACTTTAGTATTACGAAAACGATATAAATCAACTTTTCTAATAAGATCTAGCACATCATTTTTTATTTCTTTTTTCTTTTTTCCATTTAAAAGAAGAACTAATTCAATATTTTGATAAACAGTATAGCTATTTACTAAGTTAAAATTTTGAAATATATTTCCTATATACTTACGTCTATAATCTTCAAAGTCCTTTTCAGTATAATGGCTTGTTTCTTCACCATTTATATACATTTCTCCTTCTTCATAAGTATCAAGACCACTAATAACATTTAAAAGAGTTGACTTACCACTTCCGCTTTCTCCTGTAATAGCGACAAATTCCCCTATTTTAAATTCTAAATTAACTTTAGAAAAACCGCTTGCTACTACGCCTTTACTATAATAAAATTTTGAGACATTTTTTAACTTTATCATTTATATCCTCCATTTTAGTTTATCGCTTTTAAAAAGAAAAAAATGCTTTTTCTTCTTCTTAAGCTCATTATAGCATACTTATATCTAATAAACCAAATAACAAAAAAGAAGCTTTACGCTTCTTTACATAAACAATTTTTAATATTTTAGCTAAGCAAATAAATAAATTAGTTATTCTTTTTAATCAACTTTAATAGTATCTGCATATTTTAAGAATTTTTCACGATATTCATCTATATTTTTACTTTCACAAGCAAAGTTAACTAACCAAAACGCATCTTTACCTTTTAAAGTAACCATAAGATAAGAAAATTCTTTACCACTTGAACTGCTTTTATACTCAGTATATTCATACTTACCATTTGAAGATTTTTTAATATCTCCAGAAAATTCGTTTGTTTCAAAAACTGCTTTCATATAATCAGAAACACTAGAAGAAGCATTAAGTCCAACTACTTCTAAAGAGGTAAAATCTTCTTTTAATGCTGTTACTATTACATCTGAGCTTTCAAAGTATGCTGTTAAAGAAGCATAATCCTTTTCATAGAAATCATCAGTTAATGTAATAGTAAATCCATGAGATGTAAATGTTTTCTCATCTGCTCCTAAGAAAATACCAATTACTAAAAAGAATATAAATGCTAATATCGCAAAGCCAAAAATAGAACCTATTATTATTAAAATATTTTTTAAAGTCTTATTCATAAATATCTCCCTTCTTCTTTTTTTATTATACCATATTTAAAATTTATTAGCAAATAAAAAAAGACGCTAACTTTCATCTTTAGTAAACTCTAGATTTTGATCTCCATGAGCATATCTATTAATTACTTTATATTCTATATCTAATTCTTTTGATAGAGAATATTTTGTCTTATTAATACTAGCTAGAAGATGCTCTAATTTAAAAACGTAATAACCATCGCCATATTTTATCATAAATACTCTTTTTTTATTCATATACTACCTCTTTATATTAGTGTAACTTTTTATGATACACTTTTTAACATCATAGAACTCTTGACAAAAGAGGTCGTCAAGACCTATAATAGTGATACGAAGTGAATATTTTATGGAGGTTATAGAACTTTATGAAAAAGAAATGCATAGCAAGCATATTTTCTCTAGCCAGTCTTATTTTCTTAATATATGAAATGTATATTAAAACTAAATCTGGCTTTTCTACCGATCCGGTTCCTGCTAGTAGTCTAAACTTACCCGTATGGTCTTATTGCTTAATTACTACTATCATGGTTCCAATTACTATTTATTATCTTTTTATGAATGTTATTTTCTCCGAAAAAAAAGCTTCTTAATTTTTTAAGAAGCTTTTTAATAATTACGAATAAATCTATTTCTTTTATCTTTTATCTTATGTTTATTTAAACAAGAAGAAGCATCTTCTAAAGTAATTATCTCTTTTCCTACCTTTTTACTTAATCTATCACGAAAAACTTTTAAAAAAGTAATTATATCCTTCTTATCAGAATATAAACTAGATAATTTAGAATTACTTTGAATAAACTCTTCAAATAGACCATAAGTTAAAAATAAGATAAGCCCTGTATTAAAGAAATACATATTATCTTGATTTATTTCTTCAATACTCTTACTACTATAACTAAATTCATCAGTATCAATAATCTTAAGTGAACCATCTTTATACATAGTATTATATATTACATCGTACATTGCTACTTTATCATAAGAAAGCTTTTCTATATCTCTAAGTGCTACCTCACTTGCCATTAAAAAAGAATTATAATTTATCTTTAAAGGAGCTATCCTATCTAAATTCTTTCCTTCTACAAAAGGAGTAATATACCCAACTATTTCATCTTTAACGATAATAGATTCTTTAGGAAATATCACTGTATCATTAGAAATATCTTTAAATTTTAATAACTCACTTTCTTTATATAAAGTATCTTCATCTTCTTCAAAATCTTCTTCATAAGCATAGAAAAATATTTTATATACTTTCTTAGTTATAGGATCATAATACGCAGTTCCCTGACTTCCAAAGCCAATTTCTCTCATCTTTCTTAATTTATCTATAAGTTCAGAAGAATTTCTAAATACCATAACAATCCCCCTTTTTTAAGTAGAACTTATTATAGCAAATTTTCTTCTAAAAAGCAAATTCTCTTTCTAAAGTATAAAAAAATCTATACTAAAAAACGTATTAGATTACTCTAACGTTTTATATGTATAGATTTATTTATTATATTATTTACGTAGTAAGAAGAATTATTTAATAAATTATTCATAAAAATATCACTTCTTTCTTCTTATCTTACTTTCTCTTTAATTCTAACAAATTCCATCTAATTAATCAAGATCTATATAATAATTTCTTCTTATTTAACAATAATCTTTGTATTAAAATAAACTTAATTATAAAGATTATTAAGATAAATATAACTTTAAAAAATAGATTTACTTTTAATAAGAAATAATTAATTAGCAAGTTTATTCCTAAGAAGAATAAATATACTAAAGAAGATCTTTTATCTAAAGATAATATATATTTATATAAAGTATAATTATATATTCCAAAGATAATTACTGATATAATAAAAGAAATATTATTTCTTAACAAAAGAAAAAATATTAAATAAGAAGATAATTCTATTAAGAAAGATATTCCTAATGATTTATATATTCTAAGAGAATCTATAACTGTCTTAAAATGACTAGTATGATCTTTTTTATAAATAGTATCTATTAATATAGTAGTATACTCTTCTTGTAAATTTAAAAGAAAATTCATTTCATAGTCAAATCTATCTCCCTTTATATTTAAAGCATAATCAAAATCTTTTCTTGGAATTCCTCTTAATCCAGTTTGAGTATCTTCTAAAGATATTCCTTTTATTAGCTTTAAATATAAAGAAGAAAATCTATTTCCTATCTTACTTCTAATAGGAATACTCTTATTATTAAAGCATCTTACTCCTAATACAAGAATATCTTCTTTCATTAGAACTTCTTTAACTCTTATAATATCTCTAACTAAATGCTGACCATCACTATCAGCAGTTACTATTCCTTTTATATTAGGATAATCTTTATTTATATTATTTATCCCTTTCTTTAAGGAATATCCCTTCCCCATATTTACTTTATTCTTAAACACAATACACCCAAGATCTTCACACTTCTTAAAATATTTATCATATTCTAAAGAAGATCCATCATTTACTATAAAAATATTATCTATCTTATTATTTTTTAATTCTTTTACTAAAGTAATTAACCTATCATCAGGATTTAAACTAGGAATTAAAACACCAATCATACTTAATTATCTCCTTTAAAAAGCGTATTCATATACTATACCAATATCTGTCTTAAAAGAATTAACATAGTTATCATCTTCTTTAAGAAGATCTAAATACTTATTCTCATCTTTTAATACAGATAAGTCAAATAAAACTTTATTAATATTATTTTCTTTTAAATATAAAAGAATATCTTTAATATTATCTTCATTAAAATCAAAAGAAATATAAATTTTAGAGAATTTCATTAAGAAAGGGGCTTTTCCTATTAAGTGATAATCACTTTCTACTGCACATATATAAGGATAAGCTTGATATTTATATATAAGATCTTTCTCCTTATTTGGAATACTATTACTCCAAGAAGGTTTTATTCTAACTAAATTAATAAAGCAAAGTAATAAAAGTAATCCTGATACTAAAGAAAAGTATTTCTTAGGTAGATATTTATTTAAAAAAGTAACTAGTATTATAGAGATATATGGATAAATAATATAGATATATCTAGTTGATAAGATAGGAATCATCTTTACTACTAAGAAGAAATAAGAAAGAATAGTTAATAATATTATTATAAGATATCTATTATCTTTTATTAACTTCTTAGGATTAACTTTTAATAAAGCATATACTAAAGTACTTATAAATAAGAAAATAACAATAGGAAAATCACTATAAAAAGCTTCTTCATTAAATCTAGGATACATCTTATCTAAATTATATTTTAAATTAGAACTAGTAAGATTAGTTGAAGACTCTACTCCTCTATAGCCTTTAAACATATGATCATAAGCTGGTCTAAAAGTAATAAATCCTAAGATAACTCCTAATAAAGTAAATACGGAAAATAATATTAACTTCTTATATCTCTTATTAGTAAGTAAATATATAACATAAAATAAAGAAGCAAAAAACGCAAATACTAAAAAATAATAATGAGTCATAAAGCCTAAATAAGTTATTACTGTAATAAATGGATATAAGTAAAACTTACTATTATCATCATCAAGTAATAATAAAAGATATATAAAGATAGTTCCAAACATAGTAGATAGCATATACATTCTAATAAAAGTTTCATTACTAAGTGCTCCTACACTAAGTCCATATAAAAGCGTTATAAATATACTAGCATATATATTCTTAGTCAATTTCTTACTAATAAGATAAACAAATACTAAAGTAACAAGAAAAAACATTAAGTTTAAGGATAATCCTGTCCATTTCGTAAAATAATCTAATTTAAAAGATGCTGCTAAATTAAAAAGAAAATAATAAAAAGGAGGATGAACATCATTAGCTTGATTTAAATATACTTTATAAAAATGAAATAAATCTGCTTTATTTAAAGTTAAAGCTTCATTATATACTACTGGACTAGTAAAAGTATTAGAAGGAACATTTCCTACCATAAATCCACCATTTGGAGAAGTTGCTAAAGTATAACTATATATCTCATCTCCATCAAAAGTTTCTTTTTTAAAATCAAAGAATAACGCTATTAACATACAAAGAGTAATTGCAAGAAATACTAAGATCCTTTTTTTTGTTAAGATTTCTTTTATTTTGTTCATAATATCACCATTTTCATTTTAGCATTTATCCTTTAATAAGTAAATATCTTTATCTTAAAGATAAATCATGATATAATCTTCTATGAAACGAGGTATAATTATGAAGGAAAAAATAAAAAATAATCTTAATATTATTATTACATCTATATTAATAAGTATTGCTATTAATATAGAAATACTAATGAAGAATAATCCTAATACTATTAGATTTCTTAGTAATATTAATTACTTCTTCTTATTTATCAAGTTTATCTTAATAGGAAGCTTATCTTTTCTAATTTTAAAATTCTTAGTAAAAAGAATAGAAAAAATAAATCTTAATACTTCTAATTACCAAGATAAACAAATAAAAAAGATCTTCTTAATCTCTTTTATTACTCTATTTGTTGTTTGGATAATCTCTTATCTAACGTTTTTCCCTGGTGGAGCAGACTATGACACGTTCTATCAACTAACTTCTCCAGGAGCAGCTTCTTCCCAGCATCCAATAGGATATAGCTATTTACTAAATATCTTTACTATTAAGATAGGATATAATATCTTAGGAAATGGAATTATTGGCTTTGGAATATTTACTTTTCTGCAAATGCTATTTATTATCTTTACTTTATCTTACACTCTAGCATTTCTTGCTAAAAGAAAAGTATCTCCTATTCTTCTTAGTATAATTCTTGGAATATACGCATTTACTCCTATATACGCATCATACTCAATATTTGCAGTAAAAGATGTATTATTTGCTAGTCTTTTAATTTATTTATTCTTACTTCTTACGAAAATAATTGAAACTAAAGGAGAATATCTAAGTAACAAGAAGTTCATTATTTACTACATCATTCTTAATACTACTATGTTCTTAACTAGATCTAATGCTTTCGTGATCTATATAATAACAAGTATTATCTTAATAATTCGTTGCAAGAAATATTTTAATAAAAAAATGCTTATCTTATTATTAGTTCCTTTCATTATTAACACATCAGCAAATAAAATTATCCAAAAAAGATATAACGTAAAGCACTATTTTCAAGAAAGTATGGCTATTCCATTACAACAAATATCTGCAGTGGTTGCAAATAATGGTAACTTAAGTAGAGGAGAAAAAGATCTAGTAAGTCATCTTCTAAGTTTTGAAGAAATAAAAAAATCTTATAATCATGGTACTGTTGATCCTATTAAATGGCATAAAGATTTTGATAGAGAATATTTACAAATTAATAAATTGCGTTTCTTAAAAAACTGGGGAACAATTCTTCTTAAAAATTTAGATATTTATATTGAAAGTTATGCTTATCAAACCGAAAGTTTTTGGAGCGTTGGCCTTATTACTGATGGTCATAACATGTACTATGATGTTTTTAGTAATACTACTGACACCTACGTAGAAACGCAAAAAGAAAGATATAACTTATTTCAAAAAGATTTATTTCCTAACAGCATAGAGGAAAAATTAGAAAATTTCTATTACAAATATTCTCAGTATCTTTATCCTGGAACTTGTATTTGGCTTATTATAATAAGTATGCTATTAAGTAGTTATAAAAATAAAGAATATACTCTTTTGTATATTCCATATCTTGCTATGTGGATTAGCATGATGTGTGCAACTCCTCTATCTTTTTCTTTAAGATATATGTTCCCATTTATCTTAATATTCCCTATTCTTCTAAGTGTTCCATTAATGATTAAAGAAAGATCTTAACCGATCTTTCTTTATTTCTTTTCTATTATTAATTTTCTTGATATAAAGTTATAAACCATTACTACTGCGGTTGCAAATAGCTTAACAATCATATAATATATATTAAGTTTATCTACTCCTAAATACATAATTAACTGATTAATTCCAAGACCTATAACACTTAATAAAACAAAGATAATAAAATCTTTTAAAGTTTGTTTTTCCTTAGTAGTAAATACCCACTTAGTACTTAAGATATAATTAAATATTACAGATACTGAAAAAGAAATTACTGAAGAATATAATACTGGTATTTTAGCGTATTCTGTTAATATATATAATAAAGAATAATCTATTAAAAAAGCTATTCCTCCAACTACACCAAATTTAAGTATTTGCTTAATTAATTTATCCATTACTTCTTCTCCAATCTAATTAAATATAACTCATAAAGTTGTTTATGTTTCTTAGTTATTACTTGTAAGATAATTCCTGTAATCCATAATAAAATACTTACAAGTAATATAAAACATCCTACTATTAAAGATGGAAATCTAGGAACTAATCCAGTCTTATAATATTCTAAAAATACTGGCACCATAAATATTAAAGATATTAATATAAGTAATATTGATAATATATTAAAGAAGAATGCTGGCTTATATTCTTTAAATAAGACTGCAATTGTCTTTAATACTTTAAATCCATCACTATAAGTATTTAACTTAGATGCTGATCCTTTAGGACGATCTCTATAAGTAACTGGAATTTCTACTAATTTAAAATTTTTATCAACAGCATGAATAGTCATCTCTGTCTCTATTTCAAATCCCTTTGATAAAACTGGAAATCCCTTTACAAACTCATAACTAAATGCTCTATAACCAGTCATAATATCTTTAACATTATTCTTAAATAATTTATTTATTAAAAAACGAACTATCTTATTTCCAAAATTATGAAATGGTCTTTTATTCTCTGTAAAATATGTTGAAGAAAGTCTATCTCCTATTACCATATCAGCTTTTCCTTCTAAAATAAGATCACACATTTCTCTGGCATTTTCTTTAGGATAAGTATCATCACCATCAATCATTAAGTAACAATCAGCATTTATATCTTTAAACATTCTTCTAATGACATTACCTTTTCCTTGTTTATATTCATATCTTACGATTGCTCCTGCTTCTTTAGCAATCTTGTCAGTACCATCAGTGGAATTATTATCATACACATAAATATCTGCTTCTGGTAATACCTCTTTATAATCTTCTACTACTTTCTTAATAGTAATTGCTTCATTATAACATGGTATTAAAACTGCAATTTTCTTTTTTTCCATAATTAACTACACCTCTTTAAGTTAATTGTATCATCTTTCTTGAGTAAAATAAAGAGAAATTAACTTCTTTTATTATCTAGAAGAAGTTAATTTCAATTATTTTTTCTTTTTTATAGATGGCATTGGTTTACCAAATGCTACCTCTCTAAAATTTTCTATTCCTTGTTCTTGGCAAAGCTCAAAGTATTTATCATCCCAAGATAATCTATATGCATCTTCAATTCTTAGCCCTAATATATTAACCCACTTTTTAACAATAGCTTCCGGATCTCCTGTGATACTTTTATTTTCTATCTCCACACATACTCCAAATGGATACTCATCAACTGATATTTCCACTTCTTCGTTTTCAAATATCGTTCTATATCTCTCATAACTTTCAACTACTATAAAATGCATAACTTTATTTATTATAAATAAAAAATTATCTATATCATCAGGATTAATTCTTACTTCTTTTTCTTCTTCTTTATTTACTTCTGTTTCGGTAGTATTTTTTAATCTTCTTTTCCAACTAAGCTTACATTTAGTATTTATTTCATTTAATGAAATTCTAAGTCTAAATCTTCCATCAATTTCTTTGCTATAAAAATCATATTTTGAATCACAATGATTATATTGAATAGTCTTTTCATAAGTTCTTGGCTGACTATTTAAATTTTTCCCTTGTTTTAGTTTTTCTAAAATACTGTTTAGCTCCTCAGTACTATAATAAAATCTTACTTCGTATTCCATTTATTTCACACTTTCTTTGATAATACTTTCATTTATTGTGATAACGTTTATCTCCCCACCAATTTGGAAGTACATCAACTAATTTAACCTTTTTTTCGGTATTCATGTGCATATTTAAAGCAACTACTCGTTTGGTGCATAAATTCATAACTCCGCTAGTACTTTCAATACAAAAATCTGTAAATATTTCTCCATCTTCGCTTTTTAACTTCTGATACTACGTAATGGGCAACAATAAAAGGAGATACTTTTTCTTTGTGTTATTCTTTTTTTGCTTTATTATACATTTCTTCCCATACGTCCATTTTTAATCATTCCTTACATCATTATATATAATTCTTTGTTATTTCATTTTCTGACAATTAGGACAAAAGTAAGTAGATCTTCCTCCTATTTTGATTTTTTCTATATTACTTTGACAATTAATACAAGGAGTATTTTCTTTAGTATGAACTAGTAATTCATTTTGAAATTTACCAGTTATTCCATCTACTGAAGCATAACTATGAATGGTAGTACCTCCTTTAGTAATTGCTTCTTTTAAGGTCTTCCTAGTATTAAGAATAATCTTATCTAATTCATCAGTACTAAGATCTTTTCCTTTCTTTAAAGGATTTATCTTAGATAAAAATAATATCTCATCAGCATAGATATTCCCAATACCAGTAATAATACTTTGATCAAGTAAAATACTTTTTATAGGTAAGTTCTTATTTCTTAGTTTTTCTTTTAAATAAGAAGATGTAAGTTCTAAAGAAAATGGCTCTAAGCCAAGATCTTTTAAAGGACCTATCTTATTAATATCTTCTTTCTTTATTAAATACATCTTTCCAAATTTACGAGTATCATGATATCTTAATTCTATATCATCATCTAACTTAAAAACAAGATGCTCATGTTTAGAAAGAATATCTTTACTATTTTTAAAAAAATACTTTCCTTCCATTCTTAAGTGAGATAACAAATAATAATCATCTAATACAAAGATAATAAATTTACCTCTTCTATCTAGCTCATTAATAGTTTGTCCTTTTATTTCTTTCTTAAAAGAAGCTACATCAGGATAAGCAATCAAGTTATCATAATAAATAGTAGCTTCCATAATTCTTTTCTTTAATAATCTTTTTCTTAAAGATTCTTTTACTGTTTCTACTTCAGGTAATTCTGGCATAAATTCACTTCCTTTATAACATTTATACTAAGATAGTTTATATAATATTTCTCTTTCAAAAAAGCTTTAATATTAGATATTAACTCTATTATCTTTTCTAAAGATAAATCTTCTTTTAAAGTAAGATCTATTTCCCCTTTATAATAAGATCCATATCTTATTAAACATATATTCTTAATATTAAGTACTTCTCTAAATAATAATATATCTTCTTTTATCTCTAAATCAAGCTTATCTTCTCTTTTATCAAGAAGCATCTTAATATTTATAATAATTAAACTAATAGCTTCTTTTAATATATATATTCCAATTAGAAATCCTGTTAATAAGCTTATTCCTTTAAATATATTAAACTTTAATAATAGAAAAGAAAATACTATTAATAAAGAACCTAAAGAATCTGATAGAGCTTCTTTATAAGAAGATAATACTATAGAATTATTACTTTTTAAAGCTTCTCTTTTTAAATAAAGCGCTAATAAAAGTTTAATAATCATAACAAATAAAGATACATAAATAAGAAGATAACTACTAACTTCTGCTCCACCTTTAAAAGAAGATACTATTATATTTATACTACCAAAAACAATAGCACTTCCAATAAATAATGACGCAATATATTCTATTTTACCATATCCATAAGGATAATTATAATTTGCCCTTTTAAGAGAAAATCTAATTGCAATTAAAGATGCTATATCAGTAAATAGATCTGAAAGAGACTGAATAGCACTTATTATTAAGAGATTAGAATTATACTTTATTCCAATAAACACCTTAATAATAACTAAAAAACTATTAACGAAAAGACATCTTTTTAAAATAGTCCTTTCTTTCATAAATTCCCTTTATTTAGCTTCGTACCAATTATTTCCTACTTCTATATCTACTTTAAGTGGTACAGATAGCTTATAGATATTTTCCATAATATCTTTTACTAGAAGTTTCATCTCATCTAATTCATCTTGATATACATTAAAAATAAGTTCATCATGTACTTGAAGAAGCATCTTACTTTTTAAGTTTCTTCTAATTATTTCTTTATCTATTTTAATCATCGCAAGCTTTAATATATCAGCACTAGTACCTTGAATAGGCGTATTTAAAGCCATTCTCTCTCCCATTGACTTTATCATATAATTCTTATTATTTAACTCTTCAATAATTCTCTTTCTATTAAATAAAGTCTTAACATAACCAAATTTATGAGCATCTTCTATTTCTTTATCCATATATTTTTTTATACCAGGATAACTTTCTAAATATTTTTCTATAAAAGCTTTAGCTTCTTTAACGTTAATTCCAAGATCTTCAGATAATCCATAACTACTTATTCCATATAAGATACCAAAATTAACTGCTTTAGCTTTTCTTCGCATATCTTTAGTAACAAGTTCTTCAGGAACTCCAAAAATATCAGATGCTGTTTTTGTATGAATATCTTTTTCTTCATTAAAAGCTTCAATTAAATCAGGAACATTAGACATATGTGCAAATACTCTAAGTTCTATTTGAGAATAATCAGAAGATAAAATAACACTGTTAGGAAGAGGAACAAAGGCCTTTCTTATATTTCTTCCTTCTTCACTTCGAACAGGAATATTCTGTAAATTAGGTTCAATAGAAGATAATCTTCCTGTTCTAGTTAAAGTCTGAGTATATATAGTATGAATCTTTCCATCTTTAGAAGAAGAAGATAAAAGTCCTTCTATATAAGTATTATATAATTTCATAAGCATTCTATAATCTAATATCTTATCTATAATAGGATGATAACTCTTAAGTTTATTTAATATAGTAACATCAGTAGTATAACCTTTCTTATTCTTCTTGGCAAAAGGAAGATTTAACTTCTCAAATAAGATCTCTCCTAATTGTTTAGGAGATGAAATATTAAAAGTTTCTCCTGCTAAAACATAGATCTCTTCTTCTAACTCTTTAAGCTTATCTTTATAATTATTCTTCATATCAAGTAAGATATCTTTATTAACACTTATTCCCTCTAATTCCATTCTTCCCAAAACAAAAGTAAGAGGATATTCAATATCATTATATAAAGATAATACTCCTTCTCTTTCCATTTCTTCATTAAATTCTTTATAATAATCATAAATAAACTTAGCTTTTCTTAAAGAAATCTTATAAAATTCTTCTTCACTTATATTATCTTTCTTACTTATAAAAGGAAGATCTATATTCTTATTATTTATTAAATAAGTAATATCTTCTTTAACATTATAATTAAGTAAATAAGCGCTAATCATCATATCAAAGTCTAACTTATCAACATCAAGATTATTCTTAATTAAACTAACATAAACCTTCTTTATATCATATGTATATTTACTTATAGATGTTAAAAAAGAAGGATTTTTCTTTAATAAATCATACTTAATATAACAAGCATCTTCTTCATTATAAACGCTCATTCCAATAATATTAGCATTATGATAATTCTCTTCATCAAGATCTAAATAAATACTAACAGGCTTAGTAAATTTTAATTTGCTAAGATCTTCTATTACTTTAACTTTTATATCTAAATAATCATCTTTTTTTACTTCAGTATTTTCTTTTATAAAAGAATAAAAATCTAACTTTCTATATAATTCATTAAGCCGAAGTAAATCTTTATCTTTAAATTTAAGATCTTCTAAATCAAAAGGAAGTTCTATATCTTGATAAATAGTTGCAAGTTTCTTAGAAAAGAAAGCCATATCTTTAGATTCTAAAAGTTTATTCTTAGTACTTCCAGTAATATTATCTATATTATCATACACATTCTCTAAAGTCTTATATTCACTAATTAACTTAAGTGCTCCTTTTTCTCCTATTCCTTTTACTCCAGGAATATTATCAGAAGCATCTCCTTGAATTGCTTTTAAATCAATAATTCTAATTGGATCAAATCCATAACTTTTAATAAATTCTTCTTCATTTAAACGAACATATCCTGTTTGTTTTAGTAATTTAACTTCTATCTTCTTAGTAATTAACTGAAGTAAATCACGATCGCTACTAACAATAGTCCCAATAAAATCAGGATTATTATTAATAAGCTTACTCACAGTTCCTACAATATCATCTGCTTCATAATTATCAACTTCATAATGATTAATTCCCATATAATCAAGAAGTTCTTTAGCAATAGGAAACTGTTTTCTAAGTTCATCAGGCATTTCACTTCTCTTACCTTTATAATCTTGATATTCTTCATGTCTAAAAGTTTTCCCTTTATCAAATGCAACTAATATATAATCTCCATCTTCTTCATTAATAATTTTATTAATCATATTAGTAAATCCATATAACGCATTAGTTGGAATTCCACTAGAAGATCTCATCATATTCCCACTATATGCTGTTGCATAATAACTCCTAAATAACAAGTTATTCCCATCTATTAATATTACTTTCTTCATTATCCTCACCTTCCGTCATTATATCACGAAAAGCTTAATATATAAAGTCCTTCCAGCAAAATATTATAAATATATCCAAATACAAAAAACTGATAATAATTGATATGAACCCCGTTTCTTGGACATAAGAAAAACGAGGTTTTTATTTTAACATTTATAATTTTTTGTTATAAAGAAAAAAATAAACATCTTAAAGTTATGACTTTTTAACTTTAAAATGTTTATGACTTTTTATTATACAGCTTATAATAAGCTATTTATATAAGGCCCAAGTCCGTCAATTTCGTCCTCTCTTTAATGCGAAATTGACGGACTTCCCTTTAAGCTATGTTTTCTCTTACTTCCTTTATTTATTTACTTTTACTTTTCCTAGTCCAAAGAGCAATAGGTGCTTTAAGCACCTAGGGCAAGAACGGAGCGAAAGGAAAGGGCCCCGGAGGAATTACCGTCGCCTTTGTTCGCATAGAAGACGCCCGCCTTAGAACCATCGAAAGCGCGACCACCGCGTACGAACCAAGGACCCTCGGCATAAGCGAACTCCATATTGTCAGAATACCAGCCTCTAGTTTCACTAGTTGCATCACCTAAGATTCTTCTTGCATAAGCAGATGAATCATTATAAGTTGTTCCAAAAGCATATAGGTCATAATACTTAGTATTGGGAAATGCTGTACCAGTATATGAAGTATAGTTTCCCTTAGCATAAACTTTACCAGTAAAACCTGAATTACTAGAAGTACTATATCCTGACATTGGAGCACTCGTATTAGTATTATCTTGCATTACTCCCATTACATATTCAAGTGCTCCTCCTGCCATATCATATACTCCGTAAATATTTCCGGTTGTTGAAGATTTTATTCCGGCTACACTTGTATATGATGTGCAAGTAGTAGTTATACTAGTTAAGTCAGTTTCACTTGCTGGACCACATCCTGCCTTATATATACTATAATAAGCATTGTTACCTATCTCTGTTAAACCTAAGCCATATTTACTTTGTTTTAAATAGGCAACTGCTCCCCATTCGATGTTTTTCATCATATGAGCATCTACTTTAGATACTCCATTTGCTGTTAAATAAGTAGTTCCGCTTGTAAACTTTTGAGATGTTGCAAACTGGGCTGAAACTTTTTGATTTACCAAGCTATTTAAACCAGCTTTTATTGTTGGTGCAGAAGCTGTTCCACTTGTTTCAAACTTTCCTACCCAGATTCCATCTAATTCAGTAGTACCAAAAGTAAAGGCTGGATGAGTAAGCCATTCTCCGTTGTTTGAACCTGTTGATTTTGGCTCAGTAGATGGTTCAAATTGCATACAAATTTCGATTGGATCTATTACTTCTGAATTAACATTAAATAATTTATAACTATATCTTGGAATCCAAACATAGTATGCTAAAACATCTGATTCAGTTATAGTAGTTCCAGTTACTGCACTCATATATTTACTTCTGCTAGAAGTCTTTACCATTACTACGTTTGCCCATTTCTTAGAACTATAATCATACCAATCATTATTAGAGTTAGTAGAATCTGCTTTTACCCAATTAGTTCCATCCCATTTAACTGGAATCATTCCTTCAGCAAGAGATGGACTATTTGGAGTAACTTCTTTAGCAGTACAAATAGTAGAATCCCCTTTTATTATAACTGTTCCTGCTAATGTTTGATTCTTCATAGTACTTGGATTTAACATATTTCCATCAATGTAAAAGATTAATTTAAAATAAGTAGTTTCACTTACATCAATATTTCCTATTACAAAGTTTGTTCCTTGTACTTTGTTAGAGAAATTTCCTTCTGCCACTAAAGAGTAATTTCCATTTAAAGAAGTACTACTATATAATTTATATTTAAAAGATTCTTCTTTTAAAGCATCTGGCAAAGTTGTTGGAGTAAATGTTACACTAATAGGAACTTCTGTATCATTTTTCTTTAAAATTTGGAAAGTCATTATCTCTCCTTGATCTTCTGAAACAACAGGTCCTATTCCTGTTGCATTTATTTCATTACCACCAGAAAATAAAACATCAGTATAAGTATCAATACTTAAAGTAAATTTAGTATTCTTTTCACTTTGCCAAGTTAACCAGGCATAAGTAAAGCCTATTCCTAATATTATTATAATAAGTGCTATTAGGGCTATTAGGAAAAACTTATTACTAATTAATTTCTTAAAATGTTCTTTCATATTAAGATCACTCCTATTATCATTATAATATAATAATACCATTTATTTCATCTTTTGTATATCCCTTTAATAATAATTTTTGCGTTATGACATATTTTAATTTATTCTCATCATACTTATTTTGATACTTCTTAAATAGTTTTTGATAGTCATTATTAAGATTATTCTTATTATTAGAAAAACTATATTTACTCATATTTCTTATGATAATTTCTTTATCATATCCTAAACTAATTAAATAAGTATAGATTTTCTTTTTTAAGATGCTTCCACTTTTAGTTTTATTAGACTTTATTAATCTAGTTATTATTTTATTTACTTTTTCTTCTAATAATAAAGAGTCTATTTTACTTAAAGATTCATCTATTGTACTAGGATCATCAATTAATTTTAATAATTCTTGTTTTATCTTTAATGGTCCTAATGAAGAAAAAGATATTTTATCATTTATGTATGAAGATATATATCTTTTATCATTAAGATATCCTTGTTTAATAAGTTTATCTATATTATCACTTATTATATTACTAGGATAATTTTTTTTATTTAGATAGTCTATAGTCTCTTTTATAGAGCGAAGTCTATGAGATAAGTATTTTAAAGCATCATAGTAGCACCCTACTATCCAATTATCATTAGATATATTAAAAAGATCTTCTTCATTAAGTTCTTTTTTTAGAAGAATATTATTTTTTAATAAAACATCTTCATAAGTAAGAAGTTCACTTTTATCTTTAAAAATTATCTTAATTTGATTATTTTTTAACTTACGATATTTTAATATTTCCATTTTATCTCCCCCTAGATAAGAAAAAAATGATACTATTTTTTAATATGTATCAAATTTGCGTATATCTCTTCCAAAGCTCTCCCTGCATTCTTTTTTGACTTATACTCATCCTCTTTCATCTGATAGTACCCTGTTTTAGCCATTTCTAAACTTCTTTTAGCAACAATATGAACTAATTCATACTTAGATGGTACTATGTTTAAAATAAGATCTATTGATGGATATATCACTATTATCACACTCCTATTATAAGGATACTCTATAATTTTATTCTTTACAAGTTTTTTTACACTAATTATACATTATTTATTCGGAAGTAATCTTCTATCTTCCAAATGATTTGTTTATGCAAATCATCTTCTAAATATCTAGTATCTAACTCATGTCTTTGACCTTTAATATAACGAAATTCAACAAAAGATTCAACTACATTATAAAGAGCATTTTGGTCATAAGTAATAATCTTATAAGCATCATTAACTGCCCCTATATTAAAAACATCATCTACTGCTATTTCAAGTGTTTCATATAATCTAAGCTCAGTTTCGCCAATGCTATGAGAAGCATAATCTTTACCAAAGTCATAAAGATATCTTAATTCTTGTATTGGCTTTATAGCATCTAATTTTACTACATGTTCTAATAAAGCTTGTTTAAAATCATTAGGAGAAAGTGAATTTATAATATTTCTAGCATTATATTCATCAGTAAAATAACTGCTATCTTTTGAAATAACGTATTTTATAATCGCCCCTATTAATTGCTCTTTTATGTATTTATTTAAAGTAGGCATACACCCCTTATCTATGTTATCCATTACAATTTTATTCATATACGTATAATCTCCTATGATATAATTATAGCTTATTTTATATTTCTAAGCAAGAGATAAAAGAACATAAAAAGCGATCATTTTCGATCGCTTTTAGTTATTATCAATATAGTTTTCTATTATACTTATAAATTTATCAGTATTACTTTTAAATTTTTTAGGTTTGAAATTATCACTTTGCTTTAAAACGTCAGCTAAATTATCACCATCATTATATCTTAAAATATATCCTTCCTCATAGAAACGATCTACTATTTGAATTTGATGATCATTCATATGTTCATGATATTTAGCAAGTCTAGGACAAACAATAAGTTTTTTATTATTTTTAAGTCCAGTTAGAATAGAACCTACTCCTCCGTGAGTAATTAAAAGATCGCAAGATTTAATTAATTCACTAAATTTATCTCTATCTATTAAATCAAATATTTCCATTTCATCACTGTTATATTTAGTATAACCAGCTTGGACTATCACTTTATCTTTGATATTTCCATTATCTATTTCTTTTTGAACAGAATCTAAAAGTCTGGTAAAAGGTTTATCTTGAGTACCTAAAGTTACTAAAATCATTTTATTCACGCATAATCAATCTAAATTGATTCCTTTCGTTTTATATTTTCTATAACTTTCATTAGAATATCCATCCTCCATATATAGCATTTGGATATAATTCTAATAAGCTTTCCCATTGTACTATAAATAGATCCGCAAATTTATAAACTATTTTACCTGTCTTACTTTGAGTTTTACTGTTTGCAAATGTTTCAATATAAATAATTTTACTACCAAAGATGTGTCCAATTAAACACATAGGTCCTGCTGTATGAGCACCTGTTGATACTATATACTTAGGTCTTATCTTTAAATAAAGAATAAAAGATTTAATAGTATTATATAATAATTTAAATGGATAGATAAGTTTATTTAATTTTGTAGTATAACTACCATATACCAAATAATTTACTCTTTTAGGATATTTCTTTTTTAAGCTTAAATTAGATTTGGTCTTTTCTGTAATTATATGATAATCATACTTAGGAAACATTTCTTTTAATTGGAGTAATTCATCTAAATGTCCACCAGTACTAGATATAAATAATACTTTTTTCTTCATACTTTGTCCTATTTATTTTTTTTAGCAAAGTTATATGCTGATTTAACCATATCATCTAAAGTAAGATTAGCTTTCCAGTGTAAGATATTATATGCTTTACTAGGATCACTATAACAAGCATCAATATCTCCAGGTCTTCTTCCTACTATCTTATAATTTATTTTAAGGTTATTTCCTTTTTCAAATGCATCTACTATTTGAAGAACGCTGTAACCTTCTCCTGTTCCAAGATTATAAGCATCTACTCCAGTTCCACTTAATACTTTTTCAATAGCTTTTACATGTCCTTTAGCTAAATCTACTACATGAATGTAATCTCTTACGCCTGTTCCATCAACTGTATTATAGTCATTACCAAATACTTTTAATTCTTCTAATTCACCAGTAGCAACTTTTACAATATATGGCATTAAATTATTTGGAATACCATTTGGATCTTCACCTAATAATCCAGATTCATGTGCCCCAATTGGATTAAAGTAACGAAGTAAAGCAATGCTAAAAGATGGATCTGCTACATATAAGTCTTCTAGTATTCTTTCAATAAATAATTTGGTTGCTCCATAAGGATTCGTTACTGAAAGAGGCATATCTTCAGTAATTGGAAGTTTAGCAGGTGCTCCATATACAGTCGCACTGCTACTAAATACTAATTTCTTACAGTTATATTTGCTCATAACTTCGCATAAAGAAAGTGTACTATCTAAGTTATTACGATAATATAATAAAGGTTTTTCAACGCTTTCTCCTACTGCTTTTAATCCAGCAAAGTGAATAACTGCATCTATTTTATTTTCTTCAAATATTTTAGTTAATGCTTCTACATCACATACATCATTTTCATATAATTTCACTTTTTTACCAGTTATTTGATAAACTTTGTCTAATACGCTTTTCTTAGAGTTACAGAAGTTATCAATTACAATAACATCATACCCACTATTTAATAATTCTACACAAGTGTGGCTTCCAATATATCCAGCCCCACCAGTTACTAATATTGTCATAAAAAATACCATTCCTTTCACTTAAAGTATAACATTTGATTATTAAGATGTAAATAAAAAGTAGATTCAATCTGTCAAGTTAATGTCATAGTTAAGTATTAAGTAGTTTTTTATTCATATAAAGAAAAAAATGAACATATTTCCTAAATAAAAATAGAAATTATGTTCATTTTGCTACTTATCTAAGTAGAAAACTTTTTTTACATTTAATTAAAGTTCACTGCTATTTTTATCACTATATTTTTTTACTTGATCATTAATTAGATTTAAATCATCAAAATAATTTATTCTCATAGCATTTTTTACTTCTTCCATTTTACTAGCAGCTTTCTTTCTTGCTTTTTCACTGCCATCTTTTAGCATTTGATAAATTTCTGGAATATGCTTTTCATATTCTTTTCTTCTTTTTCTAATTGGTTCTAGTTCTTCTTGTAAAATATTATTTAAGAATTTTTTTATTTTAACATCTCCTAAACCACCACGTTTATAATGATCTTTTAATTCATCTAAGCTTTTATATTCAGGAAGATACTTTTCAAAATGTTCATTTTTACAAAAAGCATCTAAATAGATAAAGACTGTATTATTTTCGATTGTTCCTGGATCTTCTACTTTTAAATGATTTGGATCAGTAAACATTGCCATTACTTTTCTTTTTATATCTTCTGGTTCATCTGATATATATATGCAATTACCTAGTGATTTACTCATTTTAGTTTTCCCATCAATACCAGGTAATCTAGAACAAATTTGATTTTCTGGAAGTTGTGCTTTCGGATTTGTTAGTACATTACCATATAAATTATTAAATGTTCTAACTATTTCTCTAGTTTGTTCAATCATAGGTAATTGATCTTCGCCAACTGGTATAACATTAGCATCAAATGCAGTTATATCAGCAGCTTGGCTAACTGGATAAATAAGAAATCCAGTTGGAATACTTGCATTAAATCCTCTTAATTTTATTTCTTCTTTAATTGTAGGATTTCTTTGTAATCTTGATAATGTTACTAAATTTAAATAATAAAATGTTAATTCACATAATTCAGGTATTTGTGATTGAACAAAAATTACACTTTTTTTAGGATCAATCCCACAAGCAAGATAATCTAATGCTACTTCAATAACGTTTCTTCTTACTTTTTCTAAATCATATGCATTATCAGTTATTGCTTGAGAATCAGCAATTTCTATATATATTTCATCAAATTCATTAGAATTTTGTAATTCTACTCTTCTTTTTAAAGAGCCAACATAATGTCCTAGGTGTAACTTTCCAGTAGGTCTATCTCCAGTAAGTATTATCTTTTTCATTATTAAGCCTCCTTTTAAAGTAAATTAACGACGATTTAAGATATTTTCCCAAATAATTAAGATATTTTCTTTACTAAATTTATTAGCAGTCTTAACCGCATTCTCGCCCATTTCTTTTCTTAATTCTTTATTATTAAGAATTTCCTTTAGACATTTAATATATCTAGTTTCATTTCTATCTTTAATTAGATATCCATTATATCCATCTTTAATAATATCTCCAGTTCCTGATGGAGTAAAATATGCTATACAAGGAATTCCATAACTCATAGCTTCTAATAATACCATTGGTAATCCTTCAGTAATAGAAGCCATTAAAAATACTGAAGAAGATAACATATAAGATGATATTTCATTATGAGATAAATATCCAGTTAACAAAACATTATCTTTTAAATTAAGCTCATCTTTTAACTTTAAAAGATTATTATATTCTTTTCCATCACCAATTATATATAATTTACTATCTGGTATTTCTATTTTGCTAAATATTTTCATAATTTCATTATTTCTTTTACCAATATCTAATCTACTAACAGTAATTATATTCTTATTATCTAGATTACTTTTTTCTTTTGGATAATTTACTAACATATTAGGTAAAAGTACTACTTTAGTATGATTATTATTTATAAGAAGCTTTTCATAATCTTCTTTTAAGCAAGTAGTTAATGCACAAAGATAATCTATATTATTATAATCATTTCTAATATGTCTTAAGTACTTTTTATTATTGTTATGATATTGATGTTCTTGGGCTATTTTTAGAGTTTCTTTTTTACCATATTTATTTAATAATAAGTTAAATTCCATTCTAGTAGATACTATAGCATCACTTTTGCTAAAGATTATCTTTCTTATTACTAAGAATTTCTTTTTTAATAAGATAATAAATGCTTTAAATCCTTCTATTAATCCTAAGAAATATTTCTTATTCTTAAGATATTCTATTATTTTCTCTTTATTAGGTTCACCATTATATAAATAAGTTATCTTAATATTAGACTTAATATTTTTAACGGCATTCTTTTTTAAATTATAAAAAGATACTATCTCTATATTATATTTATCTGATAAAGCATTAGCAGAATTAATAGTAGCGCTTTCTATTCCACCATATCCTAAATGAAGAGATAAGAAAGTAATATTCTTTATCTTCTTAGGATTTTTTATAAGTACTACATCTAAACTAGCTTGCAGCATAATTAGAAGAAGTACTAAGAAGCAAGAAAAGTTTGTATATATATAAGTATATCCAGCATAAATACTTATACAAAAGAATATTCCAAGCCCCATAAAAATCATATATGTCTCTAAGTCAATATTCTTTAAATGCTTTAATATAAAATAAATTGAATAAAAGAAATACTTAAGAGGAATATATAAAAATAGTAAGAATCCTATTATTCCAAAATTAAATAAAGCCATAAAGAAATCTCCTTCTAATGATAAAAGAGAATCTTGATTTAAAAAGCCTATTCCAAGCATTTTATATTTTAGTGAAGAAAGACTATATTTTTTATAAGAATAGAAAAATTGTTTTGCCCTAGTATCAGATGGATGAATTACTTCTTTTCTAAATAAAGTTTCTAGATAATCACTAGATTCCTTACTCCAAGTAGCATATTTTACTAAATCATTAACATCTTCATTAGGATAAGTCTTTATAATATCATCATAACTCATAGTCTTATCGCTACCACTAATAGAATCTAGATTATAATCTTTAACATTAATAAGAGAATTTAAGTAATTTATATTAGTATTATATGCTACTGGAGTATAACGATAAGTAACAATCATTATTAGCAAAGAGAAAAATACTAAGCAAAAATTAAACCAATTTTGTTTAAAGTCTTTATTAAAAATCTTAATACCAAGAACAATAATTAAGTATAATATTAAAACAACAATAGTAATAAAGTATGGTACTTTTGTTCCAAGTAAGGATACTACTATTAAGGCAAGACTTAAGAATAATACCCTAAGAATTTTCTTAGTTTTTGGTTTTAGAATAGTATATAATAAAACAGGAAACATAATTGAAAAGGCATGTCCTAATATTTGACCTGAATCATACCAACCTTTAAACCCTAATTTATTTTTATCTGCTACTTCATAAGTCATTCCAGAAGTTCCTGTTACTACTGCTAGTAAGTATAAAACAAAGTATAAAATAAACGTTATTAAAACAGTATTCTTTATTTTCCGTAGCATTTCTTCTTTATTAGTATACTGGTTATATAAAGTATATAACCCAATATAAAGAGCAATCATATAAGCTATATTAATCATAAATCTTGCTTCATGAAGTATAACTGGTACTGGAGTTAGTAGTTTATATAATAAATATAAATGACTAATCATAAATAAGGCAAAAATGGTTATATATAAATACCATTTCTTTTTTATATTGCTATATTTAAATAATAAATATCCACTTATTCCAAAGACAAATAATGGCTTTACATAAGTAGAAATATTTGGAATATAGTCTAATATTGCTAATCTTGATAATATATCAAAAATTGGTTGTAATAATATAAATATTAAAATAATATTTAAGATTTTCTTCTGTGCTTGTTCTTTCATGTTTAACTCCTTATATTACTTTATAAATCTAATAATTTTAAAGTTTGCTTTTTAATTATTTCGTTATCGCCTTTATAATTATACAATACTTTTTCTAAGTTTTTATAATTATTTTTATTTAAAAGAATTTCTCTCATTTTATCTATAACAGCTTCATCAGTATTTTCCATTATTAAGCCATATTTACCATTTTCTAATATTTCTACAGGTCCAGTTACTCTAGTTGTTACTATCTTTGTCTTTAAAAGAAGTGCTTCTTTTATAACAATTCCATATCCTTCCATATAACTAGTTAGAATAAAAAAGTCTGCATTTTTTATATAGGGATAAGGATTTGTTTGTAATCCTTTTAATATAACGATATCAGAAACGTTATAATCTTCTACCATCTTCTTTATTTTTTCATAATTAGGTCCATCCCCTATTAATTGTATTTCAAAATCAAATCCTTCTTCTTTTAATACTTTAGCAGCTTTTACTAAACGATCTTGCCTTTTTTGATCTCGCATTTTAGCAACATTTACAAAAGTAAATCTTTTATTATTTACTTTAAAAGCATCTGCTTTTTTTAGAATTTCTTCTTCGTTAATAAAATTATATATTACAATAACTTTATTAGAAGATATTCCATATTTTTTACAAAAGTTTTCTTTTGCTTGTTTAGATACGCATATTACTTTATCTAATTTATTATAAGTATTTTTAGCTTCTTTATCGGATATTCCAATATCAAATTTAAAAACATCATTATGAATCCAAGCATATTTTTTTATTTTCTTTTTGATATCAGCTACCCAAGTTCCACTTCTTCCTTCCATGTAACCAAATACTGCATAGTAATCTTTTTTATTTGCAATCTTATTAATTTTTCTTTTTCTAAAGAAAGGAATAAATCTAAATAATAGATAAGAAAATATATTATTTCTCATTTGATAGATATTTACGTTAGAAGGAACTTCTGAAAGAAGAGTTCCTTCTTTTTTTAGTAAATATAAATCTATTTCACAGAAAGGAGATAAATATTTTAAAGTATCAGTTAGAGCTTTTTCTGCTCCGCCCATCTGCATATTATAGCCAAATACTAATAACTTCTTTTTCATAAAGTATTTTCTCTTTTCTCTAGGCGCTTTACTAATTCTAAAGAAGCTATAATAACTTTATCCATATCATAATATTTATATTCTCCTAATCTTCCTCCAAAAATTACTTTATCTTCTTTTTTAGATAATTCTAGATATTTATTATATAAATCATTATTTTTTGAATCATTAACTGGATAATAAGCTTCATCTTTAAGATTCCACTTTTTAGGATATTCTTTAGTAATAATAGTTCCTTTACAATCGTTAAATTCAAAGTGTTTATGTTCAATTATTCTAGTATAAGGAGTATCTCTATCAGTATAGTTAACTACCGCTACTCCTTGATAATTATCATTATCAGGAAGAATTTCATTTTCAAAAGTTAAAGAACGATATTCTAAATTGCCAAGAGAATAATTATAATATTCATCAATCATTCCTGTATATATAACTTTTTTTGCCATATTATTATATTTCTCTTTATCTCTTAAATAATCAGTATTTAAAATAACGTCAGATCCTTCAAGCATTTTCTCAATAATTACGTTATAGCCATTTACTGGAATTCCTTGATAACGATCATTAAAGTAATTATTATTAAATACATATCTTACTGGTAATCTTTTTATAATAAAAGCTGGTAAATCTTTACAATCTCTTCCCCACTGCTTTTCTGTATATCCTTTAACTAATTTTTCATAAATAGTTCTACCTACTAAAGATATTGCTTGCTCTTCTAAGTTAGCTGGTTCTTTTCCAGTTATAAGAAGTTTTTCTTGTTCTATTTTTGCTTTAGCATCATCTGGAGTTACTACGTCTTTCCATATTTTAGTAAAAGTATTCATATTAAATGGCATATTATATAATTCACCTTTATAATTAGCAATTGGTGAATTTATATAATTATTAAATTCTGTAAAGTTATTTAGATAATCCCAAATTTCTTTATTACTAGTATGAAATATATGTGCTCCGTATTTATGAACATTAATATTATTAATTTTTTCACAGTAAATATTTCCACCTATGTGATTTCTTTTTTCTATTACTATGCATTTTTTTCCTCTTTTAGTCATTTCATATGCAAAAGTAGATCCAAATAAGCCAGCTCCAACGATTAAATAATCATATTTCATTTTATCTCCCCCATATCTTTTAATATTTTCTTAATAACGCTTTTAGTATATTCTCCGTTTTGAACTTTTTCTTCTATTTTTTTGACATTTTCTGCTTTTTCTTTTAAATCAGAAAAATCTAGAATGTTTATATCATCTATTTTCTTTATAGTATATCCAATATTATTATCTTTAACAAATTTACTTATTGCTGCTTTTTCCCATACTATTACAGGTAATCCTGCTGCCATATAGCAAGATAATTTATGAGGATTATTATATTTAGTATAATTTTTCATTTGATAGTTTTCATCACTTGTATCTGCTTTTCCATCCCAGATTAATCCTAGATCTCCATCTAATTTACTAGGAAGTTCATCTGCACTATATTTCCCTTTATAAATGATATTAGGTGCTAAATCTTTATTAATTCCAACTCCATATAAATTCAAGATATAATTTATATTATTTTTGCTAATCTCATGGATAAATGGGCTTTTTTCTTTTACTAAGTTACCAGCATATACTATTTTTATTTTATCCCCATTTTTCTTTGTAGTAGTTTTTGAAGTATCATTACATAAATAATCAAATATTCCTAAGGAATACATTTTTTTATTTACGCCAGATTCTTTTAATTTCTTTTTCATTATATCATTATGTACTATAATATAATTTACTTTATTTAATCTTGCTATTTCTCTTTTATATAAAGAATTATCTTGAAAGCGAAGGCCATTTAAATCATGAATTAAAATTATAGTCTTCTTTTTATTTAGAAAAGACATGTTAAAAATGAAAATCTTATTTAATATATTAGATACTTCTGGAAGAGGAAACTGTAATATTACTATTTCTCCTCTTAATCTTGCTTTAATAAATTCATAAGCATATTTTAATCTTTTAGTAATCTTTTTAACAGGATTTTTTGTTTTTTGCTCATCAAAAAAAGTTGTTCTTACTTGATAATCTTGTTTTAATATTTCAATTATATCACTAGGAGCTTTTTGACCAGCATGAAAATTGGGTGCTGTCTGCATTGTCATAATGTTTATTTTCATAATATTCCTACTTTCTAATAATACTTATAATTTTTACTGGTAAATATAAGATAAATACTTTTATTTTAGAAGGATGATCTTTAATTGTTTCTTTAAAGCTTTTTTTACCATAAATGCTAAATAGTATATAGCCATATACATTATATAAAGATTTTTCCATGTTATATAGTTCTTTAAAGTATAATCTATTTCCTAAAGGATTTCTTTTTACTAAGTTAAAGTAATTAGAAGAATATCCTCCTTCTAAGTAATCTTTATAACTAGTTATTGTGTTTTTACATAAGAATTTATATTTTAAAGAAATTCTATTAAATATTAAAGCTTCTGGTACAAACTTTTCCCCTTTTATTAAAGGAAAATAATACTCTCTAGCAACACTTGTTTTAAGTACTACTAATTTATCTCCAGTAACATGATGTTTATGATAAACATTATAATAAGTATCTACCATATCATCAAACGGAAAAAGTGTACCAATAACTTTCTTTTTATCTTTTATAAAACCCTGAATATACATAATGCCAGCAATTTCTTTATCTTTTTTTATTTTAGAGAAATCTTTACTAATCATTTCTAAGATATTTTCTTTTAAGATATCATCAGAATCTATACATAAGAAGATATCCCCATTAGCGCTTTCTAAGCCTTTATTATAAGCTGACTGTTTCCCACCATTTTCTTTATATACATAGTTAATATTTATTTTATTTTCTTTTTTTAAAGATAAAACATAGTCTTTAGTATCATCTTTAGATCCATCATCAACAATAAGCCATTCAAAGTCTTTAGTATCTTGTTTTAATAAAGAATTATATAAATTACTAAGTTCTTTCTTTCTATTATAACTAGGCGTAAATACTGTTATCATATTACCTCCAAAAAATCTTATATATAATTTTTTTTATTTTTCTTTTTAAAGTATCATCTATTAAATTATCTATTACTTTTCTTTTTCTTAATTCTTCTTTATATTTTTTTTGTTCTTCTTTATCTAGAGTATTTGTTTTAGAAATAAGAGCGTTTGCTAAAAAGCTTTTATAAACTTTAGTATCTTTATTATAATTAATCTTTATTAAGCGATCATATTGATATAACATGTCATAAGCTTTTTTATGGAGTTTTTCTTTATTATTAGAACTCATAATACTTCCATTTCTTTGAACGTAGTTATATAGATAAGAATTTAAGTAATATATTTTATTTGCTTTCATTAATATTTCTGGAGTAAGTCCAAAATCTTCATGAATCATTCCTTTTAGATAAGTAAAATTATTTTCTTTCCAAAAAGATAATTTATATACATAGCTCCAAGCTGGTTCTAAGAATTCTAATTTAACAAGTTCTTCAAAAGAAGTTACTCCCTCTTTATTAAGACCATTTTCCATTCTAATAAGATTTTCCCCTTCATCAACTAGTTTAATCTTAAATTTTAGAACATCTATATCCTTATTTCTTTCTAATACATCATTTACTTTTTCTAAGTAATTACTTTCTATATAATCATCAGCATCTATAAATATTAGATAATCTCCGGTTGCATATTTTAATCCATAGTTTCTGGCATCACTAAGCCCACCATTTACTTTCTTATATTCTTTAAAACGTTTATCTTCTTTTTCATAGGACTTTATTATATTATCACTGTTATCAGGACTTCCATCATTAACAATAATAACTTCATAGTTAGAGTATGTTTGATTTAAAATACTTTTTAAACACCTATCCAAATACTCTTCTACATTATAAACAGGAATTATAATACTATATTTCATTTTTTTTCATCTTCTTTTTTAAATTCTTCTAAGTAAGATACAAGTTTTAAATACATATTATTAGAGTTAAATTTTAAAGCGTGCTGATAAGCTTTTTCCACCATTAAAGGAAATTTATCTTTTTTATTATATAAAGTTATAATTCCGTCTTTCAAGTTATCTATTAGATTTTCTTTTTTATCAACTACTAAAGAAGAATCTTTTAATAAGTGCTCTGGAATACCACCGCTATTGGTAGCTAAAACTATTTTTCTAGAAATCATTGCTTCTACACATACTAAAGTTGCAGCATCTTCCAAAATAGAAGGGATACATACAACATTCGAAGCTTGATAATATTTATATACTTCCCAGTTATTAACGTAGCCTGTAAAAAATATCTTTTTTTCAAATCCTTCTATTTCTTTTTCTAAAGATAAAACATATTCATCTTTAGTACTAAGAGAATCAGGATTATTTCCTAAAATCATTAATTTTATATTAGGATTATCAATTTTCTTAACTGCTTTTATTAATTCTAATACTCCTTTAGCAGGAATTAATCTTCCAACAAATAAAATAATAAAATCATTCTTAATAATTCCATATTTTTTCTTAATCTGATTAATTTCTTTAATAGATGCTTCTTTATCAAATAAATTAAGATCAATTCCATTTCTTAGGGTATAAGTATCTATTTTATTAGTAGTTTTTTTAAATTCATTAGTAACATAATCAGATACTCCAAGTAATCTAGAGAATGTCTTATCTATTATTTCATTAGATCTTTCTACATGGTGCAAATGAATTATTAAGTTTTCTTTTTTATAATATTTTAAGAACTTATTATAACTTTCATAATGACCACCTTCCGCTACTACATAGTCAAAGTTCATATTCTTAATCTTATTTAAAACGAAATGATTATAAGTATTTAAATTAGTCTTAAATAAACGGTTAGATATATTATAAAAAATACCCGTAATATAATATGAAATATTCTTTTTTATATAGATAAATTTAGTATTAGGATATTTTTTACTTTCTTCTAAAGCTTTTTTGTCATATAAAGATACTACTGTTAAATCTAATTTTTTATATTCTTCTTGCTTTTTAACAATATTAGTAACTAAGCTTTCAATCGCACCTCCTTTAACACTTGGAACTGGCAAAAGATTTGGGGTAATTAAACATATTTTTAACATACTTCTTTTCTCCTTTTTAATTTTTTATTAATAAGATCTTTAATTAAATATTTTATTTCTTTATATTCTTTAGTTTTAAAAGTAAAGATAAAGATAAATATTAATGTAATAATTCCTAATACTACTGCCTTTATAAACCAAGTTAAGTAACTATATACAGGAAATAATGAAGATAAATAATAAATTAATCCTCCTACTGCTAAGGTTATAAAGAAGTAATAATAATATTTTAAGAAATATTTTTTTAGGTTATTGCTTTTAAATAAGTATTTATAAATTACTACAGGATCGGTCCAAGAGAATGTTAAGAATTTAGAGATAGACGTACCTAAGAAGACTCCTGCTACTCCAATATACTTAGCTAAAAGAATAGAAATTCCAATATTTAATATAGCTTCATAAATAGGAACATATTTAGACTTTTCAAATAAAGCAGCGGTAGTTCTATAAGAATAACACGGAAAGTGCATTCCATTAAAGTAATTATATAATACTATTGTAAATACTATAAAACTACTAAATAAATATTTATTACCAAGCCATATTCCAATAAAATCATTTACTAAAGCCATAAGTAAAATAGAGATAGTGCCGTAAATTAAAAAGCAAATATATAAAATTTTATAGAATACATATTCTTTTTGATTATTTGTTTCTTTAGCATTTAAATTACCAATACTAGTTTCCAAGGAAGATGTTATTTGGCTTATAAATAAATTTAAATAGTTAGTAAGTAAATAATAGTTAGAATATATTCCAACTGCTGATAAGCTAACGCAGGAAGATAATATCAAGTTATCAGATCCATTTAAAATAGATGGGCCAAGACGATATAAGATAAGTGATTTTACTTTGGTAGTAATTGTCTTTTTATCTTCTTTATCTATATCTTCAATATTTTTTTCTTTTAAATATGGATACATTTTATTAGCTTTTAGAGATATTAAGATATTACTTATAATAGTAGTTACTACGTTAATTACTAGGTATAAGATATAATCTTTAGTTAGTAAAAGAAGAACTATTTGAATAATAGACTGTAATAATTTCCCTACTTGGTTATATAAAATTACTATATAATTTTTTTGATTAGCATTTATAATTGCTGATTTATGTGCAAAGAAATATCCTATGCAAGTACTGATTAGATAAAGAATATATATAAGAATTAAATTTTCTTTGATATCAGGAGCATCTTTAATAAGATATTTCATAAATGGAATAATCAAGATTCCAAGAATTAACATAATAGTTCCAATAATTGAATACACTTTTTGATAGTATTTTATTAGTTTTTGAGTCTTCTTGATATCATTTTCAGCAACTGGCTTATAAAGCATATAGATAAGAGCTGTTCCAAAGCCTAGTTCAACAAGTGAAAGCATACTTAAGATATTAGAAAATAATCCATTAATACTTAAATAATCATTACCTAATATTTTGATAAAGATAGTTCTATTAGCAAAGCTTGCTATTAAGATAAATACTTGGGTAATTATTCCAACATAAGTATTTCTAATAACATTGCTTGTCCTAGTATTTTCTTCCACATTAATCACTCTTTTCTATTTAATTTTACTAAAATATTCTTCTAAATCACTTATGCTTGTTTTATTAAGCATAGGGTATCTTCTTATTTTAAATTTATTGCTTCCTGGTTTAGCAAGATTATCAGTTTTAGAATTTTTTCCAATAAAGGCCATAGTAAATCCTGCTTCTTTTAGAACGCTAATAGCATAGTCATTATACTCATAGAAAGGAAAAGCAAAAGCAGTAGATCCACCTAATTTATCTCTACTTTCTTTTAAGTCAGCAAGTAATTTATCACGAGGAGAACATTTAATTGCGCCTCCTTGTCCACCAGGACATACTCCAGGATTATGTAAGTTATTGCCGTGGGAATGTAGTTCTATATACTCACTACTATAATAAGAACTAGGATCAAACCAAGAAGTAATTAAAAAGATAGTCGCATTATATTTATATTCCGTAAGTAATTTAATAGCAATATCTGTTCTTCCACCATCATCAATAGTAATTAAAACACTTTTAGGAAGATTAATCTTTTTATCAAGATACATTTCTAATTCTTTCATACTAGGGGTAAATATATCTATTTTCTTAAAATATTCTAATTCTTCTTTAAACTGTTTTTTACTCATACAGATAATTTCTCTACAAGTAGAATAATCTTCTTTATTTTCTTCATCATAAAAGAAATGATAATTTAATACTGCTACACCACTAGAATTAGTTAGATCAGTATTATGGTTATCAATAATTTCTTTGACATCTTCTTTTTTAACCGCTAATAGATGGCCATCATATTCTACGTAATAACAATTATCTTCTTTGATAATAATAGGTAAGCTAAAACTTTCATAGAAAGTATAAAACTTTTCTCCACCATCATAAAATGAAAACTCTTCATTAGTAATAATATTTTGATTAAAAGGAATATATCTTTTATATCTAGTATTTTTCTCAGTTAGTTCATTTATCTTATCTACATCCTCATATTTTATATAATACTCTTTGTCAAGACTAGTAATAGTAAAATATTTAGTATTAGAAGTTATATCTTCTTCTTTTAAAGATAATTCTACATTTTTAGAGACTAATCCTATTTTCTTATATTCTTTTTCTTTTTTGATGTACAAAGTGCTTTCTTTATTAGTTTTAACATACTTATTATAATGCTCTAAGACTGAAGATAGTGCTTCTTTCTCTTCTTTTTTTCTTTCATTATCTTGATATTTACTAACTAAAAAAAAGCTTCCTAACATAATTAATCCAATAATACTTCCCATTATTATTTTTTTCATATATATCACCTATTAAATTCATTATAACATGGATATATTAAGAAGTAAATTAAAAGGAATTCTAAAACGTAAAACTTCTTTTCTAAATATAAAAAATCTATATATGATTAAATTTCTTATCATATATAGATTTTTAATTATATTTATATTTTTAGTTCTTTCTTTTTATTTTTAATAAATAATCGTAAATCAAATGTATTAACTTTTTTTCTTTTAAATTAGGCATTTTTATATTTTGCTCTTTAATAGAAACATCTTTAAAATCTTTAGTTTCTTTTAAATATTCGCCATTTATATTTAATAAGATATCTTTATTTTTTATCTCAATAACATCTGCTAATTCAGTAATATATGATCCATATTTTTCTTTTAGAGCACTAATACTTCTTGTTCCAATAAGAATTTTAATATTTCTAGCTAAGCAAGAACTCATCATATCTGAGATGCTATCAACTCTTATTAAAGAATCAAAATTATCTAAAACAAAATTAAAATTTCTTTTGTTCTTTTCATCAAGTAAGTAATTGTATAACTGCTCAATAAAGATAGCAATTAATGAATTATATGCTTTATTTTCATCTTTCCCAATAAAAAAGATGGCAGTTTGTTTGTTTAAAATATCTTTGTAATCAAACGATGTTATTTGCATCTTTTCTGATAATTTTTTACTAGAAATATACGTTTTTAATCCTGATCTTGCTGTAGCTAAAATTCCACCTTTAGTATCAATAGGTGCTGAGATAGTTGGCAAAGAGTAAATATTTTCTAAAGCATTTTTATCTTTTAAATTAAAATATTCCCTTAAGTATCCACTATCTTCTTCATTAATCATATTATTAATACTAATAAAGTTAATTTCATCTTCTCTAGCATCTGCAAATAATCCTAAAATAATTCCTGTTATAAAGTCTGATGCCATATTAGTCCAAAAAGGATCTGAACTAGTTGATTCTTCATAAAATAACGTCTTTCCTATTTTTTCAAGATACTCTTTAGCTTTATCAAGATTATTTTCTTTAAATAATTTATATGGATATAATAAAGGATTCCAAGATTCTGAATTATCTAAATTTCTTATATTCAAAATTATAATATTATAATTTTTATTTTTTAATTCTTGATAATAAGTATTTAAGTATTCTTCTTTTGAATCAAGAAAAAATAAACTTTCTTTTTTATTAATCATTTCACTTACTAAAGGAAACATTATATTAGTTGTTTTTCCACTTGCAATATTCCCAGATACTATTACATTTTTACCATTATTTAATATTTGTTCTAATAAATCTTTTTTCATATGTCCTCCTAAGTACTTTTTCATTTTGACTTTCTTTAATATTACCATAATCTACTTTATTAAGTTTATTTTGCATTAAACTTAACTTTTTACATTTTAACTTTAATAAGTACATTCTCATTTTTAATTCTTTTTTCTTTTCTTCTAAGATATTATAATCTAAAGAATCTCTATATCTAATTATTTCATCAAGAGTAAAATCTAATGTTTTTAATAGTTTAATCTTTTCACATTCAGAAATATTCTTATCATCATAATATTTATATCCTGTATATTTATCTTTTAAACTAGGAACTAATACTCCATAATCAGCATAATATCTTAATGTTCTAACAGGAATATCAACTATTTTAGAAAATTCACCTATTTTATACATATCTAAATCCTCCCTTTCAAAATGAATGATATCATTGCACTTACCTGCCAAGTCAATAATGTTTTTATTAAAAAGAACATTTTTAGTTATTATAGCACATTTTTTTATAAATAAAAAAAGAAATATCTTTTTTATTTAGATATTCCTTTTTTTAAATTCTATTACATCTTACAGTTACTCTTTTTAAGCCATCTTTAGTACAAGTATAAATAGTTAAATCAAAATCACTTTCAATCATTTCTTTGATATTACTTGGTGATAAGATTTCAGTTAATTCCACTTGATAAGTATATTTATTATTATTTACATCAGTTATGATAATAATATCTTCTTTTTTTAGTTTGTATAAATTACCAAAATGTGCTGTATATGAATGACCACATATAACAAGATTATTACTTTCTATAGAGCCATAATAAACAGCTGGTGATTTACTTAAAGAAGTATATGAATATTCTTTAGTAATTGGTAAATTTAATTCTAAAGAAGGTATAGTTAAGTATCCAATATATTCTGTTCCATCTATATTAATAGTATCTTTCTTAATTTCTTCATTAGTAGTTTTTTCTAAAATTATGTTCATAGCTTCACTACTTTTTCTTTTAGAATATATCTCTTTGCATTCAAAGTAAATTCCAAGAGAAATCGCCAGTAATATAAAGAATATTCCTATTAATAATAATATTTTAGCTTTTTTGTTCATTTTTATTATATATTAGAGAAATAACAATAAATATAAGTCCTATTCCACCAATTATTTCAACAAGCCAAGGCATATTACCTGTTTGAACTAAGCTAGTTGTATTAGTTACGATAAATAAATTACCTTCTTTTTGATATGTAACCGTATATCCTTTAGGAACATTTACTTCTCTTACGTTATACATATCACTTTTTTCTAGATCTTTCCAAGTATATTCCCAATTATTAGCGCTATTTAATTTAACAGTATCTATTACTTCTCCATTTTTAGATAATTCAATTTCAATTTCTTTTGGTAAATTAATAGAAGAACTAATATTAGAATTAGCTTTGTTCCATACTTTTGTTACTTTTAAATCTATTACTCTTATAATGTCTGTTTTAGGTTTAGAAGTAACGTTATAAGTCCATTCATCATTTATTACTCTTGGGATCATTACTAAATAAGGAGTAATAACGCTATAGCCTTCTACTTTATTAGTTTGCTTAACTAAATATAATCCTAAATCTAAATCTTCAAAGTTAACTTTTCCATCTTCTGTAACTAAGCTAATTCCTTTAACAGAATCATTTAAGCATTTATTTATTTCCTCGCTAATATTATCATTATCTAGATTATCTAAAGAAACCTTACAATCTGATAATTCATTAACATATTCAAATACTAAATTATGATTTTCTTCTTTAGCATCAGCAATTTTATATATTGTTAATTCTGCTCCATTTATTTTAGTTTGTTCTTCTTTTTCTATTAGTGTTATTTCTATACTTCCTTTTTTAGTAAAATCTAGTGCATTTACAGATAGAATATTAGCACAAAAGGTAAATAACATTAATAATAAAATACTTAACTTTTTCATAAAATACCTCCCCTAGCTTTTTCCGTTTGGATAAATAAACTCTTCATATTTATTAATGTTTACTTTTTTCACTGGCTTTATTAATAAAATAATCATTAGTAATAATATTATTGGTAATGATACCAAAGGTATTACTATGAGTTTATTTACTTTAAACGCTTCAGTAGTAATATAAGATTTTTTAGTTTCCCCTTCTATTCTTGTTCCCCTTACTAGTAGTCTATGAGTATTTATTCCATAAGGAGTACAAGTAAGAAGTGTTACATAATCACCATCTTCTTCTATTTTTAACTCACTTCGATCTGATGGCTTTACTATAGTAATTTTATCTACTTGATAGGTTAAAGTTTCATCTAAAACAGTTATTTTAAATGTATCTCCTATTTCTAATTTATCTAAATCAGTAAATAATTTAGAAGATGGAAGACCTCTATGAGCAGATAATACACTATGAGTATTAGAGCCACCTATTGGTAAAGATGTTCCTTCCAAATGTCCTACACTAGAATTTAATACTTCACTGCTAGTTCCATGATAGATAGGAAGTTCTATTTTTATTTTATCTATAGTAATATATCCTATCATTCCGTCATTATTTATGTTTAATAGCTCTTGATAGTTATCTAAAGATTCATAACTAAGTAACGGTTCTTTTAAATTAGCAAGTTTCACATTATATTCATTTGCTTCACTTTTTAATTTAGCAAAATCTATTTTATTAGTATCATTCAATATATTTTCATAATTATATATTGTTTTTACTTGCATTTTTTCATTGTAATAATTACTTAATGTTGGATATAGAAGCGTTAAAAGTCCTATGAAAAAAAATAATGTCATAATAAATGTTGTTTTATGTTTTTTCATAATACGTTTACCTCTTCTTTACTCCTTAATATTCTATAATTTAGGAAGAGAATAAACTCTCCCTAAATTATAGTAATTGCTGACTATTTTTAGATATTTGCTTTATAAGCTCTTAATTTAGTTACTAGTAATAAACCAAATCCAAGTACTAGGATTGAACCTAATGTAACAAATAAAGTTGTTCCAATACTACCTGTTTCTGGTAATTCATTACCTGTATAGTTAACTACATTGATATTAGCTCTTTCAATAGTATTGTTTGCACTTATTTTAGTTACTACTACTTCGATATTACTAGTTAATCTATTGTATCCTTCTGGAGCTTTTGTTTCTTCTAAGTAGTAAGTACCAGCATCTAAGCCTTCGATTACAACTCTACCAGCTTCGATTTCTACACCAGTTTCATTAGCAGTTGCTACACGGTAAGTATTACCATCTACTTTTACTACCTTTATTTCTTTTTCATCTTTATCTAGTAATTTAAATTTAGCACCACTTAATTCTTGGTTATCTTTATTAGTCTTTACTAGATCAAAAGCATAAGTATAAGTTTTAGTTTCTTTCTTAGTTGTTTCGTTGTTATCACCATATTTTAGTGAAACTTCATTTGGATTTCCAACGCCTTCAACTACGGCATTTTCATTTAATACAGCTGAGTAATCAACTGTTATTATTGTATTTCTTGGTAATGCAGAAATATATTCATTTTTGAATGTAATAGTAAATGTATCACCATTTACATCATACGCTACTGTATAGTTATTTGGATTTACTATAGTATTTCCAACAGATACTTTAATAGAGTCTTTATTTAGTGTAAGTCCAACACTCATTTTATCACGAAGAATATAATCAGTAAAACCTGCTCCTACTTTAATAGTTGCTCTAAAATCAACAGTATCTCCAATACTAGCATCATTTTGCTTTCCATAATTTCCTGTTGAATTTTCTTTAACTACTTTATCAACATCAGGAATTATAGTGTTTTTTTCTTCAACTACTCCATTTGGATCAGTAGTATCTAAGTGTAATAAAGCTCCAACTGTTGACTTTACTAAATAATAACCTAGATCTAAGTTTTCAAATTTTACTGTAGTTGTTGTTGCTTTTGTTGATGCAACTGCTTGAATATTATTATCTGTAGCATATTTAAGTGCTTCTTTAGTAAATTCTACTACATCAGCGTTTTCTTTCCATACATAGTATGTAGCACCTTTACCATTATCATTTTTTGCTTCTAGATATTTTCCTCCAAGAGTAGCATCATTAACAAATGCTTCCCAGCTTGCATTAGCACGGTAAATATAATGATTATTTGCCTTGTCGTATGTTTCTAGATCTAATATTCTATAAATAGAATAAGTTTCATCTACTATTGCTTTATTAACTGTAATAGTACCAGTTTCAGCCGCATTTACTCTAATTATTTGTGTAAATGATACAGCTAATAAGAATAAAATGCTTAACAAATTTTTAATGTTTTTCATATTTTTCCTTCCTTTACTTTAATGCTTTAATAGTCAGCTTTTTCTTCTAAAGCATTTTTTATTATATAAATAATAGGAATCATTATTAATAATGAGCCTATTATTAACAAGATTAGCATTCCAGCACTTCCAGTTGCTGGTAACTGATACCCTGACATATTAGTAAATAAGATATTTACATCATTATCAAGAGTAATTTCTTCAGTATTATAAGAATAAACTGCCTTTGCAGAATTTATATTATGTTTAACAGTAAATCCTTCTCTATCTATCTCTTCAACAGTAATCTTAGTTCCATAAGGTAAATCTTTAATATTTATTTTTTCATTATCTTTTAAACTAATTTCTAATTTACCATCTATAAATTCTCTTTCTTCTTCTTTATTATTAATAATAGTAATATATTTTCCAGTAAGATTTTCACCTTGATATTTAGCACTTATAATAAAATTAAATGATTTATCACTAGTTGTACCATCAAGCTTTTTCTCAATAGTTAAATTTTTAGTTTTATAATTATTTATTATCTGTTTGTTAGTAAAATTAGGATTTGTATTTCCATAAGATACTTCAAATTTATATTCAGTTTTATCTAATTCATGATATTCATCTGTTTTTATTTCATGAAGAATATATTTATGACCTGAAGGTATTTTATCAAATATCACTTTTCCCTCATTATTAGATACACTTATCCTATTAAAGCTTTCGCTCATATGTTTTCTTTCATTTAGACAAGCACATGATGGATCGTGAATTATCTCAAACTTAATACCGCTTAATGGTTTATTTAAATATTTAGATATTTTATAGAATTCTAACTTACCTAAATAGCCTTCTACTTGAGGTATTGGAAAAGTTAACATTTTGGGATCAGAAATTGCTCCTGTGTTTGTTCTAATAACATAAGTTAATTTTGTCTCACCATTAGTGTTATATGGCTGACTTGGAACAAACCCATTTTGCTCATTCTTTATTCTTACTCGATACTTTACTTCATAAGTATAAATTTTCTCTATTTTACCATTAATTATAGTTTCTGTAGGACCTGTATAAGTAGAATTTTTTAAATCCCATTTTAAAGTATCGCCAGAATAATTTGCTGTATCACTTTCATCAGGATTGCCATTAATTAATTTATCTTTTAATTTATTTTTATCATCATATAAACCAATAAATTCAATAAATTTATTATTATCATTAATATTATTCATAGGATCTTCTATAACCCATGTTGCTTTTGCTTCTTCACTAGCAAGTTCTTTTATTTTTTTAAATATTTTATTATATACGTCTTTTAACGCTTCTAAATTATATGAATCTGAATAATAATTTTCTTCAGGATTGCTAGAATAACCAGATCCTATTTCTCTACCTAACCACTTTTTAAAATCTGCTGTATCATTACCTATCTCATAGCGATTTTGATTATTCTCGTATTGTTTTCTATTAATATCAGATAAATAATCATTTGTTATTTGTTGCTGATTATTTAACCCAACTCCAATAGAAAATATCTTCGTTCCTTCATTTTTAATTGTATATGCTACATTCTTAGCTCTCCTTGCTGCTTCATCACTATAATTAACACCTGCTGTACAATACACGCCTTTCAATTCATTATAAAATATACCCTCTTTAGAAGCAGCTGGATTTGGCTTATATTGATAATAAAATTCATTATGATCATTCATATAAACATTATATCCTAAATAACCTTTTGCATCATAGCCTAATGTATCTTTCTTCATATTTGAATATGTAGTTGGAAATCCATCAGAGATAAAAATAATATATCTATTTTTAGCCTTACTAGAGTTCACCATATCTCTTCCTCTTCGAAGGCCTGCTTCTATATTAGTAAATCTTTTATAGGAGCTTCCATAAGAAACAGGAGAAGTTGTATTGTTATTCTTTTTATCAAATGCATTATTGTATTTCTGATTTATAATTTTATTGGTTTCATCTTTCATTTTCTTTTTCAAAGTACTAGCATAAGTATCAGCGTTATTCTTTGTATACTGGTTTAAAGTAAATATTTCCAAAGCATCAGTATTAAATGCAACAAAACCAAGTTCCCTTATTGCTCCATTACTTTCTTGAGCACTTTGAGTAAAAGAATCAATAAACGTTTCTGCTGCATCTTGTGCTACTTCAAGTCTTTTTGGCCCTGTACTATTTAATACTCCATCAATACCATAAGTTTTCATTGTATTTGATATATCCATAACAATTACAATAGCTAAATCTTGTGATTTTAATATTTCTTGTGCAACACTTTTTGTCTGTACTTTTAAAGTAATATCAAAATAATTTTCTATATTTGTTGGAGAAATGGTTTTGCAAATATTAATTCCATCTGTATTAGAATTACACCCACCTATTTTTTTTATTTGTTTTTCATTGTTACCGATCTGTGCAATCAAATTTATAGGCTCTAAGCACATTATAAATGCCATAAATAAATACAAAATTTTCTTTTTCATAATACCCCCTGAAAAATATTATTTAATTATTTTTAGTTGTTTAATAGGCCATATTTTAATAATAACTTTACCTATTATATCAGCGTATTTTATTTGACCAATTTCTTCATTTCTAGAGTCTGTTAATATATCTCTTTCATCACTTAAGACAAATACGCTTTTCTCTCCTACTTGAATAGGATATTCATCACTAGCATCTCCTTTTATAAATTCTTTTACATAATTTTCTTCTATTTTTTCTCCATTAATATAGACAAGTCCATCTTGCTCAATATTTACCCAATCTCCTGATACTCCTATTACTCTTTTAACTAATATTTTATTGCCGTGATAAAAAGCAATTATATCTCCTCTTTTTAGTTTATTAGTTTTGAAAGTAAGTACTATGTCATTATCATTTAATAGAGGATTCATACTAGAATCAGTAATTTCAATAACTGGCATTAATATAGAAGTTATAATAACCGAAAAAGCTAAGATAATTATTAATACATATACTGAACTTCTTAGCAAATTCTCAAAACTATGCTTATAATTTTCTCTATGTATTTCCTTTTCTATATCTTCTATATTTATATCTTCTAAAGTTATTTTTTTCTTTTCTTTTTTATTAAAGATATTTCTTAATTTACTCATACTTTAACCTTTTTGTTAATATTAGATTCTTTCTTCTTAGTAGTTTTAGCCTTATTTTTTCTCACTGAATTAACTTTAACTACTATTTTAGAATTTTTATTAGCACTACTTAAAAGTTTCTTGTATTTTTCTTCTAAAACTTTTTCTTTTTTTGTACATTTTGCTAAAGTATCTTCAATTAACTTCTCTCTATCTTCTAAAGCTTTTTTTCTAATTTCTTCTTCCATTTTTTGACAATTATCTTTAACATTATCAAGATATTGATCAATCGCATTTTGAGCATCAATAAATATATTATTTAATTTTAAAGATGCTTCTGCAATAGAACCAGATTCATTAATTGTAATTTTTTTATTTTCTAATTCTTTAGTAGTTAGAGCTAATTTATCTTCTAGTTCTTTTATTCTTTTAGCTTGCTCTAACATTATTTCCAGTAATTCTTTGCGTTTGATTCTTTTTAAACTTTTCTTATCCATATCTTCCCCCTAGAACAAAATAAACTATTGATAGGCATAAGCCCCCTAATTCTTTAATCAGCTCTATATGATAACAGATTTTTAAATTTTGTCAATTTTATTTGTCAATTTTTCTTTCTTCGTGTAAAGTTTTTCCTTAAATGATTTTTTATTTATCTTATATGTCTTGATACATTAAGGATAATTCCCATAGAAAATAAAGTTATTAAAAGAGAAGATCCACCATATGAAAGAAATGGTAAAGTAACTCCTGTTACTGGAATTAGCCCTACTACAACCATTAAATTTAAAATAGTTTGAAACGCTAATTGAAAAGTAATTCCAAAAACCAAATACTTAGCAAATAAATCTTCTGATTTTAACGCTATTTGAATGCTACGATAGATAATTATAATAAATAAACTACTTACAATGATTACTCCCATAAATCCTAGTTCTTCACTGATTATTGAAAAGATAAAATCTGTTTGAGGCTCTGGTAAATAAAAGTGCTTTTGAATAGAATTACCAAAGCCAAGCCCTAATAATCCACCCGGTCCAATTGCATATAATGATTGAATAATTTGAAAACCACTTCCTAAAGGATCACTCCATGGATTTAAAAATGATACTATTCTTTTCAAACGATATGGCGCTATTATAATTAAAGAGACTGCTCCAACTAATCCAAGTAAGCCTATTTTCACGAAAAACCTTAAATTAACCCCACTAATAAATAGCATCATTACGATAGTAATCACAATAATACTGCCTGTTCCAAAATCAGGTTGAAGCATTATTAAACCAAATATACTTATTAATATTAATAAAATAGGAAATACTCCATTTTTGATATTTTTAAGTTCTTTTTCGTTTCTAATTAAATATTTTGAAGTAAATATAATAAGTGCTATTTTAGCAAATTCACTGGGCTGTATTCCTAAAGAACCAATACCAAACCAGCTTCTACTTCCATTTCTAACACTTCCTATTCCAGGAATTAATACTAATATAAGAAGCAAAAAACAAACACCTAAAATAATGTTTGTCTTCTTTAAATAGTACGTATAATCTATTTTTGATACTACGATCATTATTATTAATCCAATAATTAAAAATAACGATTGCATTTTTAAATATTTATATGGATCATTAAATTTATAACTAGCCCAAATGCTTGATGATGAATATACCATTATTACTCCTAATATAGATATAAGAATAATTGCAGTTAGTAAAACTAAATCAAGCTTTTTGATAAGAACCCCCTCTTTTCTTTTATAGCCATACTCCATATATAAGTGCAATTAGTGCTAATATGAAGCCAACTATCCAAAATAGTTTAACTATATCTACTTCATTCCAACCAAGTTTCTCAAAATGATGATGAAGAGGCGCCATTAAAAATACTTTCTTTTTGAAATATACTACAGATATTATTTGAATTAATGAAGATAATGTTTCTATTACAAATACTCCCCCAATTAAAACTAAAGATAATTCGTGAGATGTTAATATTGCAATAGTAGCAAGAGTAGCACCAAGAGAAAGACTGCCAGTATCACCCATAAATATTTTAGCAGGATGAGTATTATATACCAAGAATCCCATTATAGAGCCAACCATAATAAAGCAAAATATTGCTATGTCAGAATATCCTTCTAACCAACCTGCTCCCCAAGATAAAAGGCCAAATGCAAGGAATGCTATTGCAGATAATCCTCCAGCAAGGCCATCTAATCCATCAGTAATATTAACAGCGTTTGAACTTCCAACTAACATAAACATAATGAAAATTCCATATAACCAGCCCATATCCCATTTAATACCAAGAGATGCAATATGTAAAACAGAATCTCCGCCAGCTTTTCTAAAGAGAAAATAAAATACTAGGGCAACTATAAATTGTAAGAATAATTTTTGCCATTCAGTAAGTCCTTTATTAGTATTTCTTTTAATACTTATATAATCGTCTAAGAAGCCTATTAAAGAATAGGCAAACATAACAAATAATACTATTAATAAATTAGTTGAATACTCTATCTTATTCATAAAAAGTAAGATAATAGTTGTAATTAAAGCCGGAAATAAGAAAATAAATCCGCCCATTGTTGGAGTACCAGCCTTTTTTTGGTGACTTTCTCCAACATAAATACTAATTCTTTGTCCTACATGGATTTTCTTTAGTAGAGGAATTAAGAATAATCCAAATAAGGTGGATAATATAAAACCAATCATTAAAGCAAATAAAGATTTCGTTAAAGTAAGCATTAGTTCACATCCATTCTATATTTAATTATACTATATTTTTTTATAATTAATGCAATACATCATATTATTTTACATAGTTCTTGGTCTTTTGTCAATTTCCAAGTAGTAATCTAACAGTACTTCCTTCTAAAATACTATCTCCAGCATTTGGAAGCTGGGTAATTACTTTATCTCCAGTACCAGTATATTCAATATGAAATTTTTTTAGTAATTTCTTAGCTTCTGTAACACTTAGATTAGTAACATTAGGAACTTCTAAATATTTTATTTCGTTATAGCGATATTCTCTTTTTATTCCATCAGTTCTTTTTTGAATATCTAAAGCATCTATTGCTTCTTCTAGAATAGCTTTGGCAATTGGCGCTGATACTGTTCCTCCATACTGAGTAATTCCTCTTGGATGATCGACTGCTACATAGACAATAACTTCTGGATTATCAGCAGGTAAAAAGCCAATAAAAGATACTATGTAATTTCCTACCATATATACTCCGTTATTTACTTTTTGAGCAGTTCCTGTTTTTCCTCCTACTCGGTATCCATCTATATAAGCATTTCTTCCGGTACCAAGTGCTACTACACTTTCAAGAGCATATCTTACTTTTTCACTTGTTTCTTTACTTATGACATCTCTTACTTTAGTAGGCTCTATCTTTTTTATTACATCTTTAGTTTCTGGTTCTAGAAGGGCTTTTACTATATATGGCTTATAAAGAGTTCCTCCATTAATTGCAGCACTTACTGCTGTTATTTGTTGAAGAGGTGTTACGGATACTCCTTGGCCAAAAGAAGTTGTTGCAAGTTCTACTGGCCCTACTCTATCTAATTTAAATAAAATTCCGCTTCCTTCGCCACTTAGATCTATTCCAGTTTTTTTACCAAATCCAAAGTTATGAATATAAGAAAATAGCTTTTCTTTTCCAAGCCTTTGACCTAATTCAACAAATCCTGGATTACAAGAGTTTTGAACTACTTGTAAAAAAGTTTGAGCTCCATGTCCTCCAGCTTTCCAACATCTAATTCTAGCATTTTCTACGTGGACTGCTCCAGAGTCATAGAAAGTATCTTTTTCTAAATCAACTACTTTTTCTTCAATAGCAGATGCTAATGTAATTATTTTGAAAGTAGATCCTGGTTCATATGTTGACCATATTGGTAAGTTACGATTTATCTCTTCTATAGTATAATCTTGGTAATTATTAGGATTAAAGCTTGGTCTAGATCCCATTGCTAGTATTGCTCCGTTATTAGGATCCATTACTATTGCAAGGGTATTATCTGGTTTATATTTAGTAACTACATTATCAAGTTCTCTTTCTAAGGCTGCCTGTATATCATAGTTAATTGTTAGCATTACATCAATACCATTTTGTGGTTGAACATATACTTCAGATAATTCTAATCTCTGTCCTTTAGCATCAGAAGCATATTTTATTGCGCCACTTTCTCCAGTTAGATAATCATCATATATAAGTTCAAGTCCTGCTAATCCTTGGTTATCTATTCCAACAAATCCTAGTGTATTAGCAAGCATAGTATCATATGGGTAATATCTTTTTGATTCTCTTACTAGATATACTCCATCATAGTTAAGTTTATTTATTTTATCTGCTATTTCATAAGATAATCTTCTTCCTTCTGGATGAACTCTTTCTATTGAAGTCTTTTTATTAACATGTTTATCCATTTCTTCTTTAGTTACTCCTAATATTGGAGCTAAATCTTCACTAACTTTTTCTTTATCTTTAATTTGACTTGGTATTAAGATTAGTGATGTTGTAGTTAAGTTATTAGCAAGTACTATGCCATTACTATCTAATATTTTACCGCGATCTGCTTCAATTGGAAGATTTCTATTCCAAAGAGAAGATGCTAAAAGACTTAATTCATCATATTCTATTACTTGAATATAAAATACTTTGATTATTATTAAGAGAAAGCAAAATATTATTAGAAGTAAGATTATTTTCATTCTTTTGTGTATCTTTTTAAAAAACATATTTATCCCTCTTTAAAGAATATGCTTAAAAAAAAGAAAGAAAACTATTTTTTATTTAAATAGTCTTCTTTAGTTAGTTCATATTTTGAGAAAGTTAATAGTCCATCATAAAATGTATAATTTGATTCATGAGTTACTTCGCCTGTCTTAGTAAATCCTAGTTTTTCAAATAAGATACAAGAAGGAATATTAGCTTTAACTGCTCCTGAATCTATTTTTTTTATTTCTACTTCTTTAAACATATATTCTAAAACTTTTTTTGCACTTTCGTAAGCATATCCTTTTCTTTGATAGAGAGGATCTATATACCAGCCAATATCTCTAACAGAAAGATTATCATCATCTTTCTTTTGTACTGAAATTTGACCTATTACTTCTTCTTTTTTACTTAAAGTGTAATCTTTCTTTAAGAATATACTCCAGCAAAAAACGTCGTTATCTAAAGCATGATTTACTTTAGATATATAGAATTTCTTTTGATTTTCATACTCCCAATATTCTTTTTCTTTAGCGTGCTTCTTTCCAGAAGTTAAATAAAGTTTATTTACATTTGGATCCATTAATATTTCCCATAATCTTTTTTGTTCTTGCATTTTAGAACTTCTTAGAATTAATCTATCAGTTTCTAATGTTTTGCTTCCTATAAATTTCATCATATCTTTTTTCCTTTTTTATGAATTTAAAGCCTCAGTTTCATATAAGTTTTTATAAATATTACTTGTTTTTAATAGTTCACTATGAGTTCCAGATGCTACTATGTTACCGCGATCAACAACATAGATAATATCAGCATCCATTATTGTAGATAATCTATGAGCAACAATGATTACTGTATGATCACATACTAAGTTATCTATTGCTTTTTTGATATATTCTTGAGAGTTATTATCTAAAGCACTTGTTGCTTCATCAAATAAGATTATTTTACTTTTTTTAGATAGCGTTCTTGCTATCGATAGTCTTTGTTTTTGTCCTCCTGATAAGTTAACTCCACCTTCTCCTAAGATAGTGTCATACTTTTTAGGAAGGCTCATTATATAGTCATCTAAATAAGCCATTTTTGTATATTTTCGTATTTCTTCTATTTTTATATTTTCATCTATTAATTTAAAATTATCTTTAATACTTCTATTAAAAATAAATGGTTCTTGTCTGATAATAGAGATATTTTTTCTTAGAGATTCTTCGTCTAATTCTTTAATATCAATACCATCTATTAAGATAGTTCCTTTTATTGGATCAAATATTCTGGTAATTAGATTAAATAAAGTTGATTTTCCTTGACCAGAAGCTCCTACTATAGCAATTTTCTTATTAGGATCAATCTTTAAATTAAAATTATTTAGAGTAACTTCTTCATTAGGGTAACCAAAAGTTACATCTTTAAATTCTAAAGTTCCTTTTATATTATCTAATTTCTTATTACCAAATTTTTCATCTTGATATAATCTATTTTCTAATATTTCATTTACTCTTTCAATAGAAACACTTACCTTTTGATAAGTAATAGTTAGATCATTAATATTTTCTATTAGCCATACGTAACGATATATATAATAAGTCATAGCAACAAAGAATGTAAGTGATACTTTGTTATAATACATAAGTACTACGCATGTTCCAAATACTCCTACTTCTAATAAAGATTTGATAAATCTTGTATAGATATTAAATCTTTTTTGTAAGTCTATTTCTTTTGCTGATTTATTATAGATAGTCTTTATTATATCAATCATATCTTTTATTAAGCTAGATTTTATTCCTAGTGTTTTTATTTCTCTTACGCCTCTAATTGATTCGGTAACTAAGGAAGTAAAATTATCTTGTTCTTTTTTTCTTTCTTTATGGATTTGCTTTAAAAGAGGGTTATACTTTTTTAATATTAAGAATAGTAATGAGACAAAGAATATTATTTCTAGTCCTACTATCCAAGAGTTAATAAAGACATATACTATGATAATAAGAGATGCTACTAAGGAAGATGTCATATTTAATAGTCTTCCAAAAGCAAAGCTTAATGAGTCAGCATCAGTAGTAATACGGTTTATTATTTCTCCAGAAGATTTCTCTTCATAAGCAACTGCTGGTAAGTTAAGAGCTTTTTTATATGTAAAAAATCCTAGTTTTCTTGTTAAAGCACTTTCTACTTTATATAATATAGAATTTGCTAAGTGTAAGAAATAGCCATCCATAGTAATTTCTAATATAAAGTATATTCCTAAATAAATAAGAGAATCTTTAACATTTAGTTTAGTTATTTCTTCTACTGCTCTTCCATTTAGATAGCCAGTAAATATTTCAGCAATACCAGATAGAAAGATAATTATGCTTGCTATTATTAGTTTATTTTTTTCTTCTTTAATTAGCTTAATTAGAGGTTTAAATTCTTTTAAGTTTTTCATAATTTACCTCCATAAAAAAACTACTATTTTAGTTATAGTAGTTTAAAAAAAGATCTTAAGTTAAAGACTATAAAGTGAGAAACAAAGAATTACCTCACTTTTTAGAACTACTATATTATTATTAAAAACTTTTAAAACTGAATTCTTCATTTTCTCACTCCTTTCACTTTAAATTCTTCTTAAGAATATCATATTATGCTATGCTTGTCAACAATAAGTAAATTTTTTTTGCTATTTAAAGATATTCTTTTATTAATAAGATATGCTTAATATAAAGAATATATTAATTAGAAAAATGTACTTTAATTCACACATGGATATAAATAACAGCTCTTACAAGAAGAAGCACCTTCACCTTGTTCAAAAGAACAATTACCTATTTTTTCAGAATCTTTTACATCAACTTTATTTGACATTATTACATATGTTAAATTATTACCCCTAAATGCGTTATCATAAATCCTAGTTACAGTATTAGGTATTACTACTCCAGTTAAGTTTTTTCCGGAAAAATGTCCAAGTGCCACAACTTTTACATTATTTATATATGGTGGTATTACAACATCTGTTATTTTTGGAAAAACTTGAGCTTGTCCTAGATTAATTATATTATTATTAATTAAATATTGTAGTTGTTTAAAATTAAAGAGTTCTGAAATGAGGCTTTTCATTCCGTCAGTGGCTTCATAATGACTACACATACTAGTTACATCATCAATAGTAGGACTTACATCACTAAATTCACCCATTAAATATGTCGCACAAGCATTTACATCTTTCATTTCATATGTTGATAAATCATAATTAACAGCTTCAATTATATTATTATTAAGCATGTACTTGGCTTGTGTAGAAGAAGCACTATATTTTAAAAGAACATTAATTGAATTAAATTGAATAATGTTTTCATTACAAAAAGAAGTCGCGGTAGAAGGATCTGTTATATCTCCCATTTGGGTTTCTACTATATAGTTTGAACAAGCATTTACATCTAGGACTTTGTATACGAGAGTTTCATCTTCAACTGAATTAATTGGGCTTCCATCACACTTGTAATTTGTAATTGTTCCTGTACTTTGTTCAAAGTCAAAACATTCTTCTGGAGTAGTATATGGAGTTTGACTGGCATCTATTTTTAGTTTTAACTTAAAATTTTTTGAACCCATTTCTAGGGGATTAGTATAGTTTTCTCCATCAATCCAGATATAGAGAGTATAGCTAGTATCTGAGGTTAGAATTTGTTCATATGGAGATAAAATTATATCCTTGCCTACTTCGGCGTCCATGAAAGAACCATTAACAATTTCTTCGTCTTCTTTATAAAGGCTCCAAAGGAAAGAACGTTCTTTTAGTTCATTAGGAAGCTCTAATACTTCTAAAGATATTTTACCGTAAACATCAATGTTATTGGTTGTTCTTAATTTAAAAGGATGAATTATGTTATCAGGATTAGTAATAGAAGCAGTTGGATATAATGGTCCTTTTAGGATGTTATCTTCTCCAGTATAGATTACGTTTAATCCATTTAGAGTAAGATTGATATTGGTTTTTTCACTTGTCCAATTCCACCAAGCATAAGTTATTCCAATTAAGAGTATTGTTAAGGAGAATGCTCCTAGTAATAAGTATTTTATTTTCATATATAATTTCCTTTCTTAATACAAAAAAATCTATACTAAAAAGCGTATTAGATTACTCTAACGTTTTATTTGTATAGATTTTTTTAATTGTATTATTTACGTAGTAAGAAGAATTACTTAGTAATACCCCCCATTTCACAGGGAGTTAACTTACTTTCTATTTAATTTTAGCAAATTACTTCTTATTAATCAAGCTTTTTTTTGTAAATATTCAACTAGTTCTTTGTAAGTATCTAAGCTCCAGTATTTCCATCTTTCATTATCAGGGAAATTAGCTAATGTTTTAGTTTCTCCTTCTGGAATAAAGATAAAGTCCCAACTAAAGCCATATGAGCCACTTTTAGATAAGGCTATTTCTCCTTTAGTAATTCCTATAAAGGTAACTGGTTCTTTACCATACTCACAGTATGCTATTACTTCTTTAAAGTAGGCTTTTCTATTAGAAATTCCTTCTAGTAATTTTAATAAGCCATCTTCTCCTAAAGTATCATCTACGTAGTGAGTATATGGTCCTGGGAATCCATTTAAAGCTTCAACGTATAATCCAGTATCATTCTTGATGACGTTACATTTTAGTTTTTCACTTGCCCATTTAGCTGAGTATTTAGCAATTTCTAAAACATCATCATTTTGAATTTCGATAGTATCTATTTTTATTTGATTTACTTTGTAACCAAGTGGTTCTAAAATAGATCTAGCACTTTCTATTTTAGCTTGGTTTCCTGTTACATAAGTTAGTTCTTTCATAATAGTTTTATCATCTCATTTACTAGGGAACTTGATTTATATGCTGCTAGTTCTTCAAAATCATCATTTCCATCAGCAAAGTCAGAGATAGTTCTAATAGATACGAATGGAATATTATTTAGTCTGCAAATATGGCCTATGCTTCCACTTTCCATATCTACTGCTGATGCACCTGTTTCTTCTCTTATTTGATCACGCATTTTTTCATTTGTTACAAAAGAATCACCGCTACAAATAGCACCTAAATGATAATGTTCATTTTCTAATTTACCAATTGCTTCTTCAGCGATCTTTATTAATGTGTTATTAGCAATTATATGGCCATTATCTGGTACTGAGAAATTCATTATTCTAAGTGGTTTAAAGTCATGATAAGTTACGTAAGTAGAAATAACTACGTCCATAATTTTGATATCACTTCTAAGGCTTCCTGCACAGCCAGAATTAATTATTAGATCTGGTTTATAGGTATCTATTATATACTGTGTCATAGCGCCAGAGTTAACTTTTCCTATTCCACTTCTTGCTACTATTAAAGATTTATCTAAATAATTTCCTAGATAAACATTCTTTAGAGTATTAGGATCCTTTTTTAGATCAAATATTTCTAATAATTTAGTTATTTCTTCTTCAAAAGCACCTATTATTGCAATCTTCATCTCTATCACTTCCTAACTTATATTTAAAAATTTTAAAGATAATATTTTAGATGATAATTCTTTTTCATAATAAGGATTGTTCTTATATAAGTTATAATAAGGAAAATCTATATCATTAGATTCTAAATCATAATCTATTTGATAGCCATTTTTAGACGCTACTTTTAATGAAGGAGTATTATTTCTATTTATCATAAGATATATTTTTTCACAGTTAGTATTTAAAAACATTAACGTAGTTAGATCTTCAAGTAACATACTTCCTAGTCCTAAATTACGATATTCTTTTAAAATAGCATACTGTATTTCTGGATATCCATGTAATTTTTCTACATTAAAAAAGCCTACTATGTTATTATCAATTAAAAATAAATATGATTTCTTTTTATTAAAAGGAACATTTGCCATAATATTTTTATCTTGATAGATAATATCTAAAAATGGGGTATCACTTTTTTTATAGTGACGATATTTTATTTGGTTATTCATTTTGTTAATTGTTCTTCAATTCTTAGAAGTTCGTTATATTTAGCTATTCTCTCACTACGGCATAGAGAACCTGTTTTTATTTGACCTGCATTAACTGCTACGGCAAGATCTGCAATATAGGTATCTTCTGTTTCTCCACTTCGATGAGATATAACTGTTCTATAACCATATTCTTTTGCAAGTTTTATGGTATCTAGAGTCTCTGTTACTGTACCAATTTGATTTAATTTAATTAATATCGCATTAGCAAGTTTATTCTTTATACCAAATGCTAATAATTTTTGGTTAGTTACGAATAAGTCATCTCCTACTAATTGAATTTTTCCTCCTAAGCGTTCTGTTAATAATTTCCACCCTTCATAGTCTTCTTCAGCCATTCCATCTTCAATAGAAATAATTGGATATTTAGAAATTAAGTCTTCGTAATAATCAATTATTTCTTCTTTGGTATGTTTTTTTTCTTCGAAAGTATATATTCCATCTTCATAGAATTCAGATGCCGCTACGTCAAGAGCTAGGCATACATCTTCCCCTGGTAAGTATCCTGCTTTTTTAATAGCAGCCATTATTGTATCTAAGGCAATTTTATTATTTTCAATATCTGGAGCAAATCCTCCTTCATCTCCTACTCCAGTAGATAGATGGTTAGCGTTTAATATTTTCTTTAAATAATGAAATACTTCTGAACCTACTCTTAGATTTTCTTTAAACGTTTCTTTACAAGGAATAATCATGAATTCTTGGAAATCAAGACCATTATCAGCATGAGCACCTCCATTTAAAATGTTCATCATAGGTCTTGGTAATTTAGTTCCTGTTCCAATATATTCATATAAAGGCTTATTCATATAATAACTTGCAGCTTTTAAGCAAGCTAGTGATACACCTAAGATAGCGTTTGCACCTAACATACTTTTATTTTCTGTTCCATCTAGTTTAATCATTGCTTCATCTATTTTTCTTTGATCTAATACGTCATAGCCAATTAGATGAGGCCTTATAATGTTATTAACATTACTTACTGCTTTTAATACTCCTTTTCCTAGGTAACGATCAGCATCTTCATCTCTTAGTTCTAATGCTTCGTTAATTCCAGTAGATGCTCCAGATGGTACTGAGGCTCTTGCCATAATACCAGATTCTAAGTAAACATCTACTTCAACAGTTGGATTACCACGTGAATCTAATATTTCACGAGCTACTATATTTTTTATTTTAGACATATTATCCCTCCAGTTATATTATAATATAAATATTAGCTTTTTTTTAAATAATTACATAAGATTGACACTTTTAATACGATAATAAAAAGAAGTAAATTTTTTAAACTTACTTCCTATATTTCTTGAATTACTACTAAGATCATTGGTTTACATTCAGTTTCTTTGTAGATAAATTTACCAAGTTCATCTCTAATTAAAGTTTTTATTTTATTATATTCAATATAGTTATTAACTGTGTTATCCGTAATAATCTTTGTACATATATTACCCATTTCATTTATTAGATCAGTATTATCTTTAACATAGATAAATCCTCTTGATAGTATTTCTGGTCCACAAACTATTTTTTTTGTTTTTTTGTTTATGGTAGTAGATACAACAACAATTCCATTATCACGTAATAATTCTCTATCTTTTAGAACTAATTCTTCTACTCCATCATTAAACGATCCATCAATATATACTTCTCCAGTAGGAATCATTTCAAAGTCATCTTTTAAAGTACCATCTTTAAAAGTTATAACATCTCCATTTTGTTTTAAAAGAATGTTTTCTTTTGGAATACCTAGATTACTAGCAAGTTCAGCATTTTCATATTGATAGCGGTATTCTCCTTTTACGGGCATATAATATTTTGGATTCATTAAGTCAATCATCATCATTAGATCTTCACTAGAAGCATGATGAGATAAATTTTTCTTGTTATCTAATATTGATATATTAGCACCTATTTTAGCAATATCATCTAATAAATCATAGAATGTTTTTTCTCTTCCTTCATATACAGGAGTTGCAATAAAGACAGTATCATCTGGCGTTAATTTAATATACTTGTCATAGCCGTTAACTATTTTTATCATATTAAAATAAGGTTTTTCTCTTTCATTAGAAATAACTATAATAGAGTTTTCTTTATTAAGATCGCTTAAATCACCAATAAGATCTTTTCTTACAGTTAAATATCCTGATTCAATAGCTTGATTAACTAAATTTTGAAGACGTTTGCCCATAATTACGATTTTTCTATCAGTTTTAGATACTTCAGTAAATAATTCTTGAATTCGGTATAACTGAGAACTTAAAACATTATAAATAATTCTTCCATCAGTATGGTTTAGAGTTTCTCTTATTAGAGAAGTAATTCTATGATTTGGTGAAGTATGTCCTTTTTTAGCAGCATATATAGATTCTGTTAATAAACATAATACTCCTTGTTTTCCAATATAAGCTAGTTTTCCTATATCAGTTTGATAAGCATCACGCATTGTTGAGTCAAAGACAAAATCACTAGCATAAAAGATAACTCCATCATTAGTATATAAAGCATATCCAAAGTTTCCTGGTATTGAGTGAGATAATGATACTGGGAATATTTTACATTTACCTAAAGATAATGCTCTATGAGGTTCTAATACTACTAAGTTATTTATATCTTTATTATCTTCTTTTAATTCATTAGTAAGAATCTCAATAGTAAATTTAGATCCATATATTTTAATATTTGGTAATAAGTCAATAATATCACTAATAGAGCCAATATTCTCATCATGTCCATGAGTTAGGAATATTCCTTTAATTTTTTCTTTGTTTTGAACTAAATAATCGATCTTAGGAATAATATAATCTATTCCAAGCATTTTTTCTTCAGCATATTTAAGTCCAGCATCAAAGACAAAGATTTCATCATCAACGTTAGCAACGTACATGTTTTTACCGTTTTCATTTAATCCTCCAAGGGCAAATAATTTTATTTTACTCATATTTTTCCTCCTTTCTTTAAGAATTAGAACTATTTAATTATACTATTATTTTTTAAATTAAGCAAGAAATACCTTTTATCTTAGCTTTATTGAAGGGAACTTAGTATTTTCTAAAGGGCTATTTCTTTTATCTAGGTAACTATTTATAATATAGCGATCTAAATAAACTAGTCTATCATTAGGATCTTCAAAAATTAAGCTAAGAAATAATTCAAACTTTTCTCTTTCATCTATATCATTTCCTAGAATATTAAGTATTTTTTCTTCTTCTTTAGTAATTTGTCTTGTTGTAAGTTCTTTAGCTTTTTTTATTAGTGATCCAAATAGTTTAATATTAGAGTGAATTAACTCTGGATCTAAAGATCCATTAGGAAAGCGAAATTCGATTGTATTTTTTCCATTATTAATATTCATTAAGTTAATTCCTTGGTATCTTGGTTGTTCATCATCTGATCTTTGTAAGTCTTGCATTTGTTTGATAAAGGTATCTAGATCATGAATATTATTTAGATTTATTCTTCCGTTATCAAGTGATTTTTTTATTAAGGGAGATACTGGTCTTGCATATTCTACTACGTCTTTTCTTGGCAAGGTGCTCATTTCATTAGAAGATAGATAAAGTATTTTTTCAACATTTAGATATAGATAATAAAACATTTGAAAAGAAGCTAAGGTATCTAGAGTATGTGCTCCTACGTGGATGTGTCCTCCGCATTTTTCGGTAGTAATAAAGTCATTCTTTTTAAGAAAATCACACATGTTATAAAGTTCATTAATATCATTATAAGTATATTTTAAGATAGGAGAAGTTACTTCCATTCCATCAACGCTATCTTCTATTTTAGCTCTCCAGCCATCTCTTAGTTCACCATTTTTTCTTAGGGTAATAAAACTACTTCCCCCTCTTCCACTTACTTCTAGTTCTACTCCAAAAGTCATATCAGGAAGCATATTTTCTTTAAATGATGGAATATCATTTTTAGTTAAGATCCTTCCTTCTAAGAAAGGTAAATCTTTTATTTTTAGATAATCAGGAAATAAGCTATTTCTTAAATGAAAATCTTCTATTGAATCAATAATTTCTATTCTATCTTTTTCGTTTCGAAAGTATTTTAAAGCTTCTTTTTTATTTTGATCATTATTTAATCTTAAAGCAAGTCTTACTTTTTTAGAAGTTCCCTCCATTAAAGGTATATACTTAAGTAATAAGTTATCATCTTTAAATGAAGAGATAATAAAGAATTTTTCATTTTGATTAAAGTCTTTTCTTTCTAAGAAAGGAAGTTTTAATAAGTCATCTTCTAAACTACTGATAATACTAATTTGATAAGAAGAATAGCTTAATAAATTAAGATATTTTAATTTTAAAGAATCATCCTTAAGACTTAAAATAATCTTTTCTTTTAAAGCTTCTTCAGTATCTTGATTTAAATATTTTACTTTTAGAGAATCATCATTAAAAGAAGTAATGATTGTAATTTTATTATATTTTCCACTAACTTGTTTTAGATATTCTTCTTTTATTAGATCATCTTTTATTTTAGTAATTAAAAAAGCTTTAATATTATAATCATTTACTTTACTTATAATAGTTATTAGTTCTTTATCAGAATAAGAAGAATCTATTAGATAAGGAATTAAATTATCTAGTAAGTTAGCTTCAAAAGGAAGAATGTGTCTTTCTTCCTTCTTAAATATATCTAAAGCTTTAGAAAGTATTTCTTCTTTAGAATAATTGTAAGTAACACTTTCTAATCTTGGATTATCTATATTTTGAAATAGATAATTAATAAGATCGATCTTTTTAGGATAATCTAACTCTTCTATTTGATCTGTTTTAAAGAAATTTCGCCAAAAAAGTATTTTTTCATTCATTGATATTCCCCCTTATATTTCATTAATATATTCAAGTAATTTTAAGAACATCTTTATATATTTAGTTTCTAATCCATGATGTTTTAATTTTCTTACTTCAATTCTTTTTTTCTTTACTTCCATATCACTAAATAAGATTTCATCTAGTTTTTCTTTTAAACTAGTTTCTATTTCAACATCAGATAAGATTTGACTTATTTCTTCATTTATTACTCTAGATGAATCTAAAAGCATTTCATTTCCACTTAGATTTATTGTAATTGTACTTATAGTTTTTACGTTAGATACTTCGATAATATAATCATTTTTTTCTGGATAAGATTTTTGATGAATTATTAAGCTATTTTCATAAGTAACTATATTATCTGGAGTTTTAGTATTACGAAAGCGAATCTTATAATTACGATATTCTGGTATTATGTTAGTCTTTCCTTCTAATGGTCTTATTATTAGAGAGTAGTTATTATCTCTATAGATATATTCAATTGAAGTTAATAAGTAATATCCTTCTTTATATAAATTAGAATATCCATCATCTTCATAGAAACGGTAAGTATTACTTTGACCTGGAAATATTTGTAATTCTAGGTTAACAGGGACATTTGTTCCTTCATCATTAGAAAGTGGTATTATAGCACCTGCTTTTACAAAAACAGGATAATCTTCATCACGATAAAATCCAATATAATAATTATTACCAGGGAATTTCTTTCCGGTATTAAAGTCATACCAAGTTCCTTTTGGGATAAATAGTTTTAAGACTGCTCTATCCATTACTAAGTCTTTCTTTTTAGTAATTGGAATTACTAGCATTTCACTTCCTAGTAAGTATTCATTTCTACTAGATGGTTCATCATAGATAAGAGGATATGTATAATATAAAGGCTTAATAAGTGGAGATCCTGTTTTATGATAAATATATCCTTCTGAATATAGATAGGGAATTAATCTTAAGCGAAGAAGCATATAAGATGATACTATTTTAGATATTTTAGTATTCCACTGCCAAGGAGCTCTTTTATAGTATTTACCAGCATCTGCTGAAAGAATAAAGATGGGACTAAATGTACCAAATTCAACATATCTTAAGTATAACTCCTCATCTTCTATTCCCCCATAATATCCTCCTATTGGATGAGCCCACCAACTAACTCCAATATTAGAAGAAGAAGAATTATAAAATGGTAAAAAGTTTAAAGTTTCCCAATCAACTTTTGTTTTTCCACTAAATAAAACTGGATATCTATGTGGTGCGATTAGGGAATTACGACTTAAAATAAGTCCTCTTTTATTTTCGCCTCTTCCACTATTAGCAAAGTGATATTGTTGCAAAGTCCATAATGAAGTAAGATCTTTTTTATTATAATAATCTATATAAAATAAGTCTATTCCTTTATCTTCTAGAGGTCTAATATATAATTTAAAGTATATTCCTAATAATATATCATTAAATGGTAATAATTCTATTTTCTTGTTATTATCAATATTTAAAATCTTTCTTACTTCACTTATTCTTTCATCTTTAGAAGTAAGACCTTTACTAGGATCAACACTAAGAGCAAGTTTAATATCTCGATCATGAAGAAATTTAATTAAATGTGGAATATCTGGAAACAAAGTTTGATCAAAAGAATAATTGGATGCTACGTCACTCCATTTATTTCCAAGTAGAATTACCGAAAGAGGTATATTTAAAGAAGAAAAATTTCTTACTACTTCTTTTACATCTTCCATAGAATATTTATCATTTTTATACCACCAACATCCTAAAGAATATCTTGGAATCATTGTTGGAAATCCAGTTAATTTAAAATAGTCTCTTAAACATAAGCCAAAATCTTTTAAGTACATAAATAAATATAAATCTATGTTATTAGGATGGTTTCTTTTTATATAATGATCATTATCAAGTACTAATGTTTTAGAATCATCAATAGTAACAAATCCATCAGTAGAATAAAGACCATTAGTAAGTTTATCATTTTTTTGATAGTCATCTAAAGAGATATTAGTCCCCCCAAAATTACGAACTTCTGGATGATTATAATACCAGTATTTTTTAGTATTATTTAAAATTACCCTAAGGCTTCCTTTATTAAGTTTTCCACCAGTAAAAGGTTTCTCTTTATAATATTCTAAAGTAAAATATTTAGTAGTAATTCTAAGAAAAGTATTATTTTCTTCTAAGTTAAATAATGGCTTAGAAAAATTACGAAATATAACTAAAGAACTTGCTCTATCTTCAAAATAGCCTTCTTCACTATATTCAAGTCTAATAAGTCTTTCGGTTAGAATGCTAAAGCGATAATGTTTTCCCATTACTACCATGCTTTTATTTGTTACTAAATCTTCTTTATTTTTAATAAAATAAGTTGCTAAACTAGCCATATCCAATCACCTATTATTCTTATCTTATAGTTATTATAGCATACTAAGTCATAAAAAAAAAGATATATTCTATCTTTTCACTAAGGTATTATCTTCATTATTATTATATAATTCTAAAGTTAAATCAACGATTTTTTCAATATCTTCTTTATTAGTAGCATCCTTTAGCATTCTATCATAATTTTTTATTTTGTTATTTATTGCCTCATTATCTAAGTAATAAGTATTAGTAAGAAGATCTTCATCATAAATACTTTTTATTTTCTTAATATTATCTTTATTTTTAGTAATACCAAGTACTTTTTTATAATTATTTTCATCTAAGAAATAAATATATTTACTTGAATATTTATCCATATTAAGATTATCAATATTATCATAATCTCCATATTCTAAAAGATATACTTTGTTCTTAGTTAATTCATTATTTACTTTTTCATGATATACACAGTAAACAATACTTCCACTAATAGAGCCAATTATTATTGAAAATAAAAGAGGAAGTAGTATTTTCTTTATTTGAATTTTCATTTTAATCACCAAGTATATCTTACATTATATAAGTAAAATATCTTGTCGAATTATGTCTTTCTTATAAATTTAAGTTAATCTTATCTTTACTATAACCAATTGCAACCTTAATATCATAATTCTTATTTTCAAAGATATTTCGCATTGGAATAGTCATTACTAAGATAGAATCATATATATTAGCGTTTGGATATAGATCTTTATTATCAGAAAAGATTATTTCATCTAAAGTTAGTTCTTTAGGAATTTCTCTTACATAATAAGATGTATCATCAGTATCAAAAGAATTATCTTCTTTTATACTTCCATATTTAAAGTAAGTCTTATTATTTTCTTTAGTAATTAAAATTTTCTTTCTTATATTTTCACAAAGCTTTTCTTCATTTTCAGGACAAAAATTATAAGTAAAATATACTTCTTTAGAAGAAGAATTAAAAGATAATTCACTTATTTGAAAGTGACTTAAATCTTCTTCTAACACTTTAGATATTGAAGTATTTACTGTCATATATTTTAATTCTTCAGTAATATCATCAGTTTTACTCATAATATTCATAACTATATTAATAAGAAAGAAAGAAATAGAAACTGCAATTACGGTCGCTACTACGACTTCTACCATTAAATAGCCTTTTCGGTTCATGTTACTCACCTCATCTTTAAATTAGCAAAGCTTTCTTCTCCTAGTTCATTTCTCATTACTACTATTATTCTATAATTATATAAATCTTTTTCCCAATTATCACTGCTAGTAAGATAGCTAACATAATCATTAATTAACTCATTACTGAAGTTTTTCCCAGTTAAATCGTATTTTACTAAATACATTTTAATAACGTTATAAGTATCAAAAATTTTCTTACAATAGTTATAATCACTTCTACTATTATTACAAGAAATATCAGTAATATCATTATTTTCAAGATCATTTAAATAATTACTAAAAAGAAATTCATCAATATAAAAATTACTTATTTTAGAGGCAGCATATAAACCATTTGCATCATAATATTTAAATCTAACTTTATAGTTAGAATATAATTTATTAAAAGAAATATACAAGCTTGTTAAGACAGTAATTACGATTGTTGATACAACAATTACTTCTGCTAGCATGAAACCTTTTTGATGCTTCTTCATAAAATCACCTCTTGATATTATCTATATAATATTATATAATATTATTATAGTAAAATCTAGTAGATAATAAAAAAAGAATAGAAAGAACGTGATAAAAGTGTTAAGAACTTTTGACTTTAACAAGATGCCTATTGCTGATATTGTTGATGAAATTATAGTTCATGCTGTTAAATTAGGAGCATCTGATATTCATTTTGATCCTAATGAAAATGGAGTAAAAATAAGAATAAGAATTGATGGAATTCTAGAAAATTATTCTCTTGTTCCAAATGATCATAAGAAAACTATTCTTACTAGAATTAAGTTAATATCTGGAATGAATATTACTGAGACAAGATTACCTCAAGATGGTGCCATTAAAACTATTTTAAGAGGATTAGACTTAGATATGCGTGTTTCTTCTCTTCCTACTAAATATGGAGAGAAAATAGTTATTCGTATTCTAGATTATTCTAGAAGTTTAAGAGGAATTGAATATTTATATTTTAATGAAAAAAATTACGAAAAAATATTAAAGATGCTGGCAACTCCTAATGGTATTATCTTAGTAACAGGTGCTACTGGTAGTGGTAAATCAACTACAGTTTATGCTTTTTTACAAAGATTAAATACTGAAGGAACTAATATAATTACTGTAGAAGACCCTGTTGAAATGGAAATTGAAGGAGTTAACCAAGTTCAAGTTAATAGTGATATTGGCCTAGACTTTGCTACTGTTCTTAGAAGTATCTTACGTCAAGACCCAAATATTATTATGATCGGAGAAATTCGTGATAGTGAGACTGCAAGAATTGCTGTACGTGCCTCTATTACTGGTCACTTAGTTTTATCTACTGTCCATACTAATAACTCTTTAAATACTATTGAACGTCTATTAGATATGGATGTTGAAAGATACTTATTATCAAGTGCTTTAACTGGTATTATTTCTCAAAGATTAGCTAGAAAATTATGTGATAAATGTAAAAGAAAAAGACCTACTACCAATGCTGAAAGAGGATTATGTTCTGCTTTTATAGGAAGAGAAATCTTAGAAACATATGAAGCTGTTGGTTGTCCTGAATGTAATCATGGTTATAGAGGAAGAATTGCTATTCAAGAAGTATTATTAATTAATCAAGAAATAAGAGATGCTATTGCTGATGGTATGCGAAAAGAAGATTTAAGAGAATTAGTATATAACTCTGACGTTATAACTTTAATGCAAGATGGTATCTATAAAGCAATAGCGGGCTTTACTACTTTTGAAGAAATATTAAAATTAATTGAGTTAGATGATGAAAAGAATGATAGATCTGGAGCATTAAAGGGAGTTATCTCTCAGCATCAGCAAAACGCTATTAATGAAATAAGAGAAAAAGCTGTTCCTCAAAATAATAATGCTTCTCAAAATGTGAATAATCAAAATTTTAATCAGTAAATTTAGTGTATATAATATAATTTATTATATACACTTTTTATATAGAAAAAGCTAGTACTTTAAAAAGCACTAGCTATTTACTTTATTATACATAATAAGAGCACTAAAGCAATATATTTGTTCTTCAGAAAAGATCCCAATAGAAACGCTATACTTAATATCTATTACATCAATTTCTTCTGTTATAAATTCATTAATCGCGTTTTCTAAGTCTTTCTCATGAGATTCATCAAATACTTTAACTTTCATATTATCACCTAGTAATAATATATCTTTTTATTTATTCATATTTTGTCGATTGATAATATACGTGATGAATAATATTATCTTGATCTGTATATTCTACATATATTTTAATAATAAGATTTAAATCTATAATATCATAACTAGTATCTATATATCCTTCTACTTTAACATTTTTATCAGTACCTACTTCTAAAGATGGAGCATCTTCAAAGATACCAATACTAGGAAAAATCTCTGTAGTTTGGTAATTATGAAGTACTAATACTTTGATATTCTTCATCTCTATACTAGGAGTATCTATTAATACTTCGTATTTTATTTGTTCTAAAGATGTTCTTTTTACATTAGTTGTTATATTAAAAGGAATATCATTGATATCAGTAAATTTTTCTTTATTTAGTAATTCTTTTTTTATATCAGTATATACTTCTTTTTTTTGTTCTTCTTGATTGCTACAACCTATTAAGATAAAGATCATAGATAATACTATTAATACTCTTTTCAATCTTATCACCTTACTACTTAGTATATAGTACTTTTCTATAAGATGTCAATTAGTTTTATATAAAAAAAAGAAGTTTTACTCTTTATTGATAAAATCTTCTTTTACATTATTAGTAATATCTTCATCTACTTGTTTAGTATATTCTTCATCAGAAATAACATCCCAAGGTTCTTCATCATCTTCAATAGCAATCTTTACTTTGCTATCACCTACTATTTCTATACCAAGTTCTTTCTCAATAGTATATTCTATATTACCATCTTTAATAACGGTATTAGTACAAGTAGGTTGATTTAAACTTCTTACGATAATATCTTTCTTATTAGTATCTGTTGTTTCTCTTTGATTAACACTAACTGCTTCACTATAAGTAATTTCTTTAGTTACTACAGTAGTCTTAGTGTTATTTTCATATGAATACCAAATATTAACATCAAAAGAACCATCAATAATTATTTTACCGTTTTCTTCTCTTCCATTAAATTTATGATTAATAACCCAGCATCCTAATACTGTTGTAGGTGGTATCTCTGGTGTAAGAGTATATGTGTTTTTATAATATTTTTTCCCCTTACCAACAACCATTTTAGTTACTATTTCCTTAAATGTTGACAAGTTAATCACCCCTCACTCTAATTTATGATATATTAGGTAAAAAAGTACCATCTTTTTTATTTAGAGTGATTAGTTTTATTAATCAATATGAATATTATGCTTTTTTAAATACATTTCTATTTCCTTCATAATGGTTACTCCTATTAAAAAAGCCTTTATTATAAGGCTTATATTTTTTCATTTAGATATTCTTCAATCATGTTAGTAGAAGTACTTAAAATATCATTTAACTCTTCCATTTTATTAAGATATTCTTGGTATACTGGAATACTTTCTAGTTCTTCTTTTTTCTTAGAGATAAGATTATCTATTTCTTTATATTCCATATTACCAAGATATTCTAATTTAGTAGCTTTTTGTTCTAATAGTTTTATCTCATTAATTAGAGAATTAACTTTAGGATCTTTTTCTAAGATAGAATTAAATTTTTGATATTCTTGATACTCATTACTTTCTTCAATTGATTTTAGAAGATCTTCCATTTTATTTTCGATCATTAATTACTTCTCCATCTAAACTCCATGTTTTTACAGAAGTTATTTTTACTGGAACAATTAATCCTAAGTAATCAAGAGGTGCTTTTACATTAACTAATTTATTAGTATCTGTATATCCTGATAGATATCCTTCTTTATCACTTTTTTCTTCTAATAAGACATTTACTACTTTGTCTTGATATTTTTGGTTATTTAAAAGAGCATATTTATTTACTAGTTCATTTAATTTGTGAAGACGATCAAACTTTACTTCTTCTGGTACTTGGTTTGGAAGAAGAGCAGCTGGAGTAGATTCTCTTTTTGAATAGTTAAATGTATATGCTAGATCAAACTTTAAGGTATCTACGATATCTAAAGTTTCTTTAAAGTCTTCTTCTGTTTCTCCAGGGAATCCTACTATTATATCAGTAGTAATAGAAGCATTAGGGATTTCTCTTTTTATTTTATTAAATAAAGAAATATATTCTTCTTTGGTATATCTTCTATTCATTAGTTTTAATATTTTATTAGATCCAGATTGGATTGGTAAGTGAATATATGGCATTATATTAGGATATTCTTTTATTACTTCGATCATTTCATCAGTAAAGTCCCATGGATGAGATGTTATAAAGCGAATTCTTGGAATATTAGTATTAGCAACTTCTCTAAGAAGTACTGCCATATTATCTCCATTATCAAGATCTTTTCCATAAGCATTAACGTTTTGCCCTAGTAATGTTACTTCTTTATAGCCATTATTAAGAGCTTCTCTTACTTCTAGGATAATATCTTCTTTTAGTCTGCTTCTTTGTTTTCCTCTAGTATAAGGAACTATACAGTAAGTACAAAATTTATCACAGCCATACATAATATTAATCCAAGCTTTATATTTAGAATCTCTTTTTACAGGGATATTTTCAAATACTTCTCCTTCTTTACTATAAACGTTTAAGACTTGTTTATTAGTTTTAAAGTGAGTTTCTAATAAAGATGGAAGTTCATTTATATTATGAGTTCCAAATACTATATCAACCCATTTATATTTTTCTTTTAATCTAGTAGCAACGCTTTCTTCTTGAGCCATACACCCACATAACATAGTAATTAAATCTTTTTTAGTTTCTTTTAAGTGTTTAATTCTTCCTAACATACCAAATACTTTATTATGAGCATTTTCTCTAATTGCACATGTATTTAAGATAATTAAATCAGCTTTTTCCATTTCTTTTATTTCTTCAAAGTTCATCTCTTCTAAAAGAGCTTTAATATTCTCTGTATCATGGACATTCATTTGACATCCATAAGTTTCTATATAATAAGTCTTTCCTTTACCCATATTAATCATATCTTCATCTATATGGTATGAATCATAATAAATATTTACTTTATTCTTAGTTCTTTTTTTAGCATCTAACATATTTGGTAAATTCATTTTCTTACACCTCTTTTTAAATAAGTAATATTATTTTATCATAAAATTAATAAAAGAAAAAGATAAATTATCTTCTTCTTATTAAACGATGATATTCACTAGCAAAGTCTATATTCTGTTTTTTGCGTTCATTTAAGTATTTAGCTTTTTCTTTTGTTTCATTAAATGCTTGATATATTTCTTGATCAGTAAAGCTTTGAAATAAGAATTTATAAATTAATTGTTCATTTACTACGTCAGCATATCTTCTAGCAGGAGATGTAGTATGAGAATAATAATTTACGTTTATTCCTTCATGAGGAAGACATATATCAGAGTATCTAGCATTTAAGATAAGTTGGGGAATCATCTTTAGTAATTGCTCATAATTATCTAACTTTAAATTATTTTGTTTTAGTCTTTCTTTAAAAGATAGATAATTAAGAGGGGGATTCTTATCGTCATAAAACTGATGAACTCTATATACAAAAGGAAGTCCCTTTTTATAAAAATATTCGGCAATAGTTTTATTTACTAAGATCATAAATTCTTGAACGATATTAGCAGAACAAGAGAAATCTGTTATTAAGCTTTCATGAGTATTTAAGTCATGATGATAATAATTAACTAAGTTTTCTAGTTTACGATATATTTCTTTATCAGGATTATTCTCTTTTAATTTCATGCTAATTAAATACATAGATAAAAGACTAGAATGAAGATCACTTATAGAATCATCTTTGATAATATGATCTGCTTTTAAATAGCTTAATTTATGTTTAGAAGAAACTTTTCCTTTTACTACTTTAAAGCTATCTTTTATTAAGTTAAAATCTTTATCAAATTTAAAGATATAACTTATTACATTAGTATTCTTATTAGGAAGAAGAGATGCTATATTATTACTAATTTCTTCAGGAATCATTGGTATTATTAATTCTCTTAAATAAATAGTTTCTCCTCTATGATAAGCTTCCATATCTAATGGAGTATTCTTTCTTACTACACACGGAATATCTGATATATGAATATATAAAATATACTCATCATTTACTTTCTCTATATAAAAGCCATCATCTAAACATAAGTCATTCTCTGAATCAATAGTAAGTACTTCTTGATTAGTAAAGTCATATCTTATTTCTTTAGATAGTGCTTCATTTGCTTTTAGATTATCAAAAGAAATATTAATATCATATTTTTCACATAAACTCTCTATGCTATGATTTTTCTTTGTTTCAAACAAATCAAGTACCCTCTTAATAACTACGCTATTTAAATTATCATGTTTATAGATCATCATAAGATATTCATATTTATCTTTCATTATATGTTCATTTTCTACATTAATAAGATAATCTAATACTTGATAATAGTAATTCTGCATAAAAGTATCACTATCTTTTAAAGCTAGATATCTCTCTAGAACGCTATAAAAGATATTCTTTCCATCATTACTTAAGCTTCTTAATAAAGTAGGTCTTTGTTTTACTATCTTTCTTAAATACTCAATATTCTTTTCTTCAAAGATTAAAAAAGAAACAAAGCTATAATCATCACTATCGCCCTCATAATAAAGCTTTTCTGATATTTCTTCTATTAATAATGCTAACTTCTCTTTTAAAGGACTTTTCTTTTTCATTAAGCAAACCTTATCACTTAAAGCCTTTCTTAAATAAACAAGTTTAGTCTTATTATTAGCTTGATTAATAATTAAATCTATCTTATGAAGAATTATCCTCTCTACTTCTTTAGAATATCTTTGATTAGGATCAATCATTGAAAAGAATAATCCTGTATGTTTTTTAAACTGTACTCCAAGTAAGTCTTGAAAAAGAAAGTCATCTTCATCACACTCTGAGAACACTATTGTAAGAAAATCTTTCTTTCTCATATATAACCACTTCCATCCATTTGTAAAATAGTTTATCATTTAAAAGAAAAAATGTCTATACTCTTTAAGACATTTTATTCTTTTAGATTTAATATATTCTCAAATTCCAAGGAAAGAAAATTATTTCTTATTATCAAAGTATTATAACAGTTACCACTCTATTAATCTAAATACTTCTTTATAATAAGTAATTATATCTCTGGAGTAAGAACAGAACGGAAGGAAATGCGCCCGTTGGCGGAACCGTTGGATCCGTACGCACAGAAGACGCCCTCCCAAAGAACCTCGGGAGAGCTACCACGCATGAACCAAGGGCTCCCAGCATAAGCGAAAGACATATAGTCAGAATACCAGCCTCTTGTCTCACTAGTCGCATCTCCTAAGATTCTTCTTGCATAAGCAGATGAATCTTTTGAAGTTGTTCCAAAAGCATATAGGTCATAATATTTAGCATTTGGAAATGCTGTACCTGTATATGAAGTATAGTTTCCATTATTATAGAGTTTACCAGTAAAGCCTGAATTATAAGAAGTATCGTATCCAGACATTGGAGTATTTGTATTAGTATTATCTTGCATTACTCCCATTACATATTCGTAAGTTCCTCCGGCCATATCATATACTCCATAGACATTTCCTGTTGTTGAAGATTTTATTCCAGCTGCACTTGTATAAGAGGTACAAGTAGTTGTGTAACTAGTTAAGTCAGTTTCACTTGCTGGGCCACATCCTGCTTTATATACATTATTACTATAATAAGCATTATTACCTATATCTGTTAAGCCCAAACCGTATTTACTTTGCTTTAAGTAGGCAACTGCTCCCCATTCGGTGTTTTTCATCATATGAGCATCTACTTTAGATACACCATTTGTTGTTAAATAAGTAGTTCCACTTGCGAATTTTTGAGATGTTGCAAACTGAGTTGAAACATTTTGATTTACCAAACTATTTAAACCAGCTTTTATTGTTGGATTATCTGCTGTCCCACTTGTTTCAAACTTTCCTACCCAGATTCCTGGTAATTCGTCTGTTCCAAAAGTAAACGCTGGATGAGTTAACCATTGTCCTTTAACTGTTCCATCACTTTTGATTATATTAGTTTTTTCATATTGAACACATATTTGTTTTTCTGATGTATGCACTGCTTCTCCATCAAATAGTAGATATTTATATCTTGGGATCCAAACATAGTATGCTAAAGTATCATCTTCATTTATAGTTGTTCCATTTACTGCACTCATATAGTTATCTCTACTAGAAGATGTTACCATTACTACATTTGCCCATTTCTTAGAACTATAATCATACCAATCATTATTTAAGTTTGTTGAATCTGCTTTTACCCAGTTAGAACCATTCCATTTTATTGGAATCATTCCTTCTGCTAGAACTGGTTTATTTGGTTCTATTTCTTCAGCATCACATTCTATTTGTTTATTACTGCAAGCATTTTCTTGTTGATTTGCATTTATTCCTAACTTAAATTCAAATGCCTTATTTCCCATATTTAAGTTATTATCTAATGCTCCATCTATCCAAATATATAATACATATTTAGTTAGTGTTGTAGTAATAGCTTGATCTTCTCCAATAGTAATAATATCTCCTACTTTATTAGAAGCAAAATTACCACTGCCTATTACATTATAGCCATTATATTCTTCTGCTCCCTTAATATAAGGATCTGCAACAATATTATTTTCAATCATCTCATCTAATTCGTTAGGCATTCGCATTACAAATAAATATGTTAAGAGCCCAGGATTACTACAGAAAGCCTCGGCTTCTTCACTTCCTGCACCAAGAGTTCCAAGTTTAGTCTTACAAGCTTCTGCATCATTTATTTTAGATCCTCTTACTGTTAAAACTTTTGTTTGAAATAACTCTTGTAAAGAATCTGATGCTCCTGATATTGTTTCATCTTTATTACTTACACCATTACATATTTTGGTGGCAATCTCTTCAGATGCTCCTTTTTCTTTTAAAGATGTTATACAACTAGATTTTTCACCAGCTGCTTCAATAATTATTTCTTTTGAAGAGATATATTCTTCTTTAATTAAACGGTATTTAAAACTCTTATCTTTTAGATTATCATCTAAATTAGTAATAGTTAGAGTAAAATTCCCGCATACTGGGATGTTCATGTTATCATTTTTTTGCTTTACAGTAAATTCCTCTACTAAGCCATCTTTATCTCTTGATGTTGGAATTAATTTCCCAGATATATCTTTATCTGTACTAATTATTTCAAGTCCATCTACTGTGAATGTTACGTTAGTATTATTAGTACTAGTCCATCCCCACCAAGCAAAAGATACACCAATAGATAAGATTATTAAGGCTATTCCTCCTACTAGGAGGTAAATATTTTTCTTTTCCATTTTTTTCTCCTTTCTAAATACAAAAAAATCTATACAGAAAAACGTATTAGATTACTCTAACGTTTTATTTGTATAGATTTATTTATTGTATTATTTACGTAGTAAGAAGAATTATTTAGTAACCCCCCCCCATTTCACAAGGAGTTAACTTACTATTTAGTATATTATTCATAGAAATATCACTTCTTTCTTCTTATCTTACTTTCTATTTAATTTTAACATATCATCTTAAAATAATCAATAATTTTTTTACTCTTTTTCATCCATACTTAGAACACTTAAGAAAGCTTCTTGAGGAATTTCTACTTTTCCTATTTGTTTCATTCTTTTTTTACCTTCTTTTTGTTTTTCTAGGAGTTTTCTTTTTCTACTTACATCTCCGCCGTAGCACTTAGCTAAAACATTTTTACGCATAGCTTTTATATCACTTCTAGCAATTATTTTACTTCCTACACAAGCTTGTACTGGTACTTCAAATAATTGTCTTGGTATTATCTTCTTTAGATTTTCTACTATTATTTTACCTCTTTTATAAAGAAAGTCTTTATGTACTATAATACTAAGAGCATCTACTAATTCTCCATTAATAAGAATATCCATCTTTTGAAGATCAGATTCTTTATAACCAATAATCTCATAATCAAAAGAAGCATATCCCTTAGTATAAGATTTTAACTTATCAAAGAAGTCATATACTATTTCAGAAAGAGGCATTTCATAATGAAGGCTTACTCTAATATTATCAATATATTCCATATTTATATAAGTTCCTCTTTTATCTTGACATAATTCCATAACACTTCCTATGTAAGTACTTGGTACAAAGATATTAGTTTTTATATAAGGCTCTTTTACTGTTTTTATTCTTACTTTTTCTGGGAATTTACTTGGGTTATCTACTTTAATAATAGAGTTATCAGTAAGAGTTATTTCATAGACTACTGATGGAGAAGTTGCGATTAGATCTATATTAAATTCTCTTTCTATTCTCTCTTCTATTATTTCCATATGAAGAAGTCCTAAGAAACCTGTTCTAAAGCCAAATCCTAGTGATAGGGATGTTTCTGGTTCAAAAGTTAAAGAAGCATCATTAAGTTTTAATTTTTCTAAAGCTTCTCTTAAAGCAGGATATTTCTTAGAATCTATTGGATATATTCCACAAAATACCATAGGTTTTATTGGTCTATAACCAGGAAGAGCTTTAGTAGTAGGATTATCTTTAGTAGTAATAGTATCTCCTACTTTAACATCTTCAATACTTTTTATGGATGCGGTTAGAAATCCTACTTCTCCGCAAGATAAGATATCACGCACCTCTTCTTTTGGAGTATGAAATCCTAAATCAACTATATCATAGCACGCTTTAGTACTAAGCATCTTTATAGTATCTTCTTTTTTTAAAGAGCCATTTACTACTCTAACAAGCGCTACTACTCCTCTATATGGATCAAAATAACTATCAAAGATTAAGGCTTGTAATGGAAGTAGTGGATCTCCTTTTGGAGAAGGAACTTTTAATATTATTTCTTTTATTAAATTTTCTACTCCTTCACCAGTTTTTCCTGATACTAAGAGAATATCTTCTCTATTAAAACCAAACGTATCCATAAGTTCTTTTGCTCTTAATTCAGGCTCTGCATTTGGAAGATCTATCTTATTAATAACTGGAATAATAGTTAAATTATTTTCAAGAGCAAGATATACATTAGCAAGTGTTTGAGCTTCTATTCCTTGGGTAGCATCTACTACTAAAATAGCGCCTTCACATGCTGCTAAGCTTCTACTTACTTCATAAGTAAAATCTACATGTCCAGGAGTATCTATTAAATTTAATAAATATTCTTCGTTATTAAAAGTATATCTTAGATGAACAGCATTTAATTTAATAGTAATTCCTCTTTCTCTTTCAATATCCATATTATCTAAAAATTGCTCTTTCATATCTCTTTTATCTACTGCTTTAGTATATTCTAATATTCTATCTGCTAAAGTACTTTTTCCATGATCTATATGAGCAATAATACTAAAATTTCTTATTTTATCTTGTTTCATTTATACCACGCCTTTTTCTTTAATTATTATATCTTATATTTTAAAAAAAAGGAAGAGGCAAACCATTGCACTCTTCCTACTATTAGTTCTTAGGCTAATAGACATTACTATTATATGTTTAAAGATATATCTTTAGTACTTATCTTCTTATGTTTATCTATATATCTTTTACTCTTTGTAATAAAGGTAATTATTAATACTATTAACAATATTATAGAGACTATTCCTAAGATAAAGATTATATATAAGAACTGATTTAGTTTTTCTTCTAAAAGAAGCGCTTCTTCATTATTATATCTTTGAATAGTATTTTGAACGCTATCATACATATATAAATCTTTAGTACCAAGAGATATATTCATTCCATATATAAGAGCATACTTAGAAGTTTTACTTAGTTTATAAGCTTCTACTTCTTCACCGTTTATCTTTATTTTTACTTTTATATATTCTTTAGGTATCTCTATATTACTAGGAAAATCTTCTAAATATAGATCAACCTTATCAAAAGGAAAAGTCTTATATTCCGTATATTTATCATTATCTTTAATATAGTACGCTACTTTTCCTTCAGCGTCTTTAAGTGCTACTAAAGTAAATTTAGTAACTTCACTATAAAAAGCAGGTACTTCTTCTTCATTAATAGTAACAGTTGTATCAGTATATCCATCTGGTGTAGTTAGAGTCTCTTTCTTTCTAACTACGTTATATTCTTTGTTATCTATTTTAACTATTACTGGAGATAATTCACTTACGGTAATTATTACTACATATTTACGTTCATTCCCATTTTCGGCAGTTACTAATATCTCAAATCTATTTTCTCCATCAGTTAATTCTTTTTTACCAAGTCCAGATATAGAAGCTTTTTTATCTTCTTTACTACCAGTTATTTCTGCTTCATAAGTCTCTGCTGGCAAAGTAACACGATATTCTAAAGTATCTTTATTAAATTCTGGATCTAAAGAATATCCATTAACTCCAAGAGAAGATAAATAATTATTCTTAGAATAACTAGCTTCTAATTCTGCTTTACTAATTATCTTTACACTAGAAGTAGATTTATTAATATTCATTTGTGATTCATCATAAGCATATGCTGCTGCTTTTGAAAAAGAAAATGTCGCAGTACCAGATGCTTTTGCTTTAAAAGTATATTTGTAAGATACCGATTTTTGGTTAGTACTTGTTACTACGCCTTTATAAGATAAAGGAACATCTGATGAAACAAGATCTAATTTACTACTATCATAGTTTAGAGAATATTCCCAAGATCCTAATGCTTCACTAGAAGATAAAGTTACTGTTACAGTAACCGTATTTCCTATTACTAAGTTACTCTTACTAACACTAGGTTTTAAATTTAAAGTAGCAGCATCTACTTTATCTATCCCTATAAATAAAGAGATTAACATTATTCCAAATAAGATTATTCTTTTTTTCATATAATTCCTCCTATTCAATTACTATTGAACCAAGTAAGTGCTTTTGAACTTTAAGTAAATCTAATATTGTTATTTCATTATCTTTATTAACATCACTTGCTTTTAGATAAACTCCTTCTAAGTTAATTGATCCTAGTAAATGTTTTTGAACTTTGAGTAAATCTAATATTGTTATTTCCCCATCTCCATTAACATCTCCATATATTATAAATTCAAAAGTCTTTTCTTCTTTACCACTTACTATCTTTATTTTATCACCTGTTCTAAGTGCTCTTTCATTAAAGACATTTCCATCTTTATCAGTAAATACTACTAATGCTTTCTCTTCTACTTTTTTAATGTTATTTTCAATACCACTAGGCATTGTTCCTATACCAATTCCACTTATATATTCTTCATTATATTTAACGCTACTATTACCTAATATTTCATTAATAGATTTATATATTATTTCAGGCTCTTCTTCTTTTCCAGGATCTACTGGTACATCTATATCTTCTTTAATAAAGTTGATAATAAAGAAACGATAATCTCCATTTTCAGCATATACTGTTAAACGAATAGTTGTTTTCTTTTCGGTAAAAGTAATTTTACCATTTCCCCATAAAGAAGCTTTTGAATTTATTAAATCACCTGTTACATTTACTTCATTTACTCCTTCTGGTACTACGAAATCATATTCAGTTCTATCATTAGAAAAGTTTTCTAATTCTTGATCATTTATTTTAATATTTTTTAAATAGTTATTAGGATTTCCTTTATTTGGAAGAGAAGCGTTTTCACTAGGCATATCTTTATAAATAGGAATTAAGAATACAAAAGATTCATCTAATAAGCCTAAATCTCTATAAGAAGTATAAACAGTAGATGCTTCTGATACATGAGCAGATATATTAGTCATGTACTGATTAGTATAACGATCAGCATCCCTTATTGGTTTTACATTAAATCTTTCTAAGTATAAAGTATTTTGCCCTTTATTTATAAATCTAGATGCTATATACTCAGCCCCACCTATTATTGAAAGATATGGATTAGTCCAAGGTCTATTATAACTTTTTAAAGTACCATTTTCTCCCCCATTAGCCCAGATAAGTCCTGCTACATATGTAGGTTTATAACCATATGCTCCAATATTATAAAAATTATATAACCCAGAATATGTTTTATCTTTATAAGTAAATTCTGCTCCAGAAGAAGATCCAGATCCATTTATTCCCATTTCTTGTCTTACTCTAGAAGCTAAGTGAATTGGACTTATATCATATAAAGTACTTGCTTTAATAAAGGCATCAGCATATGTAGGAGCTTCATTTAAAATATCAGGAAATCCATTATATAATCCTGGCATAAAAGTATTACCTAAAACATTATTAACAGTATTAGCGTTTTGAAAATTAGGATTATAAGATAAATCTTCAAACATAAATACATGCTTTTCATCTAGGAAATTACGTGGATCCATATAATACGCTACTGTTTTTTTACTAGCATAATACCAGTTTTTTCCTTCTGTTGGATCATAATAAAACTTATCAAGTAGATAATTATAAGAAGGGCTTTCAAAAGAACGATATCCTTCATTATAAGTATAATATATTAAGCTATCTCCTATATTACTTTCTTCTTTTATTACATCATCCCATTTAAGATTTGTTTCAAGTGGTAAAAGAGCCCATGTTGGATATTTTTCATGAAGTTTAGTTAAACTTTCATGATAACTACTAGGAAACAAAGATAAGTCTAATGTAGTTGTAGGTGCTTCTGTATTTTTTATTCTAACGTATCTTCCGCATATATAAGCTTCTTGTTCATTATATAAAATTTTATACCAATTATTACAACTAGTTGTACTACCAGCATTAGTATCAATTACTTTAACCATATTACCTACATATAATTCTCCTAAGATATTATCATCTAATATTTCAGTACTACTTCTAACTCTAACAGAATCTCCTGTTAAGTATCCAAGTTTATAATTGTTTTCTTCTAAAGCATAGACAGGTATCCCAATTAATAGAATAATCACAATAAAAAATAACATCTTTTTATACATGACGATACCTCCTCGATTATAATTTAATTATATCAAAAAACTTAGGTAATTGCTATCCCTAAGTTATTTTTAAATATTATAGACATGTAAAGATATATTATTTTACAATGAGTTTATATGGATCAGTGCTACTACCAGTTGTTTTATTATCGATCATTATATTAGAATCTAGATAAAGGACCGGGGCAGCGCCAGCAGCATAATACACGCTGCCGAGGTAGTTGCCGTACACCATCCCAGAGGAAACCACATACCACGCGCCACTAGAACTGTCAGAAGAAGGCGGTAATAACCAACCATTACTACTAGTACCTAAAATTGATTTCATCCAGTTGGTGCTTGTACAAGAAGTATTATTATAACTGCCTAATTTCAATGTACAACTATTAAAGTCGGCGGCATATCCATAATCACTTGCATAAGGAAGGGCAATATATCCTTCCCAAGTAGAAGATGCATAAGGACTCGTTCCTAGGTTTGTTCCTCTTTCGTATTCATACATTTGATCCGAAAATACCGAAGTACTATTATATCCTCCTAGATAATATAATGTCTTAGAAATTAAATTTCTTGTTTGATCGTTTTTTAATCCTGTCTTAGTAAAATCACAGCTTGTCGTTTTGTTACTCTCTCCATTATAACAAGTCCCTGATCCTGCATTGTAATATAAACTATTATTTACTGTTATCGATGTTCCACTACTATTTAAATCAGTATTATCAGAATATCCTGGATTTAAAAGCTTCATTAAGTCAGCTCCTTTATAATCACCGTTTTCTCCCCACTGATTATATCCATTTCCAGAGTTTACCGTCCTTGCTGTTGTATCCCAAGAATATGAACCTATTACACTATTACGAATTAGTTTGATCTTACCATCAAATACTCCAATAATACGCCATACTTCACAAGCATCCGCTGTTTGGTTAGAATAATCATCACAGTTAAAGTAAATATAGTTATGGGGATTTGCTCCATAATATCTAATATTACCTGCTTTATCTTGCATTAAAGATTCACTTGGAGCATAGTAATAATTAACATTATTATTTACTACTGGAGTAGTACTTTTATTACTATTATATTTATCAGATAAAATACTAGCAAAAGTAGTAGTAATTACTGTAACTTCGTTCTTTAATTCTTTTCTAGGACTTACTATACTATCAGGAGTAAATCCTACTTTTACTATAATATCTGAATCACTATTATTAATAAAACCAAGCATTACTGTTTTACTTGAAGAAGCATCTAGTACTCCACTAGTAGGATTTTCTGTATTAGATGTATATCCTGCTTCTAAAGAAGCTTCATCTCCTGATACTAATTCATAATATAAATTATAATTAATACTACTAGAAGAAGTATTAGAAATACTTACGCTTATCTCCTTACTTTCTTTTGCATTTAGAGTAATAAATTCTACTTCATTAGTAGTATATCCATAAGAAAAGCCAACACTCATATTTACCGCCGTATTAGTAGTAATTTCCTCACTTGTAAATAAAGCATAAGTACTATATAAAGAAATAGTTACAAGTCCTAAGACAATAGTTAAAATTAAATAGATATCTTTTATTTTGATTTTCTTTGTTAATATTTTCATCTTTCTTCTTTCCCTTTCTAAATACAAAAAAATCTATACAGAAAAACGTATTAGATTACTCTAACGTTTTATTTGTATAGATTTTTAATTGTATTATTTACGTAGTAAGAAGAATTACTTAGTAATACCCCCCCCCCATTTCACAAGGAGTTAACTTATTATTTAGTGCATTATTCATAGAAATATCACCCTACATCCTTCTTATCTTACTTCTCTTTAATTTTAACAAATTACTTCTAATTAATCAAGAGCTTTTTATTGTATTCGACATAAATAGACTTTGATTTGTCTTCTTTAGAATTATACTTTTAATAAGAGGGATTAACTTATGAAGAAAAGAAATATTTTATTTATTATTATTTATATAGTATATTTATTAAGTTCTATCCGTTTAATTATGAGTATTTTAAAGATAGATAATAGCTCAAATATTATTTTTATTATAAGTATTATCTTTTTTAATATATTATTCTTAGTATTAAGATATATCCTAAATAAAAGAAAGAAAAATAAGAAATTCTTATTAGTATTAATAATCTCATTTACTATAATAAATCTTCTTATTATCTATAGCACTCATAAATTAAATAATATTACTAATAATCATAAAAATACTTATACTAGTATTTTACTTAAATTAAAAGATAATAAGAAAGATCTTAAGGATATGACTTTGGGATTATTAAAAGATAAAACTAGTTATGAGGGATATCTTATAGCTAAAGAAATAATTAAAGAGAAAAATCTTAGTAATAATAAATTATCTTATTATGAAGATTATACTAGTATTATTATGGATATTCTTGATAAGAAGATAGATGCTGGATTTTTTCCTAGTAATTATCTTGATACTTTAAGTACTAGTGATAACTTTGAAGATATTTCTAATAAGATCGAAATAATATATACTAAGAAAAAATCTTTTATAGAAAAAGATAATAATATTAAAACAGATAAAACTTATTTTACTATTCTTATTATGGGAATAGACTCTATTAAAGAAGATATTAATGAAGTAAATTCTTTTAATGGAGATTCTCTTACTTTAATAAGTGTTAATCTAAAAGACTATAATATTACTATGCTTACTATACCAAGAGATACTTATGTACCAATAACTTGCTTTAAAAATAAAAAAGAAAATAAAATTACTCATGCTTCTTGGTATGGAGAAAAATGCTTAATTAAAACAATAGAAGAATTTATGGATATTAAGATAGATTACTACGCTAAAGTAAATTTTCAAGGGCTTGTCAAGTTAGTTAATTTACTTGGAGGAATAGATATTGATGTTCCTTTTAGTTTCTGTGAACAAAATAGTAAAAGACTTTGGGGTAAAAATACTATCTTTGTAAAAAAAGGATATCAAACTTTAAACGGAGAACAAACTCTTGCTTTAGCAAGACATAGAAAAGAAACTAGTTATATGAAAAGTTATTGCGGAGAAGAATATACTGGTAATAAATTAAATGACTTAGTAAGAAGTGAAAATCAACAATTAATTATTTATAGTCTTTTAGATAAAGTAAAATCTATTAATAATATAAATACTGTCTATAAGTTTATTGATACTTTAAAGAAAAATATTAGTACTAATGTTTCTACTTCGCAAATATTATCTTTCTATAATATTTTTAAAAGTATTACTCTTAATAATGAAGATATTAAAGATTTATTTACTATTGATAAGTTATTCTTAAGTGGATATGATAAATATATATATGATGATTCTTTTAAGAAAGCTTTATATAATTATATATATTATGAAGATAGTCTTAAAGAAGTAGTTAATTCTATTAAGGTAAATCTAAATATTATTAAGCATGTTCTTATAAAAGATTTTACTTATTCAGTAAAAGATCCTTATCAAGAAGAAATTATTGGTAAAGGAGAATATCATAATAAAAATATTATTGATACTCTTCCTAATTTTATTGGAAAATCCAAAGAAGAAGTAGATTCTTGGTCTAATAAAAAGAATTTTAAGATTATCTATAAATATATAGAAACTAATGAATATAAAGAAAATGAAGTAATTAAACAAAGTTATCCATATGCTTATTTAATTAAAAATATTACTTCTAAAGAACTTACTATTACTTTAGCTAAGAATATTATAAAAAATAAGAAAATAGATTGTACTTTAGAAGAAAATCTTAAAATTAATGAATGCCTTTTACCTAATTTCATTGGTTGGAATCTTGATCAATTCAATAACTGGTATTCTGATTTAAAAAATTATAATATTAATATTATGACTCCGGAAATTATTAAAGAATTTGGAGATAAAGAAGAAATTATTTCTCAAAGCAAAATTCCTAATACTCCTCTTAAAGATATTGCTTCTATAAAAATAACTTATAGCACTAAAAAAGAAGAACAATAATTTTTTTGCTCTTCTTTTATAATTCAATTTTATCTAGGTCTTCACTAAGCTCTAACTGAGAAGTTAAGATATTACGTATTCTACTTTTATATACTTTAATATTCTTTTTTAAAACTTCTGCTTCATATTCAGTTTTTTCTGCATTTACTAATGCTTCATGAATAATAGCATCCGCATTTCTTTTGGCATCTTCAATAATCATGGTGCTTTCTGTTCTAGCAAGTTCTTTCATTCGATCAGAAGTTTCTTGAACTGCTAGAATAGCTTTATTTAGCTTAGATTCCATGTCATCAGTTTCATCAATTTTAGTTTGTAATTCTTTTATTTTAGCCATATTTCGATTATTTTCTGTAGTAACTTTCTCTAATCTAGAAATTACTAAATCAATAAAAGAATTAACTTCATTAATATCATAGCCACGTTCAACTATTCTAAAAGTTTTCACTTAGTATCACCTCTAAATAAAAGTCCCCTACCACTCTATATCTTTTTTACTAGGATTATCTTCTTCAGTTATTTTTCCCTCAACATCTATATTCTTAGGTGTACAAAGAAAAATACCTGCTCCTATTTTTTGTAAATCACCACTAATGGCATATACTGTTCCACTAAGAAAATCTACTATTCTCTTAGCTTGATCAGGAGTTACTCTTTTCATATTAACAACAACTGTATTTCTTTTTTTTAAATGATCTGCTATTTGTTGACTTTCTGAGTACGCTCTTGGTTCTAATAGAATCATCTTTCCCCCATTACTAGGCAAAGTAACGTTTTCAACATCATAATATTCGTCTGTAGCCGTAGTATCACCGCCTTCTTCTTCAGTAGTAAATAACTTTTTAAATCTATTTAAAGCCATTTTTACCAGCTCCTTTATACACCATTTCTATTTTACATATATTATTTTAACATATCTTTTTTTAAAATACAACTAATTTTATTATATATTTTACATTTATAAAAAATCAAGCTCATTATTAAGCTTGATTCTCATAAATAGTAAATTCTACTAGTTCTTTTCCTTTTTTAGCAGGAAATTCAATATAATACTTACCATATCCATCAAAAGGAATAATAATATGACCATTAGCAGTCCCACCACTACGAATTTTACCTAAAGAAGTAACTGCAGTAGTATAACTACTATTAGTAATTCTATCTAGTTTTATATTATTAGGGTTATATGCGGTATATAAAGAACTTGAAAAATTTTGATCTGTTGAAGCTGTATTAGTAATATTAACTTCAATAAATATAAGTTGTTGATATTTTTCATTAGCTTTAAAAGCATTTCTTATTGAATAGTTTAATAATTCTACTTTAAAGTTTTTTAATACTAAGGTATCCCCTATTGTTTTTGGTTTATCTTCTTCTTTATCCGTAGGCTTTTTACTAGGACCACACGCTGTTACTGTTATCATAAGTAGTATTATTAATAAGCCATTAAAAAGTTTTTTTAAGTTCATAAGTTCCCTTCTTTCTATTTATATGATAATATTTTTTATGGGTAATGTCAATATTAAAGTGCTTCTTTTATTGTAAGGATACCAATCATACTAAGCATAAGTATTCCAAATGTTACTATCGATATTAGTTTATCATCTTTCTTAGTAATATTTACTTCTATATTATCTAAATTTACTACTAATGAAGGATTTTCTTTATACTTAATATAGATATAAGAAGTATTAATAAGTTTTAAACTACTAGCTTTATAACTATTAGTATTCTTATTATAAATAGGTTCTATATTAGATAGATAATCATAAAAATCAAGTCTAATATTATAAATATAAGATGATGGAATAGTTTCAAATATATATAGTTTTCCATAATAATCTTTAATATTATCAAGATTTAAATTTCTTCTTAAAAAATCATAAATACTCTCATTATCTAGTACTTCTCCATTATTAAGCCATTCTTCTTTTTCTTGATAGCGATATTTTACTTTTAATATAGGAATATCTATTTTATCTTGAGTAGTCTTTTTTATTTCTAAGCCTTCTTTTAAGTTATTATTCTTTTTATTTAAGAAATTCTTATTTATTGAAATAAAATAATCTTCTTTACTAAAAGGAATATCTTTTTTATCTATATATAAGTTATCTAAAAGATAAAGATAAGAGTTTTCTTCTTTTATTCTAAGATCTAATAGTTCATCTATAACATCAGGATTATCTAAATTATCAAGAATATCTAATTCAAAAGTAAAAGAAGCACTCTTTTCTTTTTTTACTTCTCTATAAGATTTATCTTTTAAATCATAATCAATAAAACTTCTTAAAAAAGAAGCATTTCCTTCTAATATACAAGAAAAAAACATAAGAAAAAAGAAAATTATTTTCATTATAATCACGTAATAATTATATTAAAAATAACTAAAACTTATTCCTTATATCATCTTAGTTAAATATTTAATTAATGTCTTATTATTGAGAAGATCCATCTTAGAACATAATTCATTATATAAAATATCTTCTCTAAAAGGATATTCCTTAAAAAAATTTTCTATCTTTAGACGATTGTTTTTATCTTGATAATACTTATCTACTAAGGATATCCCAATTAATCCTCCAAAAGCATGAACCAAAGAATTATCTAAAGAATATTCTCTCTTCCTTAAATTAGGCACTATTCCAAACCTATTTTCAAACTCTTTTTTTATACTATGCTTCTCTAAATAAGAAGGTCTTAAAACATATGTACTTCCTACTAAGCTATTCTTACTAAAAAAAGTATTTACTAAACTATCAAAGCAGTGCCCATATAACGTATTAAAATACTCTAATAACAAGATCTCACTATCTTTAAGATAAATCTTATTATCAACTAAATAATTTAAAAAGAGAAACTCTAAATAATTAGAACTAACTTCATATAAAGGACTGGCAAAGCTATAATAAATAGCCTTTTCTTCTTGAAGAGAAGATTCATATATATGACCTAATTCATGAATTAAAGAAGAAAGCATACTCAAAGTTCTCTTTTCATACTTTAAACGAATTATCCCTTCTTTAAGATTACCAAAGTAATAGCAATCACTATTTTTTAAAGAAGAATCATATATAATATTTTTCTTTAAAAGAATATCTTTATATAAGGTATAGATATTAATATTATATTCTTTTAAAAAAGAAGATAATATTTCTTTCTCCTCTTCTTTAGATAATCTCTTTAAAGAGTTTTCATTAATATTAGTAACAGGAAAATATAACTTAGAATAAAGAATAACTACATTAGAAAATAACTCTTGGTAATACTCTTTAGAAATATAATAATCATTCAAAAATAAATCTAATATCTCTTTTGAAAACTCTTCATAAATAGTTAATTCACTATCTAAATTATTAATCTCAAGTAATTCTTTTAAACCATATAAATCAGAAAGTAAATATCTTCTTTCTAAAAAAGATACTTTATCTAATTTTCTTTTTAGATATAAATACTTTTGATATAATCTTTCTTTATCCATAAGCTTCCCCCAATATATGAGCTTTATTATAATATAAAAAAATAAATTAAGAAAGCATTATTCTTAATTTATTAAATTTTTCTAGATAAAGTTTTTCCTTCTTTAAAATGACAATCATTAGGACAAGAATAATCACAAAAAGTACATCTAGCTCCTTTCATTCTAGAAGTAATATCTAAAGTAAGAGGACTATTCTTTTTCAAAAGAGCCTGATAATACTTTTCTAAAGTATCTTTAGTTTGAAGCATTATCTCTAGCTGAGCATTAGTACAAAGTCTTTCTTTAGCTTTTAAAATAAAATCTTCATATGTACCATTTTCTCTAATTTGAACTAATCTTCCTTGTGGATAAACATCACAAACACTTCTTAAATCACGAAGCCATTCTAAAGTCAAAGCATTATTATCTTTAATTATAGGTGGAATAAAATATTCTTCTTCATTTAAGAAATTCATTTCATAGTTAATAGTTCTATGTCTTTGAGCTTGCGCTAATGAAGCAAAACTTCCTTTATAAGAAGTATTATATATATGACCAAAATACTCTTCATCATAAGAAGGCGCAAATAAAGATAAACTTCTATTCTTTTCATTACTCATAAGTCTATCATCAAGAACATTTAACTTTCTTAAGTTATCAATAAATTCTTGCATACTTGAAGTTAATTTCTGCTTAAAAGAATTATCTAAAGAAGATGATTTTATATATTTATCCATCCAACTTGCTAAGTAATTTATTTGTCTTAAACTAGTAGTATAAATCATAGTAGTTGGAATAAAAATAGTAATTATATATCTAGCATTTTCTTGCGCTAATCTTCTAATATTCCCTATCTTAAAGAAAGGATATTTCTTTTTTATTTCTTCTTTAAATATAGAAACCCACTTATTATATAATTCCTCTTCTTTTGAAGAGATTTTCTCATTTTGACCAACTTTCGTATAACGAAGCGATTTCTCACTAGTAGTATATTGTTTTTCGTTATTAATAACCATCGCTAAAATCTTAGGAATGTTTTTTAAATTAAAATTAATATATATATGATCATAAACGCTATGATGGCCTGCTGATAAAGTTCTTTCAATACGTCTTTCTGTCTTAGCAAGTTCTTCATTTACTAATCGATCAAATCCTTCTTCATCGTAGCACACACCTGCTATATGCCCACATAAAATAAAAGCTTTTTCTTTATCAAAAGTTCCATCTTCTTTTAAATAGATATTAGGTAAAATATTTATTTCCATCTTTTATCACTTCCCCTATTATGATTATACCATTAACCAAAATAGAAAGAAATAATATAGACATTAATTATACATCAAAAAAATCTTCAAGAAGAAGATTTTTAATGGACGCTTGTTAATAAAGATACATCCTTGGCTTGAAGTCCCTTATCTGTATTTATAAGTTTGAATTCAACTATATCTCCTTCATTTAAAGTTTTATAACCATTATTCTTTATTGCTGAATAATGAACAAATATATCTTCATTTTCTTTATATTCTATAAAGCCATATCCTTTCGCGTTATTGAACCACTTTACTTTACCATTCATAAAAATTCATTCCTTTCTAGTTACAAAGTATTTCTTCGCACGATTACATCATATCATAAATAAAGGTATTTGCCCCTTATGTATCCTCAAAGAGCTTATTTTTTCGACATATGCATTTCTTAGATAAATTAGTTAGTTAATTACTTACTTTTTATTGACAATTATTTTATTTTACGTTAGAATTAATATGTAGTTGATATTTTAATTTAAGCGCATATATTTAAGTATGGAGCTATAGCCAAGTGGTAAGGCATGGGACTGCAACTCCCTGAGCGTTGGTTCAAATCCGACTAGCTCCTCCATAAAGAAATAAACTCGAACTTTTCGAGTTTTTTTGTGCCATTAATTATATAACCAAAAAAATACCTACATTTTATAGCATTTTTTTGGCACTATTACTTTTTCTTACATCATATATCTCTTTGAGTCTTATAAAATTCCTTATTACAAGTACTTTCTTTTAATAATCCATCATAAATCTTAGCTAAATTATTTAATGCACTATTAAATTACTTACTACTTCTTGTTTAGATATTTTTTCATTAATTAATTTACTAAATAAAATTAAAGTTTATTTTTTTTATTATAGTTAATTTATAGTTCATAATATTAAACATCCCTTGCTTTCAAGATATTATACTATTCTTTTTTGTTTCTTCCAGTTTTTATTATTTATAAAAATAACTAGTATTAAAATAATTTTATAATACTAGTTATTCTTATTAATATAGTCTTTTATTGATTCTATTTTCATGACAAATTCCTTTTCTTTTTTTAGTAATATATTTATATCATTAGTTTCTAAATATTCTTTAATTTCTTTTAATGATAAGTCTAAATCTTTTAATCTTTTTATTTCTTCTATCTTGGATATTTGAGTAGATTCATAATATCTATATCCAGTAAAATAATCTTGATAAGATGGTTTAAATAAATCTATTTCATCATAATATCTTAGAGTTTTAATAGGAATATCAACTTTACAAGAGAAATCTCCTATTTTATACATATCTTTCTTTTCTTTAGTTTGATACATAAGTTAAAATTAATCCTATTATTACAATAATTATTAGAATAACTAAATAAAAAGATACTGGTTTGTCATCATTATTATAACGAAGACCTTCATTATATATTTTATCACATATATAATTTTTTCTACTTACAGTCATTTTATAATCTTTACAACTACTGTTAGAACCATTAACATACTTTTTATTTTTCATGCAGAAATAGCATGCGCCTGATACTTTTCCTTTACTTTCTTTTCCCTCATTTAAATAATCACAACTTGAACAACTCATTACTACTTTCTCCTTTTAAAATAGTTTTATCATTACAGTTAACCGGAAAGTCAATAAATTTTCAAAGAAAAAATATAAGGATAAATAAAAAAAGACCACTTTGTAGTCTTTATATCATCTTAAACATACCAGAACCATCTTTACTACTAGGTCTTTCTTCAAAGCCTAATTTTTTTATAGAAAGATACTGCTTCTTTAGAGCATATTAATTCTAAACTTACTTTCCATGATGGTTATATATTTTCTAAAATATATTTTTCTATATCTTTTTCTATTAGTTTGCCTATTCCTTTATCACCTATTAATCTAGCCATCCCAACAGGAATATCTTCATCATAAACTATAAAAGTCTCTAAAAAATTAGAAAACGCTATTTCTATTTGATCTAAAGAAGGGCTTTCCCATCCTAAAATAGAATTATATATATTTTTAAATATTTCTTTATTTATTTTTTCTTGCTATTTTTATATAAATTCCTTTCTATAAAATTTTATAAGTATATTCATGATTTCTGATATTAAAGATAAAAGATATGGAAGAGGCATCTTTTATTTTAGAGTCAAGTTCTAAATATACTGAAGTACCATCATAATTAGAAGGCGTAAGATCAGTATAATTTATCTTATAAGTCATATTATCTTTAAGATAAGAAATAGTCCCAAAATCACTTATTAATTTGGCTGCACTTATGTTATTAAGGTTATTTTCATAACTATAATCAAGCCTCATTATTAGCTTTTCTGATAGAGATGATGATACTGAAGATATAACTCCTGGATAGTTATTACATACATTATTGATACAAGCATTATAAGTATAATCAAATCTTGGCTTTAGTTCATAACTATTAATTTTAAGACTAATTCCTGAAAATAAAGAATTATCAAAAGATAGATTATCTCCTAAATTCTTAGAATCTTCTTCTTTTAAAGTAGTTAAATCTTTTGGAGATAGCTTTACTTTCTTATATTTAGCATCAAAAGATCCTACTTTATAATTAAGAGAATCTAAATATCTAAGAACCATCTTCTTATTTTGATCACTCTTATTTATTTTAAATATTAGAATATAATCTTTGTTTTGATCATAAAACTTTTCCTTATAGCATTCTCCTAAATCATAAAATTGACTACATAATTTAGTATCAACACTATAATAAGAGGATGAAATAAGAAGTTTGAAATCATTAGGATCATAATTTTCACTAGAATTATTTAACTTATTTATTTTATATTTAATTACTACATAAGAAGAATCTTTATCACTTATAATTTTATTATTATAAGAAGTATTCGTAAGATAAGAAGAAGTTATATTAAAAATAAACTTATTACCACGGAATGCTTGATTTTCATTATAAGTACTTTTATAAACAAAAGTATTTAAAAATAAATTAAGAGCAATTACAAAAATAATAAAAACAAAACCCAGTATAAAGTAAAATTTATTTTCTAAAATAAAATATTTAAATAATCTTTTTCTTTTTCTAATATTTCTTAATATTTTATCTGTATTTATTGGAGAAGAAAGTTCAAATTCTTCATTATCAGTAACTTCTATATTAAGTTCATTTAAATCCTCTGCAAAATTAAATTTCTTTATATCAAAGCCAAGGCCTCTAATAAACATAAGAACTGAAGTGGTTCCTAATGAAAGGAGCATCATATTTAAGATGTCTCTTGTTAATATTAAAGTTCTTTGATCTAACGTTTTAATTTCCAAAGATGATAGAGTATTATAAACGTAAATGAACGCTACTAAAATAATTATATAAACTGAAATATTTATAAAATAAATAGTTTTCGGCTTTTTCTTATAACGCATCAATAAATAGACTACCCCACTAATAAGAATAATCAAAATAATTGCAAGAAAAAGCCACCAAGTTATATATTCAGATGTTAATACTCTCTCGGCAGTAACGCTATTAATAAACGTTTTTATATATCTTTGAATACTTATTGTTTTAATAATTAAATAAGCCATAAGAAATAATAATATAAAATGAATTAATTTAAAATTCTTTATTAAAAAGGCATAAGGTTTTCTTAAAATCATCTGTCTATCATCTCTATTCTAAGATAATTATACAATAAAAAAGAAGAAATGCAAATAACTTCTCTTCTTATTTTTGCTTATACACAAGTAATTGTTCAGGCATTAAATATATATTAGGATTTTGACTAATTAAATCATTTGGTGCTTTCTTGATAATATTTAATACTCCTCCTAAAGTATCTCCTTCTTTAGTTATATAGATAAAAGCATCTTTCTTAGGAACAATGATTGTTTGATTAGGATATATATATTCTCCCTTGTTTATTCCATTTAATTTAGCAAGCAAATCTATATCTATATCATATTTTTTAGCAATTACATACAAGTTATCTCCTTTTTTAATAGTATAATAATCAAAGTAAGCATTATTTCCAATTGGAACAATAATATTACTACCAACTACTGGAACATAATCAATATTAAAACCATTTATTTTATATAGAATAGATGGATCAACATTAAATTTACTTGCAATAGTATCAATAGTATCTCCTTCTAAAACGGTATAGACCTTATACATAAGTTATTTCCCCCATTCATTATAAATTATGTAATAAAGAAAAAAAAGTGAAAAATTTCACTTTTTATCCTGCTATATACCCATTATTTTTAAAGAATTCTACTACTTTATCTTTTTCAGCATATCCTTCTAAAACATCAACAGTCTTGTTACTAGTTAAAATAAGTGTAGTAGGAGTTCCCCACTGATTACTCTTTAACCAATCATTAGAATTAACTAAATCATTATATGATGTATTATTTAAATTAGCAATATCTAAATAATAAACTGTCAAATTATTTTCACTTGCAACTTCTTCTAAGACTGGACGATACTTTTCACACCATCCGCAACCTGTTGCACCTATAAAAATAATATCTTTATCTTCCGTACTAGTTAAATATTGATATTGTTTAAAACTAATTTCATGAATACCAACTTCAGTACTAGGCTTTTCTACCTCACCACCAAATGTAGATGAAGTCTTTTTAGAATATGCAAATAATCCAATAATCACTAAAACTATTCCAACAACTAATAAAACTATATCATTCTTTTTCATTTTTTATACCTCCATACCTAATTATTTTACATTTTTTATTGTTTAAAATCAAGTATTTTGGCAAAGTTTGTCTATTTATTTAATTCTTCTATGTTGAATACGAGAAGTAATTTCCAAAATTATATTTTGTGGTAAAACTTTAGTTAATATTCTATTTGCTTTCATAGAAGCTCCTGGTATTATAACTGTTTTTCCATCAAACATTTTATTTACTGCATATTTAGCAACATACTTGCTATCAAGAGAACCAATACTAAATTTAACATTAGCAACTTTATTAAAGTTAGTTTTTACTGGTCCAGGGCATAATACAAATAAACGTACTTTAGATTTCTTTTGTTTTAATTCTTCATTAACTGCAACAGTTAAGTTTAAAACATAAGCTTTAGTCGCATAGTAAGTCGCCATATATGGTCCTGGCATAAATCCTGCTATTGAAGCAACATTTAAAATTTTACCATAATCACGTTCAACAAAATCTCTTAGGAATAACTTTGTTAAAATATGAACACACTTTATATTTAAGTCTATCATTTTTTTCTCTTTATCTAAAGAAGTTTTTATAAATTCGCCACAATCTCCAAATCCAGCGTTATTTACTAAAATATCTATTTTCATATTTTTAGTTTCTTCATATAATTTATAGCAATTTTCTTCAATACTAAGATCATATGCAAAAGTAGTTACTTTTGTTTTTAGGTCTTTATACATTACATCAAGTTTATCTTTATCTTGAGATACAACTACTAAATCATACCCTAAATTTCCTAAATAGAACGCTATTTCTTTTCCTATACCACTAGAAGCTCCTGTTATTAATGCTTTCATTTTATCACCTATCTATATTATATACGAAATTTATTATTTTATAAAGAAAAAAAGCTTAATTAAAAGCTTTTATAATTTCCACATATCATCGTCTTCTGATTCGATATTATCGACTGTTTTAACATTAGGGCTATCAATAATCTTAACATTATCCCATTCATTTTCATATACTGGAGCACCATTATTATTTGGATGCTCATAAGAATAATTATTATTAGGTATTTCTTCTTTTTTAGTATCTTCTACTGAATGATTATAATCTTCTATCTTAACATAAGGAATTTCTGGACTTACATTGCTAGAAGATGCTGGTTCTGAATAGTTAATATTATTAACAGGTTTATCTACTGGAATATTTACTATATTAGGAGTATCTATTTGTTTAGATAGATTGTTATCATTTACTTGATAATTATTATTTGAAGCACTTACAGGTGGCTTTTCTATTCTAACAAATGGTATTTCTTCATCTATACTATTAGAATTATTATTTACTTCTCTAATATCAGTAGGAATTTTCTCATTAACATATGGCACATTATTAATAGGCGTAGGCTCTGGTTGTGAGATATCTACTATATTAGGACTAACTACTTGTTCTTGATTATCTAGAGGAACTTTATTAGAAATTCCTTGAGCATTTATGTTATCTATCATATTAGGCATATTTACACTAGTCATGTTATCATTAGCCATATTATTAGACATACTCATATTAGGAACACTATCATTAACGTTAGCACTTGGTATATCTAAATTAGTAATATCATTTAAATTAGAAGTACTAGTATCTAAAGTATTATTATTTATAGGCTCTTCTACCAATTCACGATCAAGTTCTTTTTGTTTTTTTACTTTCTTACTATTTTTACGATCTGCTATAAAGCCAATAATTGTTACAATAATAATTACAATTACCACTACTAGCCATATATAATTTTCAATTAAATAATCAATAAAGCTCATAAATTTCCTCCACCTTTTACTCTATTTATTCTATAAAGATAATAACACACTTTAAAAGAAAAATCAATTATCTTATTACTATTTTAATTCTTGCATAACACTTTCTGATATTTTTTCAAATATTCCATTTTCTACTTGTTCTATTGCTTTTACAGAAATATCAAGTGATTGAGAATATAAACCCTTATTAAATAAAGATTCCGCCTTCTCTAAGCTTTTATCTATTTCAGGATAATTGCTACGATATCTATTCCCATATAAAATTACTCTTTCTGTTAACATAGAAGTTTTAATTAAATCATTAGTTCTATTATAAATTTTAAATACCAAATCACGGGCCGTATCTACTCTAATATTCAATATTTTTATAACTATTGGTTTTTTATTTAATTCTTTTATTACTTCTCTTATTGCTTCTTGAGTTTCTTTTAATTCAATAAAATAACTATTTGGAATAACTGGTATTTTATAGTCCTTTAATTTTAATTTAGAATCTTTTAATAATTTTTGAATAGTTTCTAGTTGTTCTTTTGCCCTATATTCATCATCTTTCATACTAGTAATAGAACGAAGCTGGTTATCAAGATCATCTTGTAAATTACCTAAGCGTTCATTTAAACCATCTAATTCTTGCCCTAGTTTAGAATATGCAAATGTTTTTCCTTTTCCATGAGCAAGCAAAGTCTTAAAATCATCATTAATTTTTTCTAAACGTTCATTAATCTCATCAAATTTATAAATTTCTTCATCTTTCAAATCATAAGTTAATTTTATATCATCAAGGCTCAAATAAATATCATATAAAATTTTATTTATTTTTTCTAATTTTGCTTTAAAAGCTTTAGTATTTTCATAAAATAAATTTTTACAATTTTTCTCATTGTCAAAGCTATTATATAAGACATCAAAATAATCCAAAATAGTTTTTAATTCTATTTCAGAATCTCCTACTTGTAATTTTTTTAAATTATTAAATATAACTTCTAATTTATTATTAATTTCTTTGATATTATATTCTACATTTAAATAATCAAGTGGGTATCCATCTCTAACCATTCTTGAATACATAATAGAAGCATCTTCAATCTTCTTTGGAATAATTATCTTACAAAGTAGTATTACTGAAGGTAATTCTTCCAATAAATTCTTTAAATTATTAATAAGATCTTCTAGATTTGCAACTACTTTCTCTACTTCAACATAATCATTATTATCCATCGCGTCTTCAAAAGTTTGAAACATCTTATCTATTTTTTCAAACTCTGCTAATAAAGATTCTCCTACTTCGCCATAATCTTTTTCCGTTCTTTCATATTTACTTTGTAACTCTCTATATTGAATTTTTAACTTTGTTACAATAGAACGATTTCTTTCTTCTGATTTAGTTATAGTCTTTATTTCATCTAAAAGCAAATTAATTTTAGTTTTTAACTCAGCTATTTCTATTTCAATACTAGCAATCTTCTGCACTACAGGAACATACTGTCTCCGCTCTAAAAGTTCATCGGCTTCTAAAAGTAAATCAGAAAGCTTAGTTAATCTATCATCTTTTATTTCTTTAAAAGTATTATCCCAATAGTCTAACTTGTTTTTTAAATTATCTGTCTTTACTAAATCTCTAACTTTAGATATTTCTGATAAAATAGGCACTCCTACTATCATGTTTTTTTCAACATCTAATTCTTGAATTTCTTTTTTATATTTATCTGCTTTTAATTTTCTTATAAGAGTGATGGTAATAACGCTTAGTATAATAAGAGCAATTATAGATGAAATTACTATAAGCATAACAACATTATCACCCATATAATCACCATCCTACATTCTATATATTATTATTCTATCACAAAATTAGACAATTTTACATAGTAAAATGAAAAAATGTTAAGATTTACGCTTAACATTTTTATCATTCTTTTTTTTCTGTTTATCTTTATTAGGGTTTGCATTAAAATTATTGTTTGGCTTATTTGGAGATAAGTCCTTATCTAATTTATCAAATTTAGCGTTTTCTTCTTTATCTCCTCTAAATAACATATAAATAAGTCCTACTATTACAGCAATAATTAATAATATTAAGATAAGTTTGGTAAAGTTAAAACTACTACTATCTTTAGTATCATTTTTTCCTGGATCGTCAATTACAGTTGGGCTTTCTTTATGAACAGTAATTGTATATGTTCTTTGACTACCATTTTCTGCTGTTACTATTACAGATACTTTATCTTGATCTTTTAAATTAGTATTACCAATAATTTCAACAGTTGCCTTTGGATCACTTACAATATAAGAAATATCCAAACTCTTAACGTTATTCTTTATTGTAATATCATAATTAGTAGTATATTTATTGAATTTAAATTCATAGCCTTTAATTTCTAGTGATGTTAAATAATTATCGCTTGATTTTACATCATATTTAATAACATTGATAGTATATGTTTTAGTAGTACCATCTTCAGCAGTTACTACTAATTCAATTGAAGTATAATTATTTAAAAGTTCATAAGTCTTAAATCCATCAGTACTAGCAAGCATATCAGCAAGTACTCCATCAATTGTTAAACTATTAACATATGATGGAACAAATAATTGATAACTAGTAATATCAGGTGAAAAGCTTGGACTTATGCTACCAGAAGAAAGAGAGATACTATTTATATTAGCATTACTACTTAATACTCTATGAGAAGTAATATTTAATTCATATGCTTTAGTATTTCCTTCTTCATTATTAACTAACATTACTTCATTAAAATTATTAACTGCTAATGGTTCATTTAAACTAATATTTATATTTCCATCTTTCAATGCTTTAAATTCAAATGTTAGAATATTTTCATTTTCACTAATTGAATCTGTACCCAAGTAAATAAATTTACCAAATAATTTGCTACTAGAATCAAGATTCATATTACCAAACCAATCAGTAATATTTCCATTAAAGTATACATTTTCAAGAGATATCATACTTGGATCAAAATTTAAAATACCTTCTAAACCAGTAAGTAAACTTTCAGTACCATTTGATATTAATTGAACAGTAAATATATCTCCAACATTAACATCAGTATAATTTGAAACTAAGTTAATTTCAGTTTGATATCTGTTTTGCTCTTGTTCAACATTTTCATAGTAAGATAATAAATTAGCAACATCAAAGATATTAATAACCTTATCTTCTACAATATCAGCCGCTATTGAATATAATTTAGAAACTTCAGACATTTCAAGTGCAATTAAAATTATTTCATCAAAATCATTAGCATCTATAATACCGTTTTCATTTACAAGATTTCCTTTAACAATAATATGATAATTAATTTCTAAATTTAAAAGTTTAATACTAAGTATCATTCCCGTTTCTAATAATTTAGAATCATCTGCTATTGAACCATCTTCATTTTTTATTTGAACGCTATTAAATGAATAGATACTATCATTTAAAATTGATTCTTTTAATTCTAATACAGTTGTTCCATATCCCAAATCTAAATCATAATCAAATACTCCATATAATCCTTCTACAATCTTGTATAAATCTCCGTCAAATTCATACTGAGAATCATAATTATTATTAGAGCCTGCTGGGGAATAGTTTAAAAGCAAATCAAAAATAACTTCATCATAATTTTCAATTATATTACTGATATATAAATTAGCGTCTTCTGTAAATTCATTTTCATCTAGTACTTGATAATTAACAAGTAAATTAACTAAATCATAATAGTTTAACTTTTTAACCTCTTCTAATGTTTTTATAGTAATAGAATTACCACTGTTAGAATATTCTATAGTTAATTCATAGCTTCCTATTATGTTAAATTCTTCATCAAAAATAATATTTTTTATTGAATAAGTTCCATCTAATAAATTAGATAATGCTATTTCATCATCTTTATTAGCAAGTTCTTCACCAGTATATGTTTCATATGAATATAATATATTATTAATATAAGTAACTTCATGATAATCATTTTCTGGTGTTAATTCTAAATTCTTTTTATTTGAGACAATTTTTATAGTAGATTCAGCGTTTAAGATATTCTTATCTATTTGATAAGTCCCACCTACATCTGTAATCTCACTATCATCTTTAGGATTATAAACTTTAATAGTTTGACTTTCTAAAGATGTTATTTTTTTATTTTCATTTAAAAGTTCATTATTAATACTATTATTTTCTTCTTCAACTACACTTGGATCAAGTGTATCGGCAAATACTTCAATTGTTGGTAAAAAATATGAAAATAATAGTGCTATTACCAATAATGACTTTAGTAGTTTTTTCATTTTAACCTCCTTATTATTGTCGCTAATTTAGTTATTTAGTGGTGCTTTCTCTTACCCCCTTATGTATAATGATTAGCCTTCCTACTATCATTATCAAAGTAAGTATATCATAAAAGTTATTAAAGTCGATATGTTTGACATCAATTTTACACTAACTTTCTCTTTTTTATTAAGAAATAAGGCTTGACTTATTAATATATTGATAATATAATATTAATACATTTGGCAGCGTCTATTTTTAGAATTATAATGTGTTATCGTCTAGTAACTTATTGCTGCAAGCGAAAAACCAAATAAAACACCCTATAGTTTTAAAATAGCCTCTCAAATAAAGAAGGAGGAAAAAGAAAATGGCTCGTTATACAGGCTCAGCAAACAAACAAGCACGTCGTGTATCTTTTTCTATTAAAGAAAACGGTAAAGACATTGCAAAAAGACCTTATGGTCCAGGACAACATGGTAATGAAAGGAAGAGAAAACCTTCTAACTATGCTATTCAATTAACTGAAAAACAAAAAGTAAGATTTATGTATGGATTAACTGAAAAGCAATTCCGTAAGTTATTTGAACAAGCTGGTAAATTAAAAGGTGTTCATGGCGAAAACTTCTTAAGATTATTAGAAAGCAGATTAGATAATTTAGTTTATCGTTTAGGTTTTGCTAATACTAGAAGAGGTGCTAGACAATTAGTTAATCATGGTCATATTACTGTTAATGGAAATAAAGTAAATATTCCATCATATCAAGTAAAACCTGGTGATGTAATTGGTATTAAGGAATCTTCTTTAAATCATACTGGTATTGAAATTGCTCTTGCTAATAATACTAAGAGAGTTGACTTTGTTAGCTACGATGAAGCTAAGAAACAAGGTACTTATGTTAGATATCCTGAAAGAAGCGAATTAAATGCTGATATCAATGAAGCATTAATCGTTGAATTCTATAGTAGAGTATAATAAAAAAATCAAGAATTTCTTGATTTTTTTTGTTATATATGCGTTAATTTAATATTTTAAGAAAAATTAAACATCAACCATTCTGGTTTTAGAATCATAATAATACCAATTAGTAATAATAATATTCCACCAATTAAATGAGAGAATTTACCATATTTAGTAGAAAATCCTGTCACTTGCATAGTTGTCATTGCAATAAAGAAGACAATAATATCATCTAGCATAAAGAATAATACATAAACAATTAAATAGCAAACATATTCAAGTGTTGATAAGCCATTCATAGAAAGTATTTCAATATACATAACTGGAAGTCCTGCTGAACATAAAAGATCAACTAGATTAACACTAATAGCTAAAGTAATAACTCCAAGAGTTGCTAAAAGAAAACTTTTTTCTGTTGTAAATTTTTTTATTTTATCAAAAATCTTATTTCTTTTTTTATCATCAACAACTCGACATCCATTTACTTTTCTTTCTTTCAAGTAGCTTCTTAAGTTAACAATTCCTCCAACAATTGCAACTAATCCAATTAGAATTTGAATCCAAGTAATTGCACTTAAATATTTTGTGACGTTTAACCAAGCCATCATAAAAGCAAAATACATAATAGAAGACGTAAAGATAAAGGTTACTCCCAAAGACCACATTCTTTTTTTATCTTTCATTCCTAGGAGCATACTAATTAAAAATAGTAATACCCACATTGCACATGGATTAAATCCGTCTAAAAGTCCTATCATAATCGTAATAACAGGAATGGTAAATTGTTTTAAATCTATTTTTCCAATTAATGGAATATCTATATTATAAGTCTTTTTTACATAATCATCTAATGAAACATCTTTTTCGTTAATTAGATATGTAGGTAATTTTTCTATTCCCAATAACTCACCTATTTCATCTTTATATCCGTGATCAGAATAATAACTAATTACATTATCAAAGTCTAATTTCTTGCTACTACTATAACCATGAAATTTCTTTTCTCCTATTACTGTAAAAGGAACTGAATTAACAGTAATATCATAGTAATTTTCTACTTGATGTAATTTATTTATTCCTTCTTCTGTATGAATTTCATAACTATATACTACTAAATTATCATATTTTTCTTCTAATTCTTTTAATGCTATTTCTTCTTCGGCACAATGAGGACAAGTTTTAGAATAAAATAAATATAAATTAACAATGTTTTTTTCATTTTCTTTGGCAAATACTGGGTTTATAAAAAATAGTACTGATAATATACCAAAAAATATATATTTTAAATACTTCATATTTTAACCTACCTGCTCTTTTATAGTATTTTCTATTTCAGAAATTGATTTTTCTCCAATCATTCTAGTTAATTCATGTCCGTTTTCATCTTCCAATATCATTACTGGTAGAATTTGACCAATCTCATATTTATTAACCATTTCTGTATCAATATCATAATTATAAACTATTTGTTCAACATTTTCTAAGTTAATTTTTTTTAATCTTTGTTTCATTATTAAGCATGCTGGACACCAAACTGCTTCAAATCTTATTAATTTCATTTTTACCACCTATTTAGTTTTTAAAAGTAATTTATTATAACAAATATCAAATTTTTCTAAAAAATAATCAACTTCTTCTATAGTTGTTAGATATGATAAACTTATTCTAAGAGTGGAAGAAGCGTATTCTTTATTTTTAGTAAGAGTTAAAACACTTTTAGAAAGACTATGAACATCAGAACAAGCACTCTTAGTAGAAATATAAATATCATATTCTTCTAAAGCATGAACAAATGTTTCGGCTTTAATTCCTAAAACACTAAAATTAATTATTTGGATAATCGAATTATCAGTACTGTTAATATGAACATTAGAATATTCTTTTAATGTAGTTACTATTTTATTATTTAATTTTGTTATATAAGCATAATTTTTATCAATATTGGGAATAATTAATTCTAACGCTTTTGTAAGAGAGGCAATTAAAGGAAGTGGCGGAGTTCCACTTCGGTATATAGTTGTACTCTTTCCTCCATGAATTAATGGCTCTAAAACTATATTTTCTTTTTTAATTAATAAACCTATTCCTTTTAGGCCATAAAACTTATGTGCTGAAATACTTGCTAAATCAATATTTTTAAAGTCAACATTTATTTTTCCTATTGCTTGAGTACAATCAACGTGAAAATAACACTTAGGATATTCTTTTAATATTTCGCCGATTTCATTTATTGGTTGTTTTATTCCTAGTTCGCTATCAACATATGAAATGCTCACTAAAATAGTATCATCACGAAGTAAAGTTTTTAAATGTTCTAAGTCTATTAAACCATTTTCTAAAATATTAACAAATGATACTTCAAATCCTAAGTCAACTAAATAATTTAGAGGACTTATAACAGAAGAATGTTCTAAATTAGTAGTAATTATATGACGACCACGATTTTGATATTTTAAGCAAATTCCTTTTATTGCCGTATTATTTGATTCAGAACTACCTGATGTATAAATAATTTCTTTTGATTTTACTCCAAGTAATTCTGCAATTCTTTCTGTGCATTTATCTTCTAGTTCTTTTGATTTTATTCCTAATTTATGAAATGAATTAGAATTGCCAGGATATTCCAAGCAAACTTTATTATAAACATCTAATACGTCTTTATTAACTGGCGTAGTAGCAGAATAATCTAAATATACCATATTATCACCTAGATAATTATATCATAAGAATTGTATATTTTTCAAAAAAGTATGTAGATAGATACTAAAAATAAAAAAGGCTTTCATCTTCTTGTTACACTGGAAAGAGGAAAGTCTTTTTTTAAGCAAAAAAAAATTACTGGCAATTTCCTATTTT
>CAKPEZ010000001.1 GCA_934149465.1 uncultured Bacilli bacterium | reverse complement strand
TTAGAATATACTGGTACTTATGAAGGATACTTAAGAGAAGGAACGGATCGTAAATTCTGGCTTGTTAATACGAATAAACTTGTTAGATTTTATCAAGGAGTAGATGGACTTAAGACAGGATATACTAATGAAGCAGGATATTGCTTAACTGCAACTGCTAAAAAAGATAATATGAGATTAATCACAGTAGTAATGGGTTATCCAACTGCTAATCAGAGAAATAGTGAAACTTCTGCTATGCTTGATTATGGTTTTAATTCTTATTATATAGAAAATTTAATAAGTACAAAAACTTCTTTAGGAAAAATTGAACTATTAAAAGGAGATATTCAAAATGTAGATATTATTCCTTTAGAAAGTGTTAATATTTTAAATAAGAAAACTGATAGTAAAAGAAATGTTGATTATAGGATTGAAACTTATAAAGTAGAAGCTCCTATTAAAGTGGGAGATGTAGTAGGAAAACTTAAGGTAATAGAAAATGATAAAGTAATAAATGAAATAGATTTAACAGTTTCAGAAAATGTTAAAAAAGCTAATCTTTTTAAATTATATTATCGTTATTTAGAGATGATTTTAACAGGAAGTAATTTATATTAAAATAAAACGTGATCTAATATTTATAGATGAAATAAATGAGATATATAATTAAAAGAAAATTTGATTTATTTGGCGAAAAGAATACTATAAAATTTGAGTATTTTCTTAAGATAAATAGTAGTAAGAATGGACTTGAAAACTTTGATATAGAAAATGAAGAAGCTCCTATCTATTTATCATTATCAAGTTATTTCTTTGATAATATTGAGAAATTATGTGCAATAGAATATGAAATTTTTTCTTTTTCTTTAAGAATAGAGCGTCAAGATTTATTTTAATTTAATAGCATCACTTTTGTAAAAAAGTGATGCTTTTTTTAATTTACTAAGCTTATTATTCGTGATAAAATATAGGTAGAAGAGGTAATTTTATGAAAGAAAAAGTAAGTATTATTAAACAAGATCATTACGGAAGAGGAATTGCTTATTATCAAGATAAAATCTTATTTATTCCTAATGCTCTTCCTAATGAAGAAGTTCTTGTAAATCATATAAAAGAATATAAAAAATATTGTATAGGTGAGTGCTTTAATATTTTAAAGAAAAGTCCTAACCGAGTAATAGGAAAGTGTCCTTACTATTTATCTTGTGGAGGATGTAATATAATGCATCAAAAATATGAAGATCAATTAATTTTTAAAAGTAATAAGGTAAAAGAAATTCTAAATAAATTTACTAATCTTAATATTAAGATAAATCCTATAATACCAAGTAATTCTTTATATAATTATCGTAATAAAATAGTTCTTCATTCTACTAATGGTAATTTAGGTTTATATAAAGAAAACAGTAATAATATTATTAATATAAAAGAATGCCTGATCTCTAGTACTATGATAAATGATTTAATCAAGATTATTAATGAAAAAATAAAAGATAAATCTCTTCTTCAAGAAGTAATGATTAGATCTTCTTCTTTAAATGAAGTATTACTAGATATAAAAGGAAATATTTCTAAAGAAGATGTATTTAAAATAGAATATCCTTATCTAAAAGGAATTATCTTAAATAATAACTTAATAAAAGGAAGAAGCTATATATATGAAGAAATAAATGGCTATAAATTTAAAATATCAGCTCCTTCTTTTTTTCAAGTTAATACTAAAATGATTGAAATATTATATAACGAAGCTTTAAGACATCTTCAAGATAAAGAATATCATAATGCGTTAGATCTATATTGTGGAAGTGGTACTATTACTCTTTTATTAAGTAAGATTGCTAGTAAAGTTACTGGTATTGAAGTTATTCCTTCTGCTATTGCAAATGCTTTAGATAATATGAAAATCAATAATATAGAGAATGTTTCTTTTATTTGCGGAAAAGTAGAAGACAATCTAGATAATCTTAATAATTTAGACTTAATAGTAGTAGATCCTCCACGAAGTGGATTAGATAAGAAGGTAATAGAAAATATCTTTAGATTAAAAAGTGATACTCTTATTTATATTTCATGTGATCCAGTTACTTTAGCAAGAGATTTAAATTTATTAAAAGAACTTTATGATATTAAAGAAATAACCCCTGTTGATATGTTTCCTCAAACTTATCACGTTGAATGCGTTTCAGTATTACAACGAAAAAATCTTTAAAAAATAATTTTGTAAATAGATGATCATAATATAAAAAGAAAGTTAAATTTTTATGGTTTAGATGTTATAATTGTGGTAGATTAATAATAAAGTAGTTTCAAAAAAATAATTTAAGGAGGAATGATTTATGAATGAAACAATTAAAAATCTAATAGAAAGAAGAAGTTGTAGAAATTATAAAGATGAGCAAATAAAGGAAGAAGAGTTAAATGAAATTTTAAAAGCTGGAATGTACGCTCCAAGCGGAATGGGATTACAATCTCCTAAAATGATTGTATTACAAAATAAGGAAGTAATTCAAAAGTTATCTAAATTAAATGCTAGTGTTATGGGAAGAGATACAGATCCTTTCTATGGCGCTCCTACTGTAATTGTAGTTTTAGCAGATAAAACTAAAAATACTTATATAGAAGATGGAAGTTTAGTCTTAGGAAATTTAATGAATGCAGCTTATAGCCTAGGAATTGCCTCTTGCTGGATTCATAGAGCAAAAGAAGAATTTGAAACAGAAGAAGGAAAAGCATTATTAAATGAGTGGAATATTTCAAGTGATTATGTTGGAATAGGACACTGTATTTTAGGTTATCCAAATGGACCATTACAAGCTCCTAAAGCAAGAAAAGAAGATTATATAACAATAATAAAATAAGAATGTCTATAAATGTTAAAAAGCATTGCTTGTAGCAACTAAGTAATTTAACAGAAATTCCTTTTATATTAGTTTCAGTAAAAGAAAGATCTTTAACTATAAGGGCATGACAATTATTATTAAAGATACTAATGGTAAAGGAACTTATGTTTATGGAACTGAATTTGAACTTATTAAAAAAAGAAGAAAATAAATAATTAGATAAGGAGAAGAAAATGGAGAGAGTTTATAATAAATTAGTAAGAGATAAAATACCTGATATAATAGAAGAAAAAGGTGAAATTCCTATAGTAAAGATATTAGAAAAAGAAGAATATAAAAAAGAGTTAGAACGAAAATTATATGAAGAATATAAAGAGGTACTTGATGCAAAAAGTGATGATAGGATAGAAGAGTTAGCAGATATGCTAGAAATAATAAGAGCACTAGCTAATTTGGAAAATAAAGAATTAGATGATATTTTAGAGATTGCTAATAGTAAGAAGGAAAAACGTGGTGCTTTTGAAAAGGGAATTTTTCTATTAAAAGTTATTGAGTCAAAATAAAAAATGTGTCTAAATATTTATAAATTGTCGTAAATTTAAATAAATTTTTTGGAGGAGATGTAATTTATGAAAGAAGGAAAAGGGGAATATTGTTAATTGCATCTAATTTTCTTGGAATAGTTTTAACTACTATGTATATTTCTAAAATAATAAAAAGTAATTAGCTAGAACATTTTGATTCTAGTTTTTTTATACATTTTTATGAATATATTTCTTATATAGGAGGATATGTCTATGAATTTAATAGTAAGCACTTTAAGTAAAGATGATAAGAAGAATTTATCTATTATTGAAAAGATTTCTTTGGATGATGATTATGAAGTTATTTATAGCAGTGATTTAGATATTAAGTCTTGTATAGGATGTAATAGATGTTGGTTAGTAACTCCTGGAATATGTGCAATTAAGGATGATTATGAAAAGTTATTTATAAAAATTTTACAAGCTAAAAAAATAGTTTTTATTACCAAGTTAAAATATGGATTTGTATCTTATAAGTTAAAGAATATTATTGATAGGCTTATTCCTTTTGCAACTATGAATCTTAAGTTTAAGAATGGTCAGATGAGACATTATTCTAGGTATGATAAAGTTCTTAGGATGCGTCTTATATATTTAGGTAAAGGAAATGAAGATTTCTTAGATAAGTGGTTTTCTAGAGTTATGCTTAATTTAAATGGAATATCTCTTGGAACTAAGAAGGGAGAATCTTATTTATGAGTTTACTTATAATTAGTGCTTCTCCTAGAGTAAAGATAAATAGTAATACTGATAAGATCTTAAATGAATTTAAGAAGGGTTATGATAAAGGGGGAAATACTTCTAAAATAGTATATTTAGCAAATAGAAAGAATTGGGATAATATTAGAAGAAAATTTTATAATTCTAAGAATGTCTTGATTGGAATTCCTTTATATTTTGAGTGTATTCCTGGTATTATGGTAGAGTTTTTAGAAACTCTTGATAAGAAGAAAGATAATACTAGATTAGGATTTATATTGCATGGTGGATTTCCTGAAGCGTCTCAGTTTAGATGCGGAGAAGAGTATTTAAGGAATTTAGCTAGTATGCTTGGATGTAAATATTGTGGTACTTTAATAAGGGGAGGAACTTTTGGAGTAAGTTTTATGAAAGGAAAATATCAAGAAAAATTGGTTTATCCCTTTTATGAGATGGGTTTACTTTATGGAAAATATAATTATTTTAGAAAAGATATAGTAAATAAGTTTGCTTTAAGAGAATATTATTCTAAAACTCATATTTTCTTAGATAATTTTGTTAATCCTTTTAGAAAGGTAGTATTTAGTTTATTTTCTTTAACACTTGGTTGTCATAGTAGATTAAGCACTAAACCTTATCAAAAGTATGTTATTAAATGATTTAAAGATACTCTTATTACTAAGATATACATGATTTAAAAAGTATTTCTTAGTAATAAGATTTTCTTTACTAACATATAAAAAATATCTTGAGTAAAAGATGAAATATTTAATATTTTTTGGTATAATTAAATAGGAGGGATGCTTAGTGAAGAAGATTATTACTTTAGTTATTAGTTTTTTACTCTTTCCTATGATAACAATGGCAATTCCAAGTGAAGTAACAGGAAGAAACATTATCTTATATAATCTTAATGATAATGAAATTCTTTATGAACAAAATTCTCATGATAAAGTTCAAATTGCTAGTTTAACTAAGATAATGACTACAATAACTGCTCTTAAGAATATTAACGATTTAAATGCAAAAGTTACTATAACTTCTAATGATTTTCTTGATACTAATGGCTACTCTAAAGCAGGATTTAAAATAGGAGAAGAGCTTACTTATTTAGATTTACTATATGGAATTATTCTTCCAAGTGGAATAGATGCGGTTAATGCTGTTATTAATAATACTCTTGGTTATGAAGAATTTATAAATAAAATGACTGATCTTGCTAAAGAACTTAAGATGAAAGATACGCACTTTTCTAATCCTGTAGGGAAAGATGATTTAGAAAATTATTCTAGTGCATATGATATTTCTTTATTATTAAGATATGCTTTAGATAATCCTACTTTTAAAGAAATTTTTACTACTAAAGAATATATTACTACTAGTGGAAGAAAACTAGAAAGAACAATTAATTATTTTAAAGATAAACTAAATACTGAAGAAATTATTGGTGCTAAAAGTGGTTATACAGAACAAGCTGGAAGATGTTTAGCATCTATTACAACGCTAAATGATGTTAATTATTTGTTAGTAGTAATAGGCTCTAGTACTAGTGATCCTTCTAATGGAGTAAAAGATTCTCTTTTAATATATGATTATTATAAGAATAATTATGGATATCAAAATATTATTGATCTTGATACTTATATTAAAGATGTTCCAGTAATATTAAGTAAAAAGAAAAACTATTCTATTACGGGAAATGAAAAAATTAGAATGTATTTAGAGAATAATTCTAATATTACGTATAAATATGAAGGAGTAGATAAGATTAACTATAAGACTAAAAAGGGAAGTTATCTTGGAAAAGTAAATATATATAATAATGATGTTTTACTTACTACTTCTAATCTTTATTTAAAAGATGATATTAAGTATTATCCTATTGAACTGTTCTTAATAATAAGTATAGCAATTATTTTAGGAACTATCTTTATTATTACAACAAGAAGATCTAAAAGATTAGATAAATTAATTAATGAAAGTGTATGATAGTATGGGTGTAATAAAATTTAAAATAGAAAATAATATTGAAGATTATGATTTAATAGTAATTCCTACTAATAGGTTTATGTCTCCGGGAAATAAATTTACTAGCGTAATTTATCCATTAATGGGCTATTCTTTATTAAAAGATTATTGCCAAGCAAACTCTTTGGGAAATATGAGCCCTATGGATATAAGGATAACTCCTGGTTTTAATTTAAACTTGGAAGTTGTTCATGTTTGTATGCCTAGTCCTTCTTTAGAAGAACTATTAAAAACTTATATAAGAATATATGAACTTATTCTTAAAGAGTCTTATAAAAAAGTAGCGTTTTTCTCTTTTGCAGGCTTATCTTCTTATCAAGATGAAGATATATATCAAGATATAATGAAACTTACTAATAAGTTTAATAAAACTTATGATGGGGAAATAACTTTTATATTCGGAAATCAGGAAATAGCCGATATGTATGAAAGATTTTATAAGATATTACAGTGGTAATGATTTCCCAGGAAATAAAAATATATGAGAAATAATTTCCCAAGTATAAAAATTGACTTATCAAGTAATTTGTGCTATAGTAATCCTTAAAAAAAAGGAGGAATGCTTTATGGGGGAAAAATATGGTTTAACTAAAGCTTTTGTTTTAGAAGAAATAGAAAATTATGGAATAAAAGGAAGAGCTTTACAAACAATTAAAATCTTAGTAAATGAATCTGGACTAGCTCGTTCTTTAGAAGAATTTGAACTATTAGTACTTGAGTGCTGTGCTGCTTGGAGTGGAATGGTTAACTTCTATTCTATTAGAAAAGGAGTTAATGATCTAAATGCGGTAGTAAAAAAAGTATTAAAAGATAACTTAGAAGATAGACTTGATTTATTTAAAATAGAAATAGAAGAAGGAATATACGTAGAAGAAAATAATTCTAATGAATATCCAGGATATTATATTGAAGAATATAACGTAAAAAGAAAGAAGAGAAAATTAAAATGAAGTATGTAATAGATGGATTAAATCCTAATGAAATTATTAAAAACTATGTAGAAAAGGGCGATAAGCTATATGTTTATTTTCTAGATAATAATAAACCACTTATTTTAGATAATACTCCTGTACTTAGAAAAAAGATTGATAATATTCTTTTAAATCAAATAGAAAGATATACTTCTAAAGTTGGTACTCCTTTAGAAGTTGCTACTTTAAAAAAAGAATTAGCGCCAGTAAAGAGAAATGTAATAATATTTGGAATTATTTCTAATTTACTTTCAGCATTATTTCTTGCTAAAGGAATAAGCGCTGTTGGAGCTGATTTACTTGGTCTAGGATTCCCAATAGTATTACAGACTATCTGTTTAGTTATGACAACGTATTTTGGAGTATCGCTAAAAAAAGAATATCAAAAAATAGATGATAAAGCTAAGAATTATTATTATCTTCAAGGATATGAAACATTTTCTAATACTAAGCAAATTGATTTAGTAAACTCTGTATCTAAGAAGAAAGTTCCTGATATGGCAATTACTCCAAATAATTTAGATAATTATTCTAAAGAGGAATTAGAAAGAATAAAAGATATTTTAACTAAGTTAGATGTAATAGAAGAGTCTAGGTATGTAGATAGACCTAAAACAAGAAAAAGAAGCATTTAAGTTTTATTAAACTTTTGCTTCTTTTTTTATTAGTTTAGCGTGCATTACAATTCTATTCTTACCAGTGCTATCACAAGTAGATAAAGTAAGAATCTTATCATTTAAATTAAGAGATGTCTTGAAATTATAGATACTTCTTTTCAAAATAGTATTTTCAAATTCTTTAAACTGCGTATCATTAAAGCTAGTTGTAATATAATAGCTTTCACTTTTTATTTTATAAATACTTACTACTTGCCACAAACTATTTTCTTTAGAAGTTGATATTTTTATTGTATAGTTATCATTATTTTCATACCAACTACTATTAAGGATAGTTTTTAATGTTCCAAACATTGTCTTATCATTACGAGAATGACCATAGATAACATTATTTCTATTAGATAAATCAGCATTATTGCGATGATCTAAAAATATCCATCCTGATTTATTATAACTTTTATTAAAAGAATGAGTTAAATAATAGTCATTATCATCTGTTTGAACAAAAGGATAATTAATACTGGTATTATTTACGTTAATCCATCCAATAGTGTCTTTATTTATATTAATAAGTTCATCAAAATCAACGTTCATAAGAGGCATCTTTATATAATTCCAATAATCGTTATTAGGATCGGTATCTTCATCGGGAGGATTGATAATTTCAGTATTTTCATTATCAGCACTATCGTTTATTGAAATATTACTGTTAATATCTTTTATTAATTCATTAGTATTAATGCTATCTAATAAGTAGTTTACTATTTCATAAAAAGAAATAAATATTCCTATAAAAGAAATGCTCCAAAGACATAACCATACCCATTTTTTTAAGTGTCTTTTCTTTTTCACTAGGATCACCTATTTAATTATAACACGTATTTATTTTTTAGGAAATATAAAAAAGATATGGTATAATACTTGTATAAAGAAAGGGGATGTTTCTTTTTTGAAAATTATTGTTATTACAGGGCCTACTGGAGTAGGAAAGACTCTTCTTTCTATAAAACTTGCTGATAAGCTTAATGCAGAGATAATAAATGCTGATGCAATGCAAGTATATAAAGGATTAGATATTGGAACAGCAAAAATATCTCCTAAAGAAATGAATGATATTCCTCATCATCTTTTTGATATTTGTGATGTTACTGATAATTATTCGGTTTATAATTACCAAAAAGATGCTAGAAATAAGATAGAAGAGATATTTGCTAGAGGAAAAAATGTTATTATGGTAGGAGGAACTGGTCTTTATATAAAAGCTTCTTTATTTGATTATACTTTTTCTAATGAAAATAAAGATAAAGATTATAGTAACTTATCTGATAGTGAGCTTGTTTCTAAATTACTTAGATTAGATCCTAATATTAAGATTGACTTAAATAATAGAAGAAGAGTAGTAAGAGCGCTTAATTATTATGAAAATAATAATGAGTCTATCTCTTTAAACAATAGGGGAGATAATTTGTTATACGATGCTACTTTTATTGGACTTACTTTAGAGCGTGATAAATTATATGAACTTATAGATAAAAGAGTTTCTAAGATGATTAATGATGGACTTGTTTTGGAAACCAAAAAATACTATGATAATAAAATTTATTCTCATGCTTTAATGACTGGTATTGGTTATAAGGAATTATATAAGTACTTTGATGGAAAAATATCTAAGGAAGATGCAATTAGCTTAATTATGAAAAATTCTAGACATTATGCTAAAAGACAATATACTTTTTTTAGAAATAAATTACCTATTAAATGGTTTAATGTTGATTTAAATAATTTTGATAATACTGTTAATGAAGTTTATGAATATATAAAAGAAGCATCCTCAATTTAAGAAGATGCTTCTTTATATTTTTCTAAATTAAAAGAATGTCTATTGTCTAAACTTTGAATTTTTTTAGTATCTATTAAGAAATAATCGTGTTTAATAGCGTCTTTTCCGTTAGATAAAACAGGATCATCCCAAGTTAAATCAATGTGATACCAACTATTATCTATCTTTACTAAGTTCCAAACATGTGAATTATTACTTATCTTATAATTAGGAATATTTAGTTTGTTTAAAAAGATACTAAGAGCATCGCTATAGCCACTACATATTCCATATCCTTCTATTAAAACTCCATAAGCAGTATTAGAACTATAAGTATTATCATTAATATTTCCTGCTTTTAAAAGATCATACTTAGTATTATTAATAATATAATCATGAATTTTAAGAAGCTTTTCTTTTAAAGATAATCCATCTAAAGAAAGCATTTTTATTAAGTCATCTATTTTATCGTCTAAGATCTTTATAGTAGCATCGTTATAAATAGTAGTGTTACTGATAGTTAAAGTAATATTGCTATCAAATTCAAATTTTATTTTTTCAAATGTATTAAATGGATGAACGAAATTATTAAGATCTGATAGTGTTTCTTTATCTTTAGCGATTTTCTCAATATCTTTGCTACAATCTTTATATTTATTAGAGCAGTATCTTGTTATTTTTTTAGTACCACTATTTAAAAGATGATAGATAGAATTTATGATATCTTGTTTATTTTCTAGTTTTTCTTTTTCTACATCTTTTATATAAGAATAATCATAATTTAAAGAATATTTATTAGAGATAACTTCATGATATTTCTGTTTAAATTTATGTTCATTATATAAATAAACGAATGTTTCTTTTTGAAAGTTAATAATGGTAATAGTAATTAAAAGTATGCACGCTATTATAATCTTTTTCATCTAATCCCTCTATTAATAGATTATATCATAGATTAACTTATAAAAAAAGTAAATACTATTTAGTTTCCATAGCATTTACTTTTTTTGTTAAGCGAGATTTTTCTCTAGCAACTTTATTTTCATGTACTAAGCCTTTTACTTTAGCATTATCTAAACTTTTAATAGTTTTTGCTAATGTAATAGTAGCTTTTTCTTTATCACCACTTAAAATAGCTTTTTCTGTTTCTTTAATTCCATTTTTAACAGCACCTAAGTATGGCATATTTTCATTAGTACTTTTTTCAATTTGCTTTACTTTTTTCTTCGCATTCTTCATATTTGGCATAAAATTCATCTCCTTCTTGATTGCTACTAATAATTCTATCAAAAAAATAGTAAAAAGGCAAATATTTTTGATAAATTTGTGAAAAATATGTATAGATAAGGGTGATTTATTATGATCGATTTAAAAAAATATGCTATTAGGACAGATTTAGCAGTAGAATCTTTGGAAGAAGATGATCTAGGTAATCTTGTTAAATATGAAGAAAATGGGATAAGTGTTAGTAGTTTAGTAGTAGATAAAACTTTAGGAAAAAAGATTAATAAGAAGGAAGGAGATTATACTACTATTGAGTTTTTAGATATTACCGATTTTGATAATAGAGAGAAAGTTGGAAAAGTATTTCAAAAAGAACTTAAGAAAATACTTTTTAAAAAGAATATTACAGATAATATGTCTGCTTTAGTAATTGGACTTGGTAATGAAAAGTCTGCTCCTGATTCTTTAGGACCTAAAGTGGTAAAGGATATTTTAGTTACTAGGCATTTATTTGAACTTAATGTAAAGGTAAATAAAAATATACGGATAGTATCTTCTTTTGCACCTGGAGTAATGGGAGTTACGGGTATTGAAACTAGTAATATTATTAAAAGCTTGGTTGATACAGTAAAACCTGATTTTTTGATTGTTATAGATGCTTTAGCTTCTTCTAGTATAGACAGGCTTAATAAGACTATTCAAATTACAACAGCAGGGATAAGTCCTGGTAGTGGGGTTTCTAATAAGAGAAAAGAAATAAGTGAGGAAATCTATCATATTCCAGTAATTGCAATAGGTATTCCAACGGTAGTAGATGCTCCAACTATTATAAGTGATAGCATTAATTCACTATTTAAGTATTTTTCTTATTTAAAAGATAATTTAGCTAAAAGTAAGCTTTCTTTGAAAAAGAAAATAGGTAATAAAGATAATTTAAGTAATGAAGAAAAGAAAGAACTTCTTGGTATTTTAGGAACTTTATCTGATAAAGATAAGAAAAGTTTACTTAAGGAGATCTTAATAAGTGATGAGCTTGATTTAATAGTAACTCCTAAAGAGATAGATTTTCTAATTGATAAGATGAGTAGCTTAATTAGTAGTACGCTTAATAATACTTTACATAAAGATGTTACTCACTATTAAAACGACAATAATTTTTTATTACTTTTAATATAATGATAATGGTGATAATTATGAAGAAGATGAATATTAAAGGGAAGAAAAAGAAAAGATATTTAATTTATTTATTTATTATTTATCTGACTTTTTCTTTTACTTTTTATTTTTTATTTAAAAATAATAAAGAAAAGACTAATGAAGAGTTTATTAACTTTTTATTAAGTGGGGGAAATATTCATCTTTTGAAGAAAGATAAACTAGGGGATATTGTGAATAATACGGTATTATATTTAACTAAAGTAGATTTAAAGAAACCAGATACTATTTTGAATTATACTGTATTTAAGGAAAGTACTAAGAAGGAAGAAGATGTTTCTGATGAAGATGAAGAAGTTCTAAAGGATTTAGAAAAATACTCTTTTTATATGGAAGATCCTAATAAAGTAGATCAGGATAATCCTTTGGTATATATTTATAATACACATCAATTAGAAAACTATAATGATGAGAATTTAAGTATTTATAATATTACTCCTAATGTACTTATGGCTTCTTATATATTAAAGGAAAAACTTAATAAGCTTGGAATATCTACTATTGTAGAAGATGCTAATATTAAAGAGTTTTTAACTATTAATAATTGGAATTATAATTCTAGTTATAAAGCTACTAGGCTTCTTTTATTAGATAAGAAAACTAAGTATAGTAAATCTCTTAAGTATTTTATTGATTTTCATAGAGATTCAGTCTCAAGAAGTTCTACTACGACTAAGATAAATGATAAATCGTATGCTAAAGTTATGTTTGTTATTGGGCTTGAAAATGAGAATAATGAAGAAAATATAAAACAAGCTACTAAATTAAATAATCTAATTATTAAGAAGTATCCTTCTTTAAGTAAAGGATTATATAAAAAGAAAGGTCCTAAAGTAAATGGTGTATATAATCAAGATGTTGATAAGAACTGCTTTCTTATTGAAGTAGGGGGAATTGATAATACTATTGAAGAAGTATTTAATACTTTAGATATTCTCTCTGAAGTATTAGCGGACTTTATAAGGAGTGAATCTTAAAGATGAACTATAAAAAAATATTTAAAATTATCTTTGGGGGGCTTTTTATTATTTTTATTTCTTTATATATAGCAGGAGAAAGTGGATATTATGACTATGAACAAAGTAAGAAAGCTATTTTAACTAAAGAGAAGATGGCTCTTTTTGAAGAAGATGTAAAAAATGGAAAGAACGTTGATTTAAATGATTATCTAGAAAGTCAAAATAAGAATTATAATAGTAAGTTAAGTAGTGCTTGTTATAATGCTTCTAAGAAGATAAATGAATATGCTAAAGGGGGGATTGAGGCTGTTTTAAAGTTAATAAATAGACTTGTCGAAGATTAAGCATTATGATATAATTTTACTAGCATTTGTAAGGGAGATGGTATAATGCATGATGATAGAATTGTTACTAGTGATGAGCTAAAAGAAGATTGTTTTGATCTATCTATTAGGCCATTGACTTTAAAAGAATATATTGGACAAAGTGATATTAAAGAGAACTTAGAAGTATTTATAAAATCAGCTAAGTTAAGAGATGAGCCTTTAGATCATGTTCTTTTATATGGTCCTCCTGGTCTTGGTAAAACAACTTTATCTTATATAATTGCTAATGAACTTGGAGTACATATAAAAACAGCATCTGGTCCTTCTATTGAGAAAAGTGGAGATTTGGCTGCTATTTTATCTTCATTAGAAGAAGGAGATGTTTTATTTATTGATGAGATACATCGTATTCCTAGGTATATAGAAGAAATATTATATCCAGCAATGGAAGATTTTAAGTTAGATATAGTTGTTGGTAGTGAAGGCTCTAGCCGTAATATTAGTATAGATCTTCCTCCCTTTACTTTAGTAGGCGCTACTACTAGAGCAGGAGATTTATCAGCACCTCTTAGAGATCGTTTTGGAATTGTTTTTAAGTTAAATTTTTATACTCAGGAAGAATTATTTAAGATAATAAAAAGAACTTCTAAAGTACTTGGAATGCCTATAATAGAAGAAGCTGCTATGGAACTTGCTTTAAGAAGTAGAGGAACTCCTAGAATTGCTAATCGCCTTTTTAAAAGAGTTAGAGATTTTGCTTTAGTAGAAGGAAAAGAAAGTATTGATTTTGATGTAACCGTAAAGGCATTAGAAAAACTAAAGGTAGATAAGCTTGGTCTTGATCAGACTGACTATAATTTACTTATGTCAATTATTGAGAAGTTTGGGGGAGGTCCTGTTGGTATATCAGCAATTGCATCTTCTATTGGTGAAGAATTATCTACTATCGAAGATGTTTATGAGCCTTACTTATTACAAATAGGTTTATTAAAGAGAACTTCAAGAGGAAGAATGGTTACGGATAAAGCTTATGAACATTTACATATTGAAAAGAAGATAGGCTAAAGTATGAAGAAAATAGAACCAAGAATTTTAAATATTATAGAAGAATCTAATTTAGAAGAAAATATAAGAAAAAATGAGAGAATAGAAAACTTTTTATTCAAAGATGAAACTATTAAGAATAAAGAACTTACTTCTTTATCTTTTAGTGGTTGCGTTTTTGAAAATTGTACTTTTATTAATTGTAAAGCTTTGATGATAGAATTTTCTGATTGTACATTTCATAAGTGTGATTTTTCTAATAATGATTTTACGACTGGAACGTTTCATAGACTTATTTTTAATGATTGCAAATTAACTGGAAGTATTTTTATTGAGGCTTCTTTCTTTGAAGTAAAGTTTAATAATTCTCTTTTAGATTATGCTAATTTTTCTTATGGAAAAGGGGAATATCTTTCTTTTAGTAATTCTTCTTTGCAAAATAGTGATTTTGATAATTTTAAGTTAAAAGAATTTACTTTAGAAAATGTTAATTTAGAAGGAAGCTTTATTTATAATACTAGTTTTGAGAATATAGATTTATCTTCTTCTAATATTAATAAGATAAGTACTACGATCGACTGTTTAAAGGGAAGCGTTGTTAGTATAGACCAAGCTCTTCTTATTGCTAGGATGTTTGTTAAGATAAAAGATGATTTATAAATATTAAAAAACTCATTCAATAAATCTTGAATGAGTTAATTTTTTAAATTGGTGACCCGTACGGGATTTGAACCCATGTATGCATGCGTGAAAGGCATGTGTGTTTAACCACTTCACCAACGGGCCATATACAAAATGGTGGGCCTGAATGGACTTGAACCATCGACCTCACGCTTATCAGGCGTGCGCTCTAACCAGCTGAGCTACAAGCCCATTTTGCTTGGCTTTTTAATTATAGCATAAGCTTCGGTACTTTGGCAAGTACTTTTTTAAATAAAATGGTGTCCTCTTAGGGATTCGAACCCTAGACCCACTGATTAAGAGTCAGTTGCTCTACCAACTGAGCTAAGAGGACGTCTTTTTCACATGACACGATATATTATAGCATAGTTCTTTTAATTTTGTACATACTTTTTTGATATTTTTTGAAAAAATTTCAAAAATATTGAAAAATAAAGAAGGATAATAAATAGAAAGTACTACTTAATAGTAAAAACTTGTGAAAAATGCGTAATTTATCTTTTCTTTTTAGAAATTATATTCTATAATATATAATGTAAGATTATAGGAAGGTAGATAACGTGAAGAAAATCTATATGGGAATAGATATTGGTACTGATACTATTAAGTTTGTTGTTAGTGAATACTTTAATAATAAGTTTAATGTATTAGCATCTTATGATATTAAAACTAAAGGTGTTCGTAAAGGACTTATTGTTGATGCTGCATTAGCAGTTAATGCCGTTAAAGATGGACTTAAAGAAATAACTACACGTCTTGGAATAGAAATGAAAAAAACGATAGTAAATGTTCCTTCTTATAATGCTAAGTTCTTATTTGTTGATGCTTTCATTAATATTAATAATGAAGACTATATTATTGATAGCGATGATGTTGGTAATTTGTTTAGAGAATCTATTAGAGGAAAGATCGATGATGAATATGAATTAGTGACAGTAATTCCTCTTAATTTTAGCATTGATGATAAGAAGGGAATAAAAAGGCCGATTGGTAAAAGGGGAAAGAAATTAGAATTAAAAGGGGTAGCAATTTCTGTACCAAAGAAAAATATTTATTCAGTGTTAAGTGTAATAGATGCTGCTGGTCTTGAAGTAGTTGATATTACTTTTAGTGGTATTGCTGATTATTATGAAGTTAGAAATGAACAACTTGATCGAAAAGTTGGGGCAGTTATAAATATTGGTCATGATACTACTACTGTTTCAATAATTAATCGTGGTAAATTTATGTGTAGTGAAGTACTTCAAATTGGTGGAAGTAATATTGAAAGGGATTTAGCTTGTGTTCTTGGTATTAGCATTTTTGATGCTAGGACAATAAAAGAAAAGTTTGCAAGTGCTCACAAGAGATTTTCTAACTTGAATGAAAAGTTTGAAGTTAAGAATAATCATGATGAAGTTCTTAATTTAAATCAATATGAAGTATCAGAAGTAATAATGGAAAGACTAGTTCAAATATTAGAATTTGCTAAAAAACAAATTTTACTTTTGACTAATCAGAATATTAATTATATAATTATTACTGGTGGAGTTACAGAAATTAAAAATTTTAAATATTTAGCCTTTGATGTTTTAGGAAAAGATGTTATAATATATGAAGAAACATCTCTTGGGATAAGATATAATAAATATGTGACTGCTTCTGGAATGCTTAAATATTTAGAAGACAAGATGGAACTACGTGGTAAGGAATTTTCGATGATTTCACAGGAAGAAGAGAATGAACTTATTACTCCAAAAAATAAATATAAGAAAACAGATATTAAAAATATAAAGAAAATGTTTAATTTCTTAAGTAATAAGGAGGAAATTTAATGGATAATAATAGTAATAATAACAATATGTTAGGTTTAGAAATGGATCAATTAGCAAAGATAAAAGTTATTGGAGTAGGTGGAGGCGGATGTAACGCGGTTAACCGAATGATTGACTCTGGATTAAAGGGAGTAGAATTTATTGTTGCTAATACTGATTTACAAGTATTAAATAATTCGCTTGCTGATACAAAGCTTCAAATTGGCAAGGATTTAACTGATGGTCTTGGAGCAGGTGCTAATCCAGAAATAGGAAGAGAAGCTGCTAATGAAAGTAAGAAAGAAATAGAAGAAGCTTTAAAAGGCGCTGATATGATTTTTGTAACTTGTGGTATGGGAGGCGGAACTGGTACTGGTGCTGCTCCTGTTATTGCTGAAATTGCTCAAGAACTTGGAGCACTTACAGTAGGTATTGTTACAAAGCCTTTTAGTTTTGAAGGTAAAAAACGTATGGAACAAGCAGTTCAAGGATTAGATGAGTTAAAGAAACACGTTGATACTTTGATTGTTATTCCAAATGATCGTTTACGTGAGCTTATTGATAAATCAACTCCTATGTTAGATGCATTTAGAGAAGTAGATAATGTCTTACATAGAGGGGTTCAATCAATATCAGACTTAATTGCAGTTGCTGGTCTTGTTAATCTAGATTTTGCTGATGTTAAATCAGTTATGAAAGATCGTGGTAATGCTCTTATTGGTATTGGTGTTGGAACTGGTGATGAAAGAGCCGTTGAAGCTGCTAAACAAGCTGTAGCCTCTCCTTTATTAGAAACTTCAATAAGTGGTGCTACTGATGCTATTATTAATGTAACTGGTGGATCTAATTTAACTTTATTTGAAGTAGAAGAAGCTGCTGAAGTTATTAGAAGTGCTGCTAATACTGATATTAATACTATTTTTGGAGCAGTTATTAATGAGAACTTAAATGATGAGGTAATAGTAACTGTTATTGCAACTGGTTTTGAAAAACCTAGTGAACCATTATATCATAGTTTTAATACTACTAGGAGAGATGAATTATCTAGAGAAACTTTAGATAGTAGTAATGATACTACTGATAGTAGTGATAGTGATCTAGATATTCCTCCATTCTTAAGAAATAGACAAGATTTTTAGAAGATTCTTAAAAAAGGATCTTCTTTTTTTGACAATTATTTATTTAATATTATGATATATAATATTTTGGTGAATATTTATGTATAAGATTATTCTTAATATTATTTGGGCTTTAGTAACTGCTCTTATTATTTTAGTAGGTATTTATTTTACTAAGAGTTTAGGTTTTATTCAGTTTAAGTTTAGAGATATATTTTCTTCTTTTAAGAGGGATGATAATAGTAGTGTATCTGTTTTTGAGGCGTTATCTTTATCACTTGGTGCTAAGATTGGGATAGGATCTTTATCTGGAATAGCGCTTGCTATTTATTTAGGAGGAGCAGGGACTATCTTTTGGGTATGGGTTATTTCTTTATTAAGTGCTTCTATTTGTTTTGCTGAGTCTGTTTTGGGATCTGTTTATAAAGAAAAAGCTTTAGATTCCTATAGGGGAGGGGCATCTTATTATATAAAGAAGGGCTTAAATATGAAGAAGATCTCTATTATATATGCTATTTTTATAATACTTGCTTATATAGGTGGATTTTTACCTATTCAAGTTAATACTATGATTAAATCTGTTAAGTATACGATTAACTTTAAAGAAATAGCACTTCTTTTAATAATAATTTTTCTATATATTATAATTATCTTTGGAAGAAAGAATAAATTATATAAGTTTATTTCTTTTTTTGTTCCTATTATGGGAATATTTTACATAGGAATAGGGTTAATTATAATTGTTAAAAACTTTAATAATGTAGAAAGTATTTTTGAGATAATTATGGGAAGTGCTTTTAATTTTAGAAGTATTTTATCAGGATTTTTCTATACGATGATAGTAGGTATTCAAAGAGGAATATTTTCTAATGAAGCAGGAGTAGGAACGAGCGCTATTTCATCTGGTATTTCAAGCTCTAATCCTATTAAACAAGGATTTGCTCAAATGAGCGGGGTATATATTACTTCACTTATAGTATGTACTATTACGGCTTTTATTATTTTGCTTTCTCCATATCAAGATCTTGACTTTAATAATTTTAATGGGATAGAACTTACTTCTTATGCTTTTAATTATCATTTTGGTACGATAGGAAAATATCTTTTGATGATTGTTACTCTTTTATTTGCATTTTCTACTGTTATATCTGGTTATTATTTTGGAGAAAGCTCTTTATTATATATTTTTCCTAATATTAAGAAAAAGGGAATATTTGTTTTTAAATTAGGTAGTATTTTCTTTTTAATACTAGGATATATTTCTTCGGCTAATTTTATTTGGAATAGTGTTGACTTAGTAATTGGTCTTTTATCTGTTATTAATATTAGTTCTGTTTATTTACTTAGAAATGATGTTTTACTTGAATATAAGTATTATAAAAAAAGAAAGAGTTAATAACTTTTTTTATTAGAATTATCTTTTTTATTTATAAATGCAATCGTTTTAAAAGTTCCATTAAAGTTTTCGTAGATTATTCCAGCATCACTATTACAAAGAGATATCTCACTTTTTAAGACTTCTTTAGGATCGTTATATTCTTTGTTAGATGGATATTCAATGAAATAGCTGTAATCAATGTTTGCAAAATAAGCTTTTATTATATTATTTTTAGATAAAAGCATTATGTATTTAAAGTCTAGTACGTATTTTTTATCATATTCAGATAATCCATTTTTTAAAAAGTTATCAAATAATTTTTTCATAATATTTCTCCTAATATTTTTTATTATAGCATAATAAAAGCGCTTTTTTAAAGCGCTAGATGAAGAAGACTGGTTCTTCATTATAATTTTTTTCTTCTTTTGAGACTTCTTTTTTAGAAGAATCTTTTACTTCTTTTTGATTAGTACCACTTTCATCTTTGAAAGCAGAAGCTAGTTTAAACATAGTTTTCATATTGTTAAACATAGGTCCTGCTTGTTTAACAATTGGGATTGCTCTATTAATTACATCTAATGTTTTTCCTGTGTTAGTGATTATTCCTGACCAATTGATTCCGCTTCTAAGTCTGCTTAGTAATCCAGTAGCGCCCCTTCCTACATTTCCTCTTAATAGACCATTTGCTAGCGTTTGATTAGTTGGGATATTAAAAGTAGGATTTATTCCAAAAGTAGGAGTTATATAGGGATTATAAATTTCTCTTCCAAACATAAGATTGATACTCCTTCCTAAAATAATATATGTTTTTTATTCTTTTTTGTTAAAAAAAGAAAAATATATGTTAAAATAGATATAAGAGTAGAGGGTGTTATTTATGAATATTATTTTGAAAGTACTTCTTTTTCCTTTCAGACTCGTTTATAAGATAGAGACAGTTATTTATAATGTTTTATGTGATATTATTACTTTTCCTTTTTATATAGGAAGAAAGAAGAAAAGAAAAGAAGATATTAGTGATTATAATGCTTCTTTAAAGAAAGATGATAAAGTAGTGGTTTCTCTTCCTAATAAAGTTAATATGAATATGGGTGATTTTGAAGAAAATAGTAATAGTTCTGAGAATTCTAGTAATGTAGATATTCCAGAAAGTAAGATTATTAGAAAAAAAGAAGATGTTCTTAATAGTATTACTCCTAAGAAGGAAGAGGTAATTCCAGAAGTAGATCAGAGTATTATTAATCAGGATATTTATGGAGATGGCCCTAAAAAGAAGATTGTTCCTAAGAAGGTAAAACAAAAAAAGAAGATTCTAAGTAAAGAAGAAGTGCGTTTAGAAAAACAAAAGAAAATAAATAAAAAACTTGAAAAACAAAGAGTTATTTTAGATTTTTCTACTTTAGATACAAGAGTTAATAAGAAGAAAATACGTTATACTTATTTAGTTGGAGATACTGATGGGAATATTATTAAGGGCTCTTTTGATGCTTATTCAAAAGTAGAAGTTCATTCATTTTTATTAAGCCAAGGTTATGAAGTTTATCGTATTGATGAAGATAAGCTTGCGAATACTTTTAAATTAGCTGAATTTACTTTTGGTAAGAAGATGAAGCCTAAACAGTTAGAGTTTTTTTTAACACAGCTTTCTACTTATATTAAAGCAGGTATTACGCTTATAGATTCAGTTAAGATCTTGAGTAAACAAACTAAGAAAAAAAGTGAAAAGCGTGTTTATGAGAGAATTATTTATGAACTTAATACTGGGCTTAGTTTTAGTGAAGCACTTATTAAACAAGGAGAAGTTTTTCCTAAACTTCTTATTAATATGGTAAAGACTGCTGAGATGACTGGACAGTTAACTGAAGTACTTGATGATATGGCTGATTATTATAGAACAATGGACGCTAATAGAAGACAAATTATTACAGCAATGACTTATCCTTCAGTAATCTTTGTTATTGCGATTGCTATTATTACTTTTATTATTTTATTTATTGTTCCTGAGTTTGTTGATATATATGCTACTGCAGGAGCAGAGCTTCCTGGTATTACTTTAGCAATTATTGATTTTAGCTTGTTTTTAAAAAATAACTTTATATATATATTACTAGGAGTATTGGCATGTATATTATTGTTTGTATTTCTTTATAAGAGATCTAAGAATTTTAGATATGCAGTTCAGTGGACTATGCTTCATCTTCCTATAGTAAAGACAGTTATTATGGATAGTGAGATTATTATGTTTACTAAGACTTTTGCGTCTTTGACTAATCATGATGTATTTATTACTGATAGTATGGAGATCTTAGGAAAGATTACTAATAATGAAATTTATAAGAGTATGATAGGGGATGCTATTGTTAATTTAAAAGCAGGTGAAGGAATAAGTGTTGCTTTTAAGAATCAATGGGCTTTTCCTAGTACTGCTTATGAAATGATGGTAACTGGTGAGAAAACTGGTAGAATGGGTGACATGATGCAGACGGTTGCTAATTATTATCAGGATCATCAGAAGATGATTGTATCTCAGTTAAAAAGTTTAATTGAACCAATTATGATAGTAGCACTTGCGGTTATTGTTGGAATTATCTTACTTTCTGTTGTTATTCCAATGTTTAGTATATATGATCAAGTTATGTAGGAAGAGGGATTTATGGAAATATATTTTTTGATAGTGTTTTTTATCTTTGGAATTGTAATGGGATCTTTTTATGGAGTAGTTGCAACACGTCTTCCTAAGGGGGAATCAATAATTTATCCTTCTTCTCATTGTGATTATTGTCATAGTAAGCTTAGATGGTATGATTTAATTCCTCTTTTTTCTTATCTTTTTATGAAAGGAAGATGCCATTATTGTAAAGAAAAAATACCTTTTAGTAGTTTTTTAATTGAACTTGTTACAGGGGTTTTATTTGCTGTATGTTATCATGTTTTTAAGTTTACCCCTGATTTAATAATATCACTTATCTTTGTATCTAGTTTAATTATTGTAATTGTAAGTGATATTGAGTATATGATTATTTTAGATGAAGTTATTTTTTTAGCAATGATTTTAATACTTATTACTAATATTATTTTTAAAGGATTTGATACTGCTTTTACAGTATTATTTTCTGGATTATTTTCATTTTTACTTATGCTTTTCTTGAAAATAGTTGGAGATTATTTTTTTAAGAAAGAATCTTTAGGTGGGGGAGATATTAAATTAATGCTGTTATTTGGAATGGTCTTAGGATTTAGTGAAGCTGTTATGAGTATATTTTTAGCAACTTTTATTGCATTTCCTTTTTCAATATATGTGCTTCTTAGTAGAAAAGATCATATGATACCTTTTGGGCCTTTTCTTAGTATAGCTGCTCTTATTTTATATATAAGTGGATTTAGCTTTGAGAATTTGTTATCCTTAATAGCGTAATTTAAGTTTGATAATTTAGGTTATTTATTGTATAATTAAGTAGATGGAGGAATTTATGAAAGATTTTATTAAAAGAAATAAATATATCTTATTAATTGGTTTTTCTTTATTAATACTTTTGATAATTATGTTTTTTGCAGTAAAAGATTTATTCTTTACTACGGGGAAAGATAATTATGGGGATAGACTTGATGGTATAGAGAATTATCCTATTAATGATGATAAACAAAGTGATGTTATTAATACTTTAAAAGAAAATGATATTGTAAACTCAGTATCTATTGATATTAAAGGAAGAATTATTAATATTATTATTGATGTTAATGATGGTGTAAGTGTTAATGATGCTAAAGCTCTTTCTTTAAAAGCATTAGAAAAGTTTAGTAGTGATGAACTAGGATATTATGATGTTCAGTTTTATTTAACAGAAAGTGCTAATGAGAGTGAAGATAGTAAGTTTCCTATTATGGGAAGTAAAAGTGCTAAGAGTGATGTAGTTTCTTGGATTAAGGAGTAGGAGGAATTATATATGAAAAATAAAAAGGCTAATAAAATTATAGTATTAAGTTTTATTGGGGTTGTTTTGTTAGTGTCTGTTTTAATTTTTATTTTAAATTATAGTAAAGATGATACTTCTTATTCTATATTAGAAAAGAATTATATTAAGAGTAATGTAGATAAAGTTATTGATGTATCTATATATAATGATGTTCCTATATATGGAAGTAATGGTGAAGGAATAGCGTTTGCTTTTCTTGATGATTTTACTAAAGATTATGGGATTAAGTTTAATAAGATATCTTATTTTATTGGGACTAATCCTGAATATAAAGATGTTGGCTTTAAGGTTTTAAATTATGATGATGAACTTGGTAATAATGATATCTTAATGTATGAAGATGAGTATGTTATTATTGGTAAGAAGAATATGATCTTTGATAGTAATGAAAGTATTAATGGAATTACTATTGGAGTATTATCTAACGATATGGAAAGTGTTAGTACTTATTTATATGGATCTACTAGTGTAGCTTATCTTCCATATAATGATTTAGATAGTATGCTTGAAGCTTATGAATTAAATGGAATTGATTATTTTGCTGTTCCTAAGAATTTATATTTAAATAATATCTTAGGAAAAGATAATGTTAATATTGTTTATCATATTAGTGATATGAAGAAGAAATACGTTTTAACTGTTAATGATAAATCTTTATATGGTATTTTAAATAAATATTATAAATATTTTATGAAAGAATATTATTATGATAGTTATAAGACTAATTTTACTAAGTTATTCTTTAGTTTAAATAAAATATCTGAGCAAGAACAAGCTTCTTATAATAGTCATACTTATGTATATGGACTTGTTTCTAATATGCCTTATGAGAATGTATCTAGTAGTGTTTATATAGGTAGTTTGTCTAATTATTTAAAAGAGTTTTCTTCTTTAGTTGATGTTGATTTTTCTTTTGCTAAGTATGATTCAGTAGAATCTTTAAAGAAAGATTTATCAAATGGAGAAGTTGATGTAGCATTTGGTTATTTTAACTTAGATAATTTGAAAGTTGATCTTAATTATACACTTCCTGTTATGAAGGAAGAATATGTTGTTTTAGGCAATGAAGATATTCTTGTTAATTCAGTTAAGTCATTAAAAGGAAAGACTGTTTTAACGGTAAAAAATACTTTGTTATATGATTATTTGAAAGAGAATAATGTAAATACTATTGATTATAATAATATAGAAGAGCTTCTTAGAAGTATAAGTCATGATAAGATTATCGTAATAGATAAGGGTAATTATGATTATTACTTAGCTAAAAAGCTTGGAGATTATCATTTGCTTTATACTGGTTCTATAGATAAAGATTATACTTTTGTAATTAGAGATGTTAATCAAAATAATACATTTAGTAAGTTATTTTCTTATTATGTTTCTACTGTAAATTATAATTCAATTAAGTATAATTATAATAATGATTTTAATATTAATACTCCTGGTGGTTTATATAGAGCACTTAAGTATATTTTTATTGTTTTAGTAGTATTATTTGTCTTAGTATTTGGAAGTGTTATTTTATCTAAGAAGAAAAGACAAGAAAAGAGTATTAAGAAAGAAGAAAAGATGAAGTTTATTGATATGCTTACTTCTTTAAAAAATAGAAATTACTTAAATTATAATATTAGTAAGTGGGATGATAATGTTATTTATCCACAAACTATTATTTTAATAGATTTAAATAATATTAAATATATAAATGATAACTTTGGACATGAAGAAGGAGATGAAGTTATTAAGAGAGCTGCTTCTATATTAATAGTAAATCAGCTTGAAAATAGTGATATTATTAGAACAGATGGTAATGAATTTCTTATATATATGGTTGGATATGATGAGAAACAAGTAGTAGCATATACTAGAAAGATATATAAAGAATTAAAGGATTTACCTCATGGATTTGGATCTGCTATTGGGTATAGTATGATTTATGATGATATAAAGACTATTGATGATGCAATTAATGAAGCTGCTTTAGAGATGAGATCTTTAAAAGAAAAGCAACATGAAGAATAGGTGAAAATACATGTTAAAAAGAATAAAAGGGTATGTTTTAGATATTTATGAATTAATAAGAAAGCCATATATGAGTACTTTACCAGGTAATCTGGCTTTCTTTTTTGTTTTATCTTTGATTCCTCTTATTACGATTATCTTACTAATATTATCAATATTTAATATATCAGTAGATTCTTTGATTAGCTTAATAGAAAGATTTACTCCTAGTGATGTTAGTAATATCTTAACTAGTTTTATCTCTGGTAAAGGATTTGATGGTAGCGTTGGATTTTTTAACTTAGTTGCTCTTGTAATTGCTGCTAATGGAATGTATGCTATTACAAGTGTATCTGATGTTTTATATGATGTAAAAAAATCTAATGAAATTAATAAAAGAATAAAATCATTTATTCTCTTATTAATAATAGTAGCGTTATTTGTTTTTCTTTTATTAGTACCAATCTTTGGTAATCAAATATTAGAATTTATGAAAAGTAATAACTTTTTATCTTATATTATGAATGAAGTAATATTTGTATTTAACTTAGTAAAATGGCCATTATCTTTCTTAATAGTATATTTTAATATTAAACTTATTTATACTATTTCACCTAGCGAAAAGATAAAAAGTGAAAATACCTCAATAGGAGCTTTTTTTACTACTATTTTATGGATTATTGTAACTAGTATATTTACGTATTATTTAAAATATTTTGCAAGATATGATATTTTATATGGTAATTTGTCTAGTATTATTATTCTAATGATGTGGATGTATTTACTTGCGTATGTATTTGTACTTGGAATGGCAATTAATGCAAATAGATATCATAATTTATTAAAAAAAGATCATACTAAGAATTAGAATACATCAAAATAGTATTACGTTAAGATGTATTCTACATGATATCACAGATTACAGTGTTATCAATCTAGTTTTTGATGAACTAACGATAATCAAAAATTAAAGTAATACTATTAATCTCCTTTTATTTGGGGCTTAACTTAAGCTTATGCGATTCAAGAGTAGAATCGCATTTTTTATTAGGGTATAAAGTTATCTATGAAGTCTAAAATGTATCATGCATACGATCTTGCATATAATATTAAAGAAATACTTGATTTTTTGAAAAAAATAAGGTATTATATATGTTGAAATTACAAAAAAACCAAAAAAAATGTTTTTTTGTAAAAATATATGATATAATAAGTTTAGAATAAGGAGGATAAAAAATGAAACTATTAAGAGTTGTTGCCAATAATTTTAAGTTGTGTGAAAAAAATTTTACAATATCTTTTGTACCAACTGGAAATAAAACTATAGTTGATAAAGAATTTGAATTACAGGAAATAGCAGATGATTTATATGTGTTTAGTACAATAGGTATAATAGGTAAGAATGCATCTGGTAAAACTACAGTAGTAGAATTATTATCAATAATATATGATATTTTCTCTAATTATAGAATTAACACTTCAAAGAATATTTTCAAGTTTATTGATAAAACGTTGAAGTTAGATATTACCTTTTATCATGAAGGAGTAATTTATAGATATTTAACAGATCTATATAAAAATGTAAATTCAGTTGATAATACTTCTGTTTTCTTTAAAAATGAAAAATTATACAAGAGAGAATATAAGAAAGCACATATAAGAGAATTATTTAATTATGAGAAATTTGAAGAAGTAAAAGAAGAAGTAAAACTACCAGAAGATACTTCGATGATATATTCGTTATTGAAAGATATATCATTAAGAGGAATATATTGTTCAAGTGATGATTATATTTATAGAGATTATGCTCAAGCGTTCAATGTATATAAACTTTTAGATAATAATTTAAAAGTTATTACCTCATTATTGAAAATGTTTGATGAACATTTAGATAATATAGAGATGATAAATGAAAATAAGTATAGGATTATCTATACAAATGGAACTACTAAAGAAGTATCAAATTCTGAATTATATGAAATATTATCAAGTGGGACAACAAAGGGATTTGGATTATTTACATTTGTAGTATATTCATTAAGAACAGGATCAGATTTAATAATTGATGAAATAGAAAACCACTTCCATAAAACCTTAGTTGAAAATTTAGTTAATCTTTATAAAGATAAATCAGTAAATAAAAAGAATGCAACTTTAATATTTACTACTCATTATTGCGAAATACTTGATCTATTTAGTAGAAGCGATAACATATATATAAGTAAATATGATGATGCAATAAAATTAGAAAATATGCATACAAATTATAAATTCAGATCAGAATTGTCTAAGAGTAACAAATTTTATAGTAATGAATTTAGGACAAATGTAAGTTATGATGCATTAATGAATTTTAAAAAGGAATTAATGTAAGTGAGAATATTATTAATGTGTGAAGGACAAAACGAAGAAGTATTATTAAATTATTTATTAGATGCTGATGCTCTTTGTTTTTCTAGAGATGATTTGATCGGCCGTAGGCCATATCCAATTAGGCAATTAAGTAATCCAACAATTAAATCTGAATTAAAGCACTATGGCTTACTAGTAAAAGTTTACAGAGTAGGCGATAAACAAAATGATAAACTATCTATTCCTAAAGATTTGAAAGATATTGTATCAAATAAGGAAATATATAAGTATTGTACAAAACCAGAATTAGAAATGCTTTTAATATTAAATGAGGGCTTAGAAAAAGAATATGAAAAAGTAAAAAGTTCTCAATCACCAAAGACATTTGCAAAGAAAAATATTAGATATAATGGTAAGAAATATGATCAATCATCAGAATTTTTAGCAGCATATTATGGTGGAGTTAATGTTAAAAATCTAATTGATAATATTAAAAAATATAAAACATATAAACGTAATCATGACAAAGATGAATTGTACTTAGCAGATATATTGAAATAGTAAACTGTAAATAAAGAGTTTAGACTGTAATTAATACTATAAAACCGAGGAATTACTAAACATATGTGAATATGTATTTAGTTTTTCCCTCGGTTTTTATATAACTTTATTGAGTTTTTTTTCATCAATTTACATCTTAAAGTATCCATGGTACAATATATAACAAAGGAGATGATTCCTAAGTGAAATGTATTCTTATGAATAAAAATACTAAAGTATTATCTGCTGAGTATGATTCTGGAACAGGGGTATTTACTTATATATATGAAGTTTATAATATTAATTATGCGCCATATATTTTAGAAAAAATTTATAATAAAGATAATATTAATGATACTTCTTTTAGAACTAATTTATCTGAATGGTTTAAAGGACGTGGTATTCCAGCATGGCGTGATAAATTAGATTTCCTTTTACATAGATTAGATATAAGTGCTCCTAGTGAATTATTAGATAAAGCGTTTGGATTATCATTATCAGATCAATATTGGATAAAACCATATGATATAGATATTATTTATGATAATATTAACTTTTTTGATAATGATTTTGATTATAGTGAATTTTTAGAAGCTTCTCTTTCTAAAAATAGTAATACTATAGTAACAAAAGAAGCATTAAAGACGCCTAATAATACTACTGGTGGAATGCTAAAGAAAGCTTGGATTATAGAAAATGAAACTAGATATTTATTAAAAGGCGGATATAGAAATGAATTATTGCAACCTTTTAATGAGGCTTTAGCAAGTGAAATATGTAATAGACTTGGTTTTAATCATGTAGAATATACTCTAACTATTTATAAAGATATGGTCTTATCAAAATGTCCTTGTTTTATAAATAAAGATACAGAGCTTATTACTTGTTATCAAATAGAAAATAATATGAATAGATATGGTAATATTAAAGACTATGAAGAATATATAGAAATACTAGAAAATAAAGGTATTAGTGATGCTAGAATTCAGCTAGAAAATATGTTTATATTAGATTATTTAATAATGAATGAAGATAGACATTTGAATAACTTCGGAATTATAAGAGATGTAAATACTTTGAAGTGGCTTAGTATAGCGCCTATATTTGATAATGGGCAAAGTCTTAACATAGAGTATTATGATGAAGAAGAACTACATATTTCTGGTGAAGGACGTTTGTTTTATGAAGTTATGCCTTTTGATGATATAATCAAAATAGTAAAGAATATTAAAAGAATTGATATTCAAAAATTAGATGGAATTACTGAATGGTTTGATAACTTATTACATAAATATCAATATTTAACAAAATTTTCTGATACTAGAATAAATAGACTATGTGTTATTTTGAATAGACAAGTTAATAAATTAAAAGATATAATAGAAAAATAATATATATAATATCACTCGGGTTTTTGAGTGATTTTTTTAATAAAAATATATAAAAGTACTTTCTTTTTTAATAAAAATATATAAAAGTACTTTCTTTTTTAATAAAATTTTATTATAATTATATAGGAGAATAGGAAAGGAAGTCATATGAAAAAGAATATTTATATTATTATAGGAATATTACTTGGTATATCTTTATTAGTAGGTATTACTTATGCTTGGATTACTTCAGTAGTAGGAGAGAGTACTATTAGTGGTACTACTAGATGTTTTGATATTCTATATACTAAGGGGCAAGATATAGGAAGTGATCAAAATAAAGCTACTTTAATGCCTTCTAATGATTATACTGGAGGATTATCTTCTACAATACTTATGAGCATTAGTAATAAATGTAATGTAAGTGCTACTGGAAAAATATATCTAACAACTTCTTCTAAAACTAGTTCTAACTTATATAGAGAAGGATTATTAAATTATCAAGTATTAAAAGATGGGAAAGTAACTGATTTAAAGGGAAGTATTACTTCTGATGGAACTATTACTATTGATGTAGGATCTTTAACTAAAGCTTCTTCTTCTAGTAGTGCTACTAAATATCAAGTATATGTTTGGGTAGATTATAATAAAGTTGCTAATTCTGATGCTTATAGCTCTTATTATGGAAGTGTAAGTGCTAAAGTAAATCAAGTAGAGGGGTGATAACTAATGAAGAAAAATTATCTAACTATTTTATCAGTAATCTTGCTTATATTAGTAGTATCAGGTTCTACTTATGCTATATATACTTGGGCATTTAAAAGCACTATTAGTGGAGATATGCAATGCTTTGAAATAAACTATACTAAAGGACAAGATATTGGTAATAATGGAGAAATACTTTATATGAGTGAAGATTACCGAGGAGGATTATATGCTAATGTAATTATTGGTCTTAAATCTAATTGTTCCATTGATAAAGGAATAGGAACTTTATACTTAACTACTGATGAAACAGTAAGTAATACTTTATTACAAAGCGGAGCTTTAAAATATCAGGTTATCGAAAATAATCTAACTCTTTTAAATAGTGGAACTATTACTAGTACTGGGACTATTCCGATTGCCGAAAATATCTCTTTAGATTATAATCGTAAAAATTATAGTGTTTCAATTTGGTTAGATGGAAGCTTAGTAACAAATGAGAATAAAGATCAAATATTATCTTCAAATTATAAAGGAAAAATAACTATGAAAGCAGAAAGTAGGTAATAATAATGAATAGAAATATAAAAATAGCATTAATTACTTTGTTAATAACTATTGCAGTAATAGGTGGAACATATGCTTATTATGTATGGACTACTAGTAGTGGTGAAGAAACTAAGATCTCTACTTCATTAGGGGCTGCTACTATATATTTAGATGGTGGTGGAGATATTAATCAAGCAAATTTAAAACCAACTGCTACTAAAGAAGAAGGAATAGTTAAGAATATCAAAATAAAGGGAAGTGTTTCTAATAAATTATCTTTTAATTTATATTTTGATATTATTGAACTAGGAGAAAACTTAAACGAAGAGAGTTTTAAATTTGCTTTATATAAGGGATCTACTTTAGTAAAGGAAGGAAACTTTACTGATGAATATATAAATAATAATGCAGTAACTTGTAATATAGATAGTACTAAGAAACATGTAGTATTATTAGAAAATGAATTAATATCTACTAGTATTACTACTTATACTTTATATGTATGGGTTGATGGTACTATGGAAAATCCTAGTACAATGATGAAAAATCAATCTTATAAATTTAGTTTACATGCTGATGGACAAAATGCAATTATAAGAGAAGGAAAAATTCCTGATATTACTCAAACAACTACTAATTCATTAGCATATAATATTGTAAGTAATTATCTAAATAGTACTAAAACAGATGCTTCAAATAATGGTATTGTATATCATCTTGATACTGATCATAATCTAATAAGTGATATAGCAGGTAATGTTAGATATTATGGAGCAAATCCTAATAATTATATTTACTTTAACTGTGATGATTATTCTAATCAAACATCATCTACTTGTGAAGTATGGCGTATTATTGGAGTATTTGATGGTAAGATCAAACTAATTCGTAATAGTGTAATAGGTAATTATTCTTGGGATACATCAGCAAGTACGGTAAACTCTGGACAAGGATATAATCAGTGGGGAGAAAACGGTGATTATAAAGGAGCTGACTTAATGAAGCTTTTAAATCCAGGATATTCAGATAATACTGATTTAAATAGTAGCGGCTCATCAATAAAAGTAAATAATAGTCTATATTATAATGCAGGATCAGGAACTTGTTATAATGGAGAAAGTAATGCAACAAAGACCTGTGATTTTACTAAAACAGGCTTAAAAAACGATCAAACAAGAAATTTAATATCTAAGACATTATATTATCTAGGAGGATATGATAGTCCTAAGGTATATTCAGATCAAATGTATGAATACGAAAGAGGAACAAAACTAGGAACTAATCCTTATGCTTCTTCTACTTGGGAAGGATATGTTGCTCTTCCTTATGCAAGTGATTATGGATATGCCGCCGACTTTAATAGCTGTACACAAAATTTATTTGATTATGATAATACTTCTTGTACAAGCACCAACTGGATGAAATCAATTTTTAGTAGTTCCTATAATTGGTTATTACCGCCTAATTCTGGCTATTCTTACTTTGCGTGGAATGTGTTTTCCCCTGGGCATGTGAACAACCTCAGCAACTCCCTCGTGTATATTGATTGTGGCGCGGCCCCGGTCCTTTATCTAGAATCTAATGCGAATATAGATGGAGCAACAACTGGTACTAGTGATAATCCATATAAACTAGTAGTAAGTTAAAAAATAATATTTTATAAAAGATTGTAGTTTTAAAAAAGAAAATTATGATCTTTTTTTTAATAATATAGGAAGTGTGGTATTATACGTGAATAAAATAGAAAAAGGTATTTTATTAGGAATTGCTTGTTATTTTAGTGCATTAATTGGAACTATGTTTTTTGGAGTTATAATAGAAGATGAAGATACACTTAGTATAATTGTTTTAATCTTTTTGATACTTCCTCTTTTAATATATTTTTTTGTTATTAAAAAATATATTAAAAGAGAAGAAGAATATGTTAAAGAGATAAGTCCTAAGATAAAAGAGATTACTCTAATAAATAATAAATATGTATTTAGAGAAATTACTAATAATAAGCATTTTATAAGAGAAAGAGAATATTCTAGAAGAAGTTTAGATAGAGTTACTGGTTATAGTATTATTATGTATAATATCGAAAATAATGTAAATTATCTTAGAACTGATATAGAAAATGCTTTATATAATATTAATTTACTTTGGGATTATAAGAAAGATATAGAAGATGTTTTAAAGAAAGAATTTGTTAATGAAAGTAATTATACTGATAAGAAATATAAGAGGGTAGAAGATAAAATATTAAGAAAGATTATTTATACTAAGAATGATTTTTTGATAACACTTAAAGTAGAAGCATATTACGAAAGTAATAAAGGAAATACTTATATTAAAAAGAATGGTAATTATAATTTTGAAGAATTAGTTAGTTATTATAATGAATGGTTAAATGGTGGTAAATATAAAGAAAGTATTAAAAGAGAAAGAGAAATTATGAATAGCGAAATTAGGTATAACGTTCTTAAAAGAGATAATTATACTTGTAAGATATGTGGCGCTACTAGTAGAGATGGAGTTAAGTTACACGTTGATCATATTATACCAGTATCTAGAGGTGGTAAAACAGTTATGAGCAATCTTCAAACTTTATGTGATAGGTGTAATAGAGGAAAAAGCAATAAGATGGATATTGATTATGAAAATGATATGATTTGCCCTAGGTGTGGTCATAAACTTGAAATAAGAAAAGGAAAGTATGGTTCATTCATTGGATGTGGTAATTATCCAAGATGTAAATATATTAGAAAATAAGTATAATCTGTTTCAAGATCTTTTGGAAATATTTTTCCAAAACTTTAACAAGTAATAAATGATTGCTTTTTACAAAAGTGTGATCATTTATTACTTTTTCTTTGTAAAAGTGTGATAAAAAGATGAAATTTATTTGCAAAAATGTGATATAATACTAATAGGAGATGATCTGATTGAAAAGATATATTACTGAAAAATTAGTAGAATGGAAAAATAGTAAAGAGAGGAAACCTCTTATTTTAAAAGGAGCTAGACAAGTTGGAAAGACTTATATATTAAAAGAGTTTGGCGAAAACAATTATGATAATGTAGCATACTTTAATTTTGATCATGATGATGGCTTAGCTTCTTTATTTTTAAATACGAAAGATCCTAGAAGAATAATTGAACAATTATCTTTAGTAAATGGAAGTAAGATAAATCCTGGTAGTACTCTTATTATATTTGATGAGATACAAGAGTGTCCTAATGCACTTAATTCTTTGAAATACTTTTGTGAAGAAGCTTCTAATTATCATGTTGCTTGTGCTGGATCATTACTTGGAATAAGACTTTCTAAAACATCTTTTCCAGTTGGAAAAGTTGATTTTCTAAATTTATATCCTATGACATTTAGTGAGTTTTTAGAAGCTGATCATTTAGAGAATTTAGTAGAAGTTATGAAACAAACTAAAGAAATAAAAGAAATACCAGCAATATTCGAGAGTAAACTTATTGAAAAATTAAAGACTTATTATATTGTTGGTGGAATGCCTGAAGTTGTATATAGCTGGGTAAATGATAAAGATATTGAGAAAGTAAATAAAATTCAGAAAAATATTTTGTTATCTTATGAGAATGATTTTTCAAAGCATATAGATATTAAAGAAGCTAATAAAGTTTCTTTAATTTGGAATGGTATTCCTTCTCAGTTAGCAAGAGAAAATAAAAAATTTGTATATCAGGTAATAAAAGAAGGAGCACGTGCTAGAGAGTATGAAAATGCTTTAAACTGGTTAAATGATGCTGATCTTATATCTAAGTGTTATCTTGTAAATAAATGTGCTTTTCCTTTAAGAGGATATCAAGATCTATCAGCATATAAAATTTATATGAATGATATTGGCTTACTTAGAAGAATGGCTGACTTAGATAGTAGCATTCTTTTAGAAGGAAATAAGCTTCTTTTAGAGTTTAAAGGCGCTTTTACAGAGAACTATGTTGCTAATGTATTAAAATATTTATATGGAGAAGCACCTAATTATTATACTTTTGATCGAAATGAAATAGATTTTGTTATTCAAAGAAAAAATAAAATTATTCCTATTGAAGTAAAGTCTGATAAAAGTACTAATCATAATAGTTTAACTAAATATAATTCTAGTAATGATAATGAATTTGCTTTTAGATTTTCTTTAAATAACTTAAGTAAAGATGGTAAGATAATTAATATTCCTCTTTATTTACTAGAATATATTGATAATTTAGATATATAACCTAGAAGTGGTGGTAATATGAAAAAGGTGGGAATATCTTTGTTATTAATAGTATTATTAGGAGTAATAGTACTTCTTTATAATAAGCAAGATCGAGTATATGAGAAGAATTTATTTTATATGGATACTTATATTAATATAAAGGTTTATACTAATAAAAAGGAAAAATATGTAAAAGATGTTTTTGATGATCTTGATAAACTTTATAGCACTTATCATAAATTAAGTGATGCTTATAATTCTTATGATGATTTAAAGAATGTTTATTATTTGAATGAAAAGTTAGAAGATGGAGTAAGTATAGAAATAGATGAACGTTTAAGTAAGATGATTAGTTATGGATTATCTTATTATGATAAGAGTGATGGTTATTTTAATATTGCTCTTGGTAATGTTACTAGAATTTGGAAAGAATATAGAGATAATGGGAAAGAGGTTCCTAGTTATGAACTTTTATCTTCTTCTTTAAGTACTAATCCTAATGATATAGCTCTTGATCTAAATAATTATACTAAGTATAATGGGGTAAGAATAGATTTAGGGGCGTTATCTAAAGGATATGCAACAGAAGAATCTGGTAAATATTTAGAAGAAAAATTTTTAAATAAGTATATTATTAATGCTGGTGGAAATGTTAAAGTAGGTAAATCTTATGATAAAGATTTATATCAAATAGGATTAGAAGATCCTAATAATAAAGGAGATATTTATAAGATTATTGATGTAGAAAATAAAAGTATTGTAACAAGTGGTAATTATCAAAGATATTACGAAGTAAATGGCACTAGGTATAGTCATATTATTAATCCTAAGACTTTATATCCAGATAGTACTATTGCTAGTTTAACAGTAGTTACTGATAATAGTGCTTATGCGGATATTATGAGTACTTATTTATATCTTTTAGATGAAGATAAAATAAAGGAAGTAGTGCTTAATAATAAGCTTAGGGTTATTTATTATACTTTAGATGGAAGAATAGTTAGTTATGAAGAAGAATGATGTTATTTTGATTATAGTGCTTCTTGTTATAATAGGTATCTTTTTCTTTCTTAGAAAAGATGGAAGAATTGCTTCTGTTTATTATAGGGAAGAAAAGATCTTAGAGATAGATTTAAATAAAGATGATATTTATGTTGTAGAAGGAGATAATGGAGATGTTACTATAGAAGTTAGAAATAAGATGATAAGAGTAGAAAGTGAGAATTCTCCTAAACATCTTTGTTCTAAACAAGGATTTACTAGTAAACAAGGATCTGTTATAGTATGTCTTCCTAATAAAATAGTTATTAAGATAGAAGATTCTTCTAATAAAATAGATGGAGTGGTATAGATGGATATAAAAAAAATAAGTAAACTTTCAATGCTAATAAGTATTTCTGTAATTATTAATATCTTAGAATCTTTTATTCCTTTAACAGCAACTCCTGGTTTTAAGATAGGACTTGCTAATGTTATTAATATTTACGTATTATATAAATATTCTTTTAAAGATTGTTTGTATGTATCTTTTATTAGAGTTATTTTAGTAGGAATATTATTTTCTGGTTTGTTTTCAAGTTCTTTCTTTTTTAGTTTAGGGGGTTCTATTCTTAGTACTATTATGATGTATTTAGTAAAAAAGATAAAGATATTTTCTATAATAGGTGTTAGCGTAGTTGGTTCTATTAGTCATAATATAGGACAAGTATTAGTAGGAATTATTTTAGTTAATTATAATGTTATTTATTATTTGCCTTATTTATTATTATTTTCTATTCCAACTGGGATTGTTACTGGTATTATAAGTAAAATATTATTAGATAGATTAAAAGTACTTGATAATTAGAATTTCTTATTTTATAATTATTATAGGAGGATAAGTAAATATGAAGAAAATTGGTATGATTATAAGTATTCTTTGTATTAGTTTATTAGTAGGATGTTCTTCTACTGGTAAGTATAAAGAAGGCGTATATCATAAAGAAGTTCCTGATAATTACGGAGGACAAGAAAATACTGCTATTGCAGAAGTTACTGTTGACTCTAAAGGAAAAATTAGTAAGGTTGTACTTGATACTACTTATACGACTAATGATGGAAAAACTACTACTAAGAAAAACTTAGGAGATAGTTATGGAATGAAAGGTACTTCTAGTGCAATAGGTACTATTAAAGGCGGAGCTGAATGGTATGAGCAAGTAGAATCTTTAGAAAAAGCTGTTGTTAGTCATCAAGGTATTGACTTTATTACTCTTGATTCTGAAGGTAAAACAGATGCTGTAAGTGGCTGTACTATTAAGATTAGTGCTTTATATACTGCTTTAGAAAAAGCATTAGCAGAAGCTATAAAATAGGAAGTAGAAATACTTTCTATTTTTTGCTATAATAGAGCAAAGAGGAATTAATATGCACTATCAAAAAGTAAAAGGTTTATTAAGTAAAGATAATGGAATGAATATATATAGAGGCTGTACTCATGGATGTATATATTGTGATTCTAGAAGTAAATGCTATAATATGGATCATGATTTTGAAGATATTTTAGTAAAAGAAAATGCTTTAGAATTATTAGAAAAAGAATTATCTTCTAAAAGAAAAAGATGTATGGTAAGTTTTGGGGCTATGTCAGATCCATATCTTCATCATGAGAAAAAACTTCTTTATACTAGAAGAGCATTAGAAATTATTAATAAATATAAATGCGGTGTTAGTATTCAAACTAAGTCAGATCTTATCTTAAGAGATTTAGATTTATTAAAAGAGATAAATACTCATAGTAAGTGTATTGTTAATATAACGCTTACTACTTATGATGAAGATTTATGTAAAATATTAGAACCTAATGTTTGCTCTAGTAAAAGAAGATATGAAGTACTTAAGATATTAGATGAGAATAATATTAAGACGATAGTATGGCTTGATCCTTTCTTACCGTTTATTAATGATAATAAAGAAAATATTATAGGACTTCTTGATTACATAGTAAAATCTCATGTATTTGGAGTAATTTGTTTTAATATAGGTCTAACTTTAAGAGAAGGAAATAGAGAATATTATTATGAAAAGTTAGATAAATATTTTAAAGACTTAAAAAATAAATATATTAAGAAATATGCTTATTCTTACGAAGTAGTTAGTGATAATAATGCTTATCTTTTAAATCTAATAAAAGAGATATGTCAAAAGAATAATATTATTTATGATATAGATTATTTATTTAAGTATATGCATGAATATAAAAGCATGGATAGTACGCAGTTAACTTTATTTTAGGAGGAATATTTATGAAAAGAGGATTACTTATTGTTATATCAGGACCAAGTGGTGCTGGAAAAGGAACTATTTGTCATAAGCTATTAGAAGATAACCCTAATATAAGTTTATCTATTTCTACTACTACTAGATCTAAAAGAGGATTTGAAATAGATGGAAAAGATTATTATTTTGTAAGTAAGGAAGAATTTCAAAAGAAAATAGAAGAAGGTAAATTCTTAGAATATGCTTTAGTACATAGTAATTATTATGGTACTGATAAATCTTTAGTAGAAAAAACTTTAGAAGAAGGAAGAGATATAATATTAGAAATTGATATCCAAGGAGCTTTAAAAATAAAAGAATTAATAAAAGATGGAGTATTTATATTTATAACTCCACCTAGTATGAAGATCTTACTTAGAAGACTAATAGATAGAAATACTGAAAGTAAAGATCAAATATTAGAAAGATTTAAAACTGCTTATAAAGAGATAAATGAAAGTACTAAGTATAATTATGTAGTAATAAATGATGAAATAGAAAATGCAGTAAAAAAGATAGAATCTATTATATTAGCAGAAAAATGTAGAGTAGATAGAATAAATGATATAGATCTTGGTAATGAAGAAGAAATAATTCATGAGTTTTTTACTAGCGATTAAGAAATGCAATACTTATATTAAGATAACTTGCAAATATAATCCACGCTAAGTAAGGTATTAATAGATAGAAAGAAGTTTTATTTAAATAGTAATATTTCTTTAATAAAATAATAGTACTTATTAAAAGGAGTATTATTGTAAGTGTAGATAGTAATAAGAGTTTTCCTTTAAAGAAGATAATAGGCCATAAGTAATTAAGAAGAAGATTTATAAATAAGCTATTCTTAATACTATCTTTATCTTTTATTAGATAGTAAGATATTCCAATAAGAAGATAGAGAATACTCCACGCTATAGGAAATAATATCTTAGGGGGCGCTAATAATGGCTTATTAAAACTTTCATAGATATAAAGATCATTTCTTATAATAAAAGAGACTAATATTCCTAGTATTAAGGGAATAAAAATAGAAAGAAAAAATAAAAATTTACTTTTTTTCATAAATATCACCATTATTAGTATATTAAATATAAGAAAAAATATAAAAAAAGTTTGCATTTTTAATAAAATTAATATATAATTGTATATGTGCTTGGCACAAAAAGGTAATCCGCTATTATAAATATGATTATTGGTTATAAAGGAGAGTGACAAAAGTGAATATTTTAGAGAAAATTACTTCTGCACAAGTTAATCCAAATGTTCCTGAATTTCGTGTTGGAGATACAGTAAAAATTGGATATAAAGTTGTTGAAGGAAAAAGAGAAAGAGTACAATTTTTCGAAGGTATTGTAATCGCTCGTAAAGGATGCGGTAGTACTGAAACATTTACTTTAAGAGCAGTTGTTTCTGGTGTTGGTGTTCAAAGAACATTCCCAGTAAATAGTCCTCGTATTGATAGCTTTGAAGTTATTAAAAAAGGTAAAGTAAGACGTGCTAAATTATATTTCTTACGTGATCGTGAAAAGCAATACAAAATTAAAGAAAGAAATAGATAAACCTTTTTTAAAGGTTTATTTTTTTTAAGGTGAGATTATGAAATTTATTAAAGAGTTAATTCCTTATATTATTATTGTAATAGTAGTAGCACTAATTAGAGAATTCTTAGTAACTCCTGCTTTAGTAGTAGGTGATAGCATGGTAAATACTCTTCATAATAATGATGTTTTAATATTAGATAAAATAGTATATCGTTTTAATGAGATTAAAAGATTTGATATTGTTGTTGTAAGACAAAAAGGGAAAGACGCTATTATTAAAAGAGTAATTGCTCTTCCTGGAGAAACAGTAGAATATAAAGATAATAAGTTATATATTAATGGGAAAGAAATGGAAGATCCTTATAATGACGGAAAGACTGAAGATTATCTTTTAGATGGGGTAATAGGTGAAAATAAGTACTTCGTAGTAGGAGATAATAGATCTAATTCTGCTGATAGTAGAATGATTGGTCTAATAGATAAATCTGATATTAAGGGAAGAATAGATTTAAGAATATTCCCATTTACTAAGTTTGGCAAAGTAAAATAGAATCCTAATAAATAGATTCTATTTTTTTATGATTTATGGTATAATCTATTTTATAATAGAAAGGCATAGGGATAGATATGATTATTAGTATTATTGTTATTTGTTTAGTAGGAACTTTATTACACTTTTTATATGAATTAACAGGTCATAATAAGATTGTTGCTTTATTTGCGGCAGTTAATGAAAGTACTTGGGAGCATATAAAAATAGCACTTACTCCTTTATTAGTATGGAGCTTATATGATGGATATATTTTTGGAGTTAATCCTAATTACTTTATTGCTAAATCTATAAGTTTATTAACTATTATTATAGTAATTCCTTTAATATTTTATACATATACATATTTTACTAAAAAAGCAATTCTTCCTATTGATATTATTACTTTTTATGTAGCAATAACTTTAGCTCAGATGATGTTTTACTATATAATAGGATTAAAACCACTAGGATATAATCTAGAATATGTAGGAGTAGTCCTTTTATTTATAATATTTGGTTTTTATATGATTGCTACTATTGAACCAGTTGAAAACTTCTTGTTTAAAGATCCTATTTCTAAAAAATACGGAAAAGAAGGACATACCGAAATTTAATAGACATAAAAAAACAGTAAAATTACTGTTTCCATTCAACCATCCATTTTTGATATATTTTAGCATTAGCGCTGTGAGGTTCAGGAGAGGGAAGATCCATTTTAACAATAGTTGGAATTTTCATCATTGGACCAAACGCTACGCAGGTACCTGATTGAAGAGTTTTTTGCTTTTCAATAACATCAGCACTAATATTAGGAACCATCTTTCTGATATATTCTAAATCAGTAGGGTGGTTTATTTTAAATATTAAGAAGTTACTACACTGTGAGATAACTGTTTCTGATAATTCAGTAGGTCTTTGTGTAATTAGATCTAAAATTAAACCAAATTTTCTTCCCTCTTTAGCAATTCTTTCAAATATATTATATCCTAAGATAGTATTATCTAGATCTTTTTGAACGTAGCGATGAGCTTCTTCTAACATAATATGAATTGGCATAGCGCCTCTATTAGATAATCCTTTAGTAAATCTAAATAATATTCTAGAATATACTTTTACTAATGCTTTAGCAAATCTATCGTCAACATCTTCTAAGATAAAGTTAATAATTTGGGCTCTTTTATTACTGTTTACTAAGATAATACTAGAAATAAATTCATTAATAGTACAGTAATTTGGATAATCAAAGAATCTATGATAACTGCTGTTATTTAAGGTATGAAGCTTTACTTTTAAAGCAATTCCTTCAGCATAAGATTTTTCATTTAATAATAATCCTTCACTAATAAGAGCAAAATTTAAAGCAGTTTCTAGATCATCTAAGGTAAAATATACTGGTATAAAATCTTCTTTCCATTTAGTATCATTATCAATGAACTTATGAATATATTCAGTAATTAATACTCTTTCAACGAATTGTCCTTGACTATCTATTTCAAAACATTTTCTAAATTCTCTAGTATAACCAACTCCTGGTACTTCAAAATCTAGATTTAACTCTTCAGTATGGCATTCTTCAACGATTGTAAATATTTGATCACGCATTCTAGCAGGCATTTGGTTAGAATATAAGATAGAAAGAATGGCTTTTGCTATTAGGTGATTTTTATATCTATGTGCTTCTTTATCATCTCTAGCAAATACAGAAACTAAACTAAGCATTTTCTCAATAACACTTATTTGTGAATATTCAGTGGCATCTAATAAATTAGCATAATCATCTGCACTTAATAGCCATAATGGAATTTTGATGCTATTATTTTGGGTAGTATCACTGGTAGTATAAGCTTTATAATTAAAGTTAACGTTATACTTATTTATTTCTTTAAAAGCATTATCATATTCACTAGTATTATTAAAGATAAAGAAATTGCTGTTAAATGGAATTTTATCTTTTAAAGTAAATAAATTTTGAACTAGTCTAGCAACTCCGTAAGTTTTACCACTACCGGTATTTCCGAAAATAGCAGTATGGTTACTAAATAGATTATCAATATTTACGTTAATTTTACAATTATTATATAATGGAGAAGATCCAAGTGGCATAGAGTATGGATCATTTTCTTGAGTTAACTCATTAAGTTCTTCTTCGTTTATTAATCTAATACTAGCATTTAAACTAGGCTTTCTAATTATTCCACTAAAAAATTTCCCATTATTAAATTCTCCTAAAAAAGTTATTTTAGCACTTTTATCGATAACTTCTTCTATTTCTCCTAATATTTTTTTATCTTCTTCTTCAAAAATGGCGTTTAAATTAAGAAGATCTTCATTAATATTATCTTTAAGTTTTACAATAGCGTAGTTCTTACTAATTGAAGTAATTTCTTTAAACATCTTTTTATCCCTCTATTTCTTTTATATTTTTATTATAACATGATAGTTTTTAAAAATAAGAAAATATTTTGTTTTTTTTTATCTTTATGCTATAATTGAATTACTTAAGCCAAATTAGTTCAGTGGTAGAACAAATCACTCGTAATGATTAGACGTAGGTCCGATTCCTACATTTGGCACCATATTGATAGAAAGTTCGAATTTTTCGAGTAGTAATAAATGCTAGCTAGAAATGATATGAGTCCCATTTCTCTTATGTCAAAGAAACGGGGTTCATATCAAAATAGTTAGTTTTTTTAATATAAATTCTATGATATAATTTTAGTGTTAGAAAGAAGAGATATAAGTGGAAAGAGAAAAATTCTTGTCATCAGTTTATTTAATTATTAAGAATGAAAAAGGACAAATCTTATTACAAAGAAGAAAAGGAACTAGTTTATGGCCTAATTTTTTAGCTCTTCCAGCAGGACATATAGATAAAGGAGAAAATCCTTATGAGGCATTAATAAGAGAGGCTAGGGAAGAATTAGATATTACTATATTACTAGATAATATTTGTGATACTTTTGTAGTAGCAAGACGTAATAAGTCATTAATGCCATACTATGATGTTTATTTTGAAGTTAGTGATTATTTTGGTCAAATAAAAATTTCTGAACCTGAGAAGTGTTCAGAGTTAGTGTGGGCTGATATTAATAATTTGCCTTGTGATATGATTGATTTTGAAATAAGGGCGATTGAGAATAATCTTAAGGGTATAAAGTTTAGTACTATAGATATTGATAACGAAAAGAAGATTAACTTATGAAAAATAAAATATTTATAATTAGAAACTTAGTAATTACTGTTAATATAATAATTTACTTTTATGTAACTTTTTTGGGGAATAATCAATATATTTATGATATGACGTATTTAAAGAGTATATTATTTATGATAATTAATGCTATTTTTATTTATGTTAGTGGAATTACGTTAGATGAAGAAAAGATTTATAAACAAAATATTTCTCTTTATATTATGCTATTTTTAGTGCTATTATTTTCTGTTACTTTTATAATAGGAAGACCTTCTTTTAGAATATATACTTGGACTTATGGAGGGTTATATACTCCTTTTAAGACTATTATTTCACAGTTTAAATATGGAACTAACTTATCTATATTAAAAAATATTTTGGGAAATATTTTTATGCTTGTTCCTTTCTCATTTTTGTTAATTCTGAAAAATGAAAAGAATACTAGTTTTCTAAGACAAACTTTAATAACTTTACCAATAATTTTAATTATTGAAATTACTCAAGCAATTACTCATACTGGTACTTTTGATATTGATGATATAATTCTAAATTATATTGGGATAATTATATTTACTTTGATTGGTAAATTTATTCCAGTAACTAAAATAAAGAAATTATTTATTTCTGATTTTAATTTAAAGGAAAGTCTTAAATATTTAATGTTTACTTGCTTATTAATAATACTTATTATTTTTGATATATCTTTATTTATTTAATCAAAAATCACTTTACAAAAGTGATTTTTTTTATTAAAAAAAGTCTATGAAAAAGAAATAAAGTGTGCTATTCTTATGATAGGAGGAGTGATATAATGAAAAAAGTAGTAAAATTATTTGCGTTTATCTTTGTAGCGTTTTTATTGATAGGAGTTACGAAAGTAAATGCAGATGAAGCAGATGTTTTAAAGAGAATGGAGGAAATTTATAAGTTAGAAGCACCTAATGGAACGTTTGAATTTAATTCAGTTAAACCTAAGAATTTTGTAGAATATGATTTTTTTGCTTCTTCTTATTATGAAGTATGGAGTAGTAAATATGCTTCTGAAGGAATTAATTATGGAATAGAATGTGATAATAATATAGAATGTAAATTTCTTATTACTTCATCTAATCCATATATTCATAAAGAATATGATGTTGCTATAAAATGGCAAGATGCAAATACTTTAGTTAAAAAGAATGTTGATTCTTATATTGAAAAACTTGCTAATATTCAAGGAAAAGATGAGAATGGGTATTATAATCAATATTTGTTTAAACTAACGGATTTAAATTTAATTAACTATTACGTGACTGCTAATACAAGAGAACTGGATAACGAAAAATTTGGAAAAATAACTAATTATACTGATGATGTGAAAAAGTTTTTTGAAAATGCTGATTTAACTTATCGAATAGATGTTAGAGCAGGAGTTAATTATTTACCGTTTAGAACACTTGCTTTTGGCGGACTTGTTGTTAGTTATAATGGAGTTGCGTATGCTTCTCAGGATAAAGTAGGTGCTAAACCAGAAGAAATACTATATGTACCAAGTGATACAGAACTTACTGATGAAGCTTTAATAGAAGCTGCAACTAAAAGATTAAAAGAATATATGCCAAATAATAAAATAACTATTACTAAAGGATATTCTTTTGATCATTATGATGATGAGTATGAAGGCGCTATGGATTTTTCTGAAATAGCTGATTTAACTAAAACAACTGATCATACTTATATATTTAATTTTGGGGATTTTACTGTAGATTTTTTAATAGTAGCAGACTCTAGTAAAATGAGTGAACCTATCTTTTCTGCTAAAAACTTAGATAAAGATATTACAATAACTTCTAAAGAAAGTAGTATTCCACTTGATACAATGATAAAAGCATATCTTTTAAATAAAGATGGAGAAGAATATCTTAATATTAAGAATATCTTAAAACAAAATAATTTATATTCTATTGATTTAAGTTTATACTCTAATGTTAAAAATGCTAATATTACTAAGTTAGATAATGGTATATTTGAAGTAACTATGCCAGTTCCTTCAGAATTAGAAGGAAAAGTATTAGCAGTTTATTATGTTAACGAAGAAGGAAAACTTGAAGAGCATGATGCTACTGTAAAAGATGGCTATGCTACATTTACTACTAATCACTTTAGTGTTTATACTTTAGCAGAAAAAACTATTAATGTAGTTAATAATCCGCAAACTGGTGATGATCTTATTTTCTATTTGATATTTGGAATTTCATCATTAATGGTATTTACTTTTTGTGCTTTATCATTTAATAAAAGAAGATTAAATAAATCATTAAGAGGGTAACCTCTTTTTCTTTTAAAAAATAATTGACATTTTAGAAAACTCTTATTATAATTTTTATATAGAAATGGAGTAAAATATGAAAAAAGAAACACTTAATGATTTAAAATTTTTAGGGATATTACTTGTAGTAATAGTTGGAATATGCTTATATACAGCTTTTACTAGTAAGAGTGAGGTAAGTGACGCTAAAAAGTTTAGCTTAGATTATACTGAGGTAGGAGAAGATAATATCTTTGTTTATCGTACTGATGAAGAAATAATCAAAATTTTAGAAGGTGGAACTGGAATAGTATTTTTTGGGTTTCCAGAGTGTCCTTGGTGTCAAGCTTATGCCCCTATGTTAAATGAAGTAGCAAAAGAATCTGGAATAGAAGAGATATATTACTATAATATTAAAGATATAAGGAAAGCCAATACGGAAAATTATCAAAAGATAGTTAGTATTTTAAAAGATTATCTTCCTAAAGATAAAGAAGGTAATGAAAGAGTTACTGTTCCAGATGTGACGATTGTTAAAGAAGGAAAAATCTTAAGTCATGATAATGAAACTTCAGTTATTGATGGAGAAATAACTCCTAGTGAATATTGGACTGAAGAGAAGAAAAATGATTTAAAGAATCGTCTTAAGACTATGGTTGAAGAAGCTAACTTAAATAGTTGTACTACTTGTGATGAGTAAAGGGTAGGTAATATAATGAAAACGTATTTAGGAAAAAACATAAGTGCTAATATTAAAGTAATTTTTATACTTTTGTTATTAGTTACTTTATGTGCATGCCAAAGTAACAAGAAACAAGATGATCCTTCAAGTAATAAAGATTATATAACAGTAAGTGATAAAACTCTTATAGAAAAAAGAACTATTGATAATTTGATTATTGATGATATTAATATTACTTATGATGGAAAAACGTCTATGTATAAAGCTACTATTATGAGTACTGCCAATAATAACTATGTTGGTAGCATTAAGATTAATTTTTATAAGGATGATAATATTCTTGCTAGTTTGTATGCACCTGTTGACTCTACATTAGCTAATAATAGCACTTATACTATTAAGACATCTTCTGATAAAGCACTTACAGGTATAAATAAAATAGAATATGAAATAATTAGAAACAAGTAAATTACTTTTGTTTCTTTTTTTCTTGATAATCTTATATAGAGATGATATAATGAAATTGTAAATATGAGGTGTTTTTTTATGAAAAAGAAAAAGGGTTTTACTTTAATCGAGTTATTAATGGGAGTATTGGTTCTTGCTTTAATTTTATCTTTTACTATTCCTTCTGTAATAAAATTACTTGATCTTGAGAAAGAAAAATCAGATAATTTATTTGCGATGAATATTAAAAAATCTGCTTCTTTGTATGTAGAAGAATACCCTGAAAATGTTAATTGGGAAGATACTGGTGATGGTTATAAACAAGTATGTATTACTGTAAAAGAGTTAGCTGATAAAGGTTATATAAAGAAAACTAATGATAAGGTAAATGAGTTTGGTGAAACAAAGAAAATCTTAGTTACTATGGAACCTAATCAAAATAAAATATATGAGATAATTAATGAAAAGGGTACTTGTACTTTTGATTCTTCTTATCCAAATATTGATTTTGAAAATATTATTACTACTACTAAGTCTATTGATTATGATTTAATTTGCTCTAATTCTAATTCAAATTTAGCATATTTAGAATATAAAGATTTAAAGACTAATCAGTTTATTAGAATCAATGTAGATAATAGTAAAAATATTATTCAGCATTTAACATTTGATAATTTAAAAAGTGATGAGTTACTAAAATTAGAAGCTAAATGTGTAAATAAAGGTCATAAAGAAGCTACTAAATCTTTAACTCAAAGTTTAAATGATATATCAGCACCTATTATAGAAACTTTAGAAAAAGGATGGTCTAAAACTAAGACGGTTACTATTACTTATAATGATCCAAATAATAATTTAGATCATTTTTATAGAATGAATGTATCAGGAGAGTGGATTAATGTTAAGAATGATTCTCTTTTAACTAAGACAGATAGTAATCTTATATATAAATATATTTATGATAAAGAAGGGGAATATGTAATTCAAGCTAAGACGACTGATGGAATTAATAATAAGAGTAATTCTTTAGCGATAGGTCTTATTGATACTACTTCTCCTACTTGTACTACTTCAAAAGGAGATGGATCTTCCAGTGGTGTTTTAGTTACTGTAAAAGCCATTGATGATAAGAGTGGTTTTAATGAAACTAATGATTTAATTAAAGAATACCCATATAATAATGTTAAAAAAAATACTACTTATACTGTAATTGATGCAGCGGGGAATGAAGGAACATGTGATGTATCAATAGAAAATAGAACACAAACTAGAACTTGCAACACTTGTAGTCGTTGTTCTAGTGCTGGATGTGATACTTATGCTACTTGTAGAGACTCTAGTTTTGGATGTCAAACTTATTCTAGTTGCCGAAATAGTTCTTGTGGATGTGAAACTAGAAATCGTTGTTCTGCTTGTGGCTGTGAAACTTATAGTGCATGGAAAAAAATTGGCTCAACTTATGGAGCAGATGGTTCTTCAAGTTCTAACGAATACAATAAAATAACTTGTTCTGGAAGTGGGAATAGTAGGCGTTGTACTGAATTTCGTAGAAGCTGTATAACTTATAAAAGATGTTCATCATGTAGTTGTGCAACTTATAAATCTTGTCGAAACTCATCATGTGGCTGTGATACTTATAATCAAGGAACTGGATCAGTATGTGGTTGCTCAGTAAATAATAGAAGCTGCTCTTCTTGTGGATGCGACAGCTGGAGTAGCTGGGAAGATACTACTTCTTCATGTTCATCTTCTTCAAGTAGACAGTGTTCGACAGTATATTATTAGAAAAAGGTGATTAGATGAAAAATTTAAAGATAGTTTTTATGGGGACTCCTTCTTTTGCAGCAAATGTTTTAGAAGGAATACTTTCAAAATATAGTGTTAGTTTAGTTGTATGTCAACCAGATAATGAAAGAAATAGAAAAGGAGATATTATTTATTCTCCAGTAAAAGAACTTGCTATTAGAAATAATATAGAAGTCTTTCAGCCATTAAAAATTAGAAAAGATTATGAAAAAATAGTAGAAGTTCATCCTGATTTGATTATAACTTGTGCTTATGGTCAAATTATTCCTAAAGCTTTATTAGATCTTCCTAGATTAGGGGCAATTAATGTTCATGGATCTATTCTTCCTAAACTAAGAGGTGGAGCACCAATTCATCATGCTCTTATTGATGGTTATGATAAAACAGGAGTAACCGTTATGTATATGAATGAAAAAATGGATGCCGGAGATATTATTGCAACTAGGGAAATTCTGATAGATGATAATGAATATTTAGATAGTTTGTATGAAAAAATGTCTTTTTTAGGAAGAGATTTATTATTAGATACGCTTCCATCTATTATTAATGGGACCAATGTAAGAATTAAACAAAGAGAAGATGAAGTAACTTTTGGATTAAATGTTACTAAGGAAGAAGAGAAAATAGATTTTACTAAAAAGACTAGAGATATTTTTAATTTAATTAGGGGGCTTAATTCTAATCCAGGAGCGTATGCTTATTTAGAAAATAAAAGAATAAAGATCTTTAGAACAGAAATACTTAATAAAAAGTATGATGGAGAAAATGGGGAAATAGTTGATATTACCAAAGATGGAATAATTATTAAAACTTGTGATGGTGCCTTAAAAATATTAGAAATTCAGCTTGAAGGAAAGAAAAAGACTTTAGTAAGAGATTATTTAAATGGAATTAAAGGCACTGATTTAATAGGAATAGTGTTAAAGTAGGCGAAGTGGTATGAATAATAATTTTACGTTTAATTATCAAAAACAGTTAGAAGAAGATGAAGCAAAAACAAAAAAGGAAGTAGTTCATAAGCCTTATGATCAAAAAGATGATTCAAAGGAAGATAAGAAAGCAAAAAAGGTTGCTTCTAAGCGTAAATATGTTGCTTATGTAGCTCTTTTTATAGCGCTTCTTATTTATTCATTACTTTCTTCATCTTCAATGTATTGGAGTAATCCTAATACTAATAATGGAACTAATCAAAGCGGAAACAATTCTAATAATGAACAAAAAAATAATGATACTAAAGAAGATAATACAATAAATAAAGATATATTTACAGAATTAAAAAATAGTAATTATACTTATAGTGCTAATATTGAGATTACTGAAGGAAAGAAGATAAGTAATTATGTTTATTCAGGAATTAAAGAAGACTCTTTAACTACTATAGTTAAGAAAGATGAAAAAGGTAAAAATGAATATACTTATAAAGATGATAAATATTATTTAGGAGAAACATTAGTATTAGAAGATGATGTTTATGATGTAGTAAATAAACAATATATAGATCTTGATTATATAAAGAATTATGTAGATCATGCTGTTTTATATTCAACTACTATCTATAAAGATGGAAAGATTGTAAAAGTATATCATCTATATATAAAAGAGCTTATTGCTGGCTATAAAGAAGATGATTATGTTGAGATAGAAGTTATTCAAGATCAAAATTATTTAATTAATGTTGATTATACTAATGTTGTTAAATTAATTGACAATAAAGTAAGCAAATATTTAGTTAATTTAGAATATAACATTATTTTAGATGAAACAGCTTCTAATGAAGAATCTAACTCATAATTTCCCATAATTCTTTAAAAGAAAATAATTGTTTTTTTTAGAGGTTAATGTTATAATTAAGGTGTAAGTAGAATGGAAAAGGAGGATAGGAAAAATGAAAAAAGGTAAAACTAGTTGGTTTTGGTTCATTTTTAGCTGGGTATAATTTCTCATACTAACCTTAAAAAAGGTTAGTATTTTTTATAAAACTAAAAAAAGTAGTTGGAATATTTAAAAATCTGCGTTATAATTATTGTAATAAGGATAGGTGGTATATGTGATGAACTTGCAAAAAGAACGTTTAAAAAATTTAGGGATGGCCATCTTAATAATAATTCTTTTCTTTGTATGGCCATATTTTTCTAATTCTTTGATAGGACTTTTAAATTTAAGTGAAACTTCAACTTTATATTTGAAATTTTTTAGTAACTTTGTTTTTATGTTTTTACTTATTGCTTTATATTATGATGATTTAAGAAACGATCTTTTAAAATATAAAAAGAATTTTAAAAGTTATTTTAAAACAGCTTTATTTTCTTTATTAGTGGGTCTTGGTATTATGATAGTTTGCAAAGTTATTTTACATGCTATTTGGCCTAATTTTACTATTGTTAATGATTCTGTTATTAAAGAAGGATTTAATAAGAATGCTTTTCTTTATGTCCTTATGACTATTTTGTATTATCCAATTACGGAAGAATTAGTATTTAAGAAGAATTTAAAAAAGATATTTTCTAGTAAGTGGCAATTTATTTTAATTACTTCATTTATTAATGTTTTCTTTACTATTGCTTTAACTGCAGAAAATTCTTTGTCTTATTTAGGAATAATTCCTTTATTAGCGCTTAATTCTTCATTTTCCTATGCTTATTATAAGACTAATAATATAACTGTTAGTATTTCTATGAGAATACTTTATAATTTGATTCCAACTCTTGGTTTTTTACTAGGATTATAAAAAAATATGTCAAATTACTGTCTTATATGAAACAAATTTGCAATATTGTTGTATAATGATATTCCGACTAGTAGAATAGACGGGATTTAGAAGGAGCGTTATCAGTATGAAAAAAAAGTTCTTATTGTTTTTAATATTGAGCAGGCCAACTATTACAAATGCTTTAGAAAATTCTGATACAATAAATGCTAGCAAGCTTGTTAATACTAATGCGATTGTTCAGCAAGGTGCTATTGTAAGCGATGCTTTTAATGCGAATAATTTGAATGCTGTAATTATTGGTATGGTGGTAGTTATTTTGATTTTAGTGGGAGCGACAATGTTTGCTCAAAAAAAATAAATACTTTAGATATGGGAAACTTCATATAAGAGGTTTTTCCCTTCAAATATTAAAGAATAATGAATATGTCTTTTTTTTTTGCACAAATTAGGATATAATTATATAAAAAGAGGTGATCTGTTATGTTTATAGATGAAACAAAAATAGAAGTTATTGCTGGTACTGGTGGAGAAGGATGTATGGCTTATCGTAGGGAAAAGTTTATTCCTATGGGAGGACCATTTGGTGGTAGCGGTGGTAAGGGTGGTGACGTTATTTTCGTTGCTGATGAAGGTCTTAAAACTCTTATAGATTTAAAATATCGTCATAAATTTGTTGGGAATAATGGACTTAATGGTCAAGGAAAAAATCAAAATGGTAAAAATGGAGCAGATTTATATATAAAGGTTCCAGTAGGGACTGTTGTTCGTGATCTTGATAGTAATTTTATAGTAGCAGATCTTACTAAAAATGGAGAAGAAGTAATTGTTGCCAAAGGCGGAAGAGGCGGAAGAGGTAATGTTGCTTTAGCAACTAGAACAAATCCTTGTCCTAGTGTAGCTGAAAGAGGAGAACCTGGAGAAAAAAGAACTTTAAAAGTTGAACTTAGAGTAATGGCTGATGCTGGTTTAATTGGAATGCCTAGCGTAGGAAAATCTTCTATACTATCGATAATTTCTTCGGCTAATCCTAAAATTGGGGCATATCATTTTACTACATTATCTCCTAATTTAGGAGTAGTTACTACTAAGAAAAGACAAAAATTTGTTATGGCAGATTTACCTGGGTTAATTGAAGGAGCTTCTTTAGGAGTAGGTCTTGGTTATCAGTTCTTAAGGCATGCTACTAGATGTAAAGTATTATGTCATGTTATTGATATGGCTGCTACTGAAGGTAGAGATCCTTATGAAGACTATTTAAAAATAAATAAAGAATTAGAATCTTATGATAAAAAATTACTTGATAAACCACAAATTATTATTGCTAATAAGATGGATTTAGAAAGTGCTAAAGATAATCTTTTGAAATTTAAAAAGCGTGTTTCTAATGTGCCTGTTTTTGAGGTGAGTACATATAATAATGTAGGACTTGAAGAAGTTATTACTTATTTAGGTGATTTAATTGAAAAGACTCAGAGTATGCCTCTTTTTGAAGAAGAGAAGATAGAAAGTCACGTATTATATAAATTTAAGAAAGAAGAACCTTTTACTATTATTAAAGAAGGAAATGTTTGGGTAGTAAGAGGGGAAGAAGTAGAAAAACTTCTTAGAATGTCTAATTTTAATACTGAGGAAGCTTTGATTAGATTTGCTAATAAATTAAAGAAGATGGGTATTGATGAAAAATTAGATAAACTTGGAGCAGAAGATGGTGATATAGTTCGTATTTTGAACTATGAATTTGAATATGAAAGATAGCCTTTATTAGGCTTTTTTCTTTTATTTGACACAAGTTAAGTAAAATATCACAGTTTTATTATGCTAAAATATAATATTATTGTATAATGTATATAGGTGAATTTAATGAAAATAGATGATATTTATATAAATTATATAGAATATGGTGAAAAGAATGCGAGACCTTTCATTTTACTTCATGGATGGGGTCAAAATATTGAAATGATGAAGCCGTTAGGAAATGCATTTAAACATGCTTTTCGAATTATAATAGTTGATTTACCAGGATTTGGCAAAAGTGAAGAACCACCTTATGGATATTCTACTTTAGAATATGCTGATCTTCTTTATAAGCTTTTTACTGAACTTAAAGTAAAAGATCCTATTATGATAGGACATTCTTTTGGTGGAAGTATTGCAATTAGCTATGCTTCTAAGTATGATGTTTGTAAACTTATTTTATTAGCATCTCCTTTTGAAAAAACAGAAAAAAAATCTGTTAAAGTACTTTTATTAAAGACTTTAAAGAAAATTCCTTTCTTAAATAAATTAGAAGATTGGGCGAAAAACCATATTGGTTCTGTTGACTACCGAAATGCTTCTAAAGTTATGAAAGAAGTCTTAGTAAAAAGAGTTAATTGTAATTTAACTGAAGAAGCTAAAAAAATTAATTGTCCTACGTTATTAATATGGGGAAGAAATGATACAGCAGTTCCAGTAGAAGAAGCAATGAAACTTGAAAAGCTTATAAAAGATGCTGGTCTTGTCATTTATGAAAAATGCACACATTATGCTTATTTAGAAGAATTAACTAGAACTATTAATGTTTTAGATAAGTTTTTAGAAAAAGAAAGTGAAGGTAATTATGAAAATTAAATTAGGTGTTATTTTTGGGGGAAAAACTGTTGAACATGAAATTTCTGTAATTTCTGCAGTTCAAGCAATGGAATATATGGATACTGAGAAGTATGAGATTATTCCTATTTATATTACTAAAGATTTAGAATGGTATACTGGTCCTATGCTTATGGATATTGAAAGTTATAAAGATTTTTCTCTTATAAAGAAATATGCTAAAAAAGTAAACTTAATTAATAAAAAAGGACGTTTTGTTTTACAAAGCACAGGATTTTTAAAAAGAGAAATTAACGAAATTGATTTAGCATTTCCAATAGTCCATGGCTATGGAATGGAAGATGGAACTATTCAAGGATATTTAGAATTAGTTGGTGTTCCTTATGTAGGAAGTAATATTTTTGCTTCTAGCGTAGGTCAAGATAAAGTATTTATGAAACAATTATTTGAGATAAATGGTCTTCCAGTTTGTAAATATGTTTCTTTCTTTGATGATGAATTTTTAAAAGATCCTGACTTAGTAAGTGAGAGAATTTCTACATTAAAATATCCAGTTATTTTAAAACCAGCTCGTCTTGGTAGTAGCGTTGGTATTGTAAAAGTTGATAATCCTGATAAGCTAAAAGATGCAATTGAAGAAGTTATTAAATATGATAATAAGATTTTAGTTGAAGAGATGGTAGAAAATCTTACTGAGTGTAACTGTGCTGTATTAGGTAATTATACTAAGGCAGAAACTTCTGTTATTGAAGAAGTTTTAAAAGAAGATGAAATATTATCGTATAGGGATAAATATATTGGTGGTTCTAAAACTGGCTGTTCTAAAGGAATGACTTCTGCAAGAAGAATAATGCCTGCTCGTATTTCAGAAGAGATGCGCAAACAAATTGAAGAATATTCTCTTTTAGCATTTAAGATTTTAAATGATAGTGGTGTTGTTCGTTTTGACTATTTAATAGATAAAAAGAGTAATAAAATATATATAAATGAAGCTAATACTTGTCCTGGTTCTTTATCTTATTATTTATGGCAAGGAAAAAATATTTCTTATCCAGAACTTCTTGAAGCAATGATTAATATTGCTATTAAAGAATATAAGAATAAAGAAAAGAAAATATTCTCATTTGAGACAAATATTTTACAAAATCAAGGGGTTAAAGGATTGAAGGGAATTAAAAAATAATGTATGGTTATTTAATTGGAATAGTGACTGAAATTGATCCTAATTCTATTATTTTAGAAGTAAATGATATAGGATATCAAATTAATGTTTCTAATCCTTATTATTATAAATTAAAAGAAAAGTATAAAGTGTATTTATATAATAATGTTAAAGAAGATGAATATAGTTTATATGGATTTAAAGATAGGGAAGAGAAGAATCTTTTTTTAAAACTTATTTCTGTTAAAGGATTAGGTCCTAAGATGGCTCTTCCAATAATTGCTCTTAGTAATACATCTTCTCTTGCTGAAGCTGTAGATCAAGAAAATATTACTTATTTAAAGAAATTTCCTAAAATAGGGGATAAAGTAGCAAGACAGATGGTTCTTGATTTAAAAGGTAAGATATTTAGTGATAATTTATTTACTACTTTAACTGTTCAAGATGATAATACTGATGAAGAATTACTCCTTGTTTTAGAAGGACTTGGGTATAAGAAAGCTGATGTTAGAAAAATTTTACCAAAAGTTAATAAAGATAATTCTTTAGAATTACAAATAAAAGAAGCTCTAAAATTATTGCTAAAATAGAGCTTTTTTTGCTATAATGCCCAAAATAAAGGTTTTTTTGCTAAAAAACGCGATTTTTGTTGTATATTTTTAAATATAATGATATAATTTACTATGTTAAAAGCGGAAGGAGGGATTATAAATGTCAGTAGAAGTTAGAGGAAACTTAGATTTTGCTCTTAAAAGATTTAAAAACCAAGTGGTAAAAAGTGGCGTCCTTTCTAAAGCTAAAGAAAGAAATGAAGGCTATAAAAAACCTGGTATTCAACGTCGTGAAGCAATTAAAAATGGTATCAAGAATAGTAGAAAAAAATCAAGAAATTATTAATTAAAAACTAGTTCAATTTTTATGAACTAGTTTTTTAATCGTTATAGATTCTATAAAAGTTAATAGATGGTTTATTGAATAATCTAAAATTGATTCTAGATACTCCGATACCACTAGAAATATATAGATCAGTTTCATTTATTTTATAGTAATTGTCATAGTACTTTTTGCTTCCAGAAGGTGTGTAAATAGCTCCTATTAAAGGAAGACGAACTTGTCCATTATGTGAGTGCCCTGCTAATATAAGATTAGTATTTGGGTATTTTTCTAAAATATTATCAGTGCTATCAGGCTCATGTACTAGAAGTATTTTATAGAGAATATCTTCATGATCATTAAAATAAGACATTGTCTTTTCTATATTTTGCTCTCCTTCTAAAAGGCTATCTAATCCTCCAATAAATAATGCTTCATTCCTTTTTCCATATATAATATCATAATCATTGACAAGTAATTTAAAATTACTATATTTATATATTTCTTCTATTTTTTCTCTACTATAGGTAATATCATGGTTTCCATAAATAGCGTATTTTCCATATTTACTTTCTAATTTTGCTAAACTATCTTTTAAGAAAGAAATATCTTTTTCAGTAAGAGTAGCATCTTTATCGATAAGATCACCAGTAATTACAATTATGTCTGGTTTTATTAAATTTACTTCTTTGATAATTTTTTTTATCATTTTAGTAGTTGTTATTCTTCCATAGTGAATATCACTTATATGGATTATCTTTAAACCTGAGAAATCATTAGCAAGATTTACATTACTAATTTTATATTCTTTAGTTTCAAAAAGAGAAGTTTCTATAAATCTAGAATAAAGAATAATACCAAGAATTCCTAAAATAATACTTAATATAATAATAATTTTCTTTTTCATAGTTTTATTGTCCTACTATTAAAAGAAGAAGTAAAGTCATTGTGTTATGGAAAAAGTGCATTGACATACTTGAGAAAATATTATCTGTTTTATAATATAAACTACTAAAGGCAATTCCTAAAGAACAATATGGTATTAAATATAGTAGATCACTTAATGATGTAACTGATGATACAACATGCATTGCTCCAAAGGTAATTCCTGATGTTAAAATATATAACCATTTATTTTCTATGACATCTTTAAATCCCTTTCTAAATATTAATTCTTCAGTAAAAGGAGCATATATGGAAATTGAGAAAATCATATATAATGGAAGTGAAGTTAGAAGAGATCTTACAGATTCTTCGTTTTGAGCAATAGCACCTGTGCAACTTACAATTAAATAATTACTAATCATCATTATTATTAATCCAATAAACCAATATTTAAAAGAGGTATTGATATTTTCTCCAAAATTTTTAATAAATAATTTAAAATCTTTTATTAAAGTTTTATGATAAGCAAGAAATAGAATCATCATATACATAAGATCTGCGATTAGATAGATATATGAAATACTATTTTTACTTACCTTTGATAAATCAATAAACTGATTTATTACTAAGATAAATAACTCTTTAAAAATAAGCAATAAAATAAAAAGACTAATGGTCTTTGCTAAAGTAATAAAATCTTTTTTCATGTTTTTCATTTTGCCACCACTTTCTATTATTAAGTATATCAAAAATAATAGGATAAATCCATAATTTTGTCAAATCTTTTGCTTTTATATTTACAATACCTTATATTAATAGTACAATTAAAATGTAAATATGAGTGGTGATTAATATGCATTATAGTGTTTTATTAAATGAGGCTATTGATTCTTTGAATATAGATGAAAATGGTATTTATGTAGATGCTACTTTAGGATATGGTGGTCATAGTAGTCTAATTTTATCTAAGTTAAATAAGGGATTTTTATATTCTTTTGATCAGGATATAGATGCAATTAATTATAGTAATGATCGCCTTTCTAAGATTAGTAATTCCTATGAAATTATTAAGAGTAATTTTGTTAATTTAAAGGAAGAACTTAAGAAAAAAAATATTGATAAAATAAATGGAATTATCTTTGATCTTGGAGTATCTAGTCCTCAGCTTGATGAAAAAGATCGAGGATTTAGTTATCATCAAGATTCTAGACTAGATATGCGTATGGATAAGGATAATCCTTTTAGTGCATATGAAGTTGTTAATAATTATTCTAAGAATGATTTAATTAAAATATTTAGAGATTATGGGGAAGAAAAGTTTGCAGTTTCTATTGCTAATAATATTTTAAAATATAGGGAAAAAAAGAATATAGAAACTACCTTGGAATTAGTTGATATTATAAAGCTTTCTGTACCAGAGAGAGTAAAGAGAGAAAAAAATCCTGCTAAGAAGGTATTTCAAGCAATTAGAATAGAAGTAAATAATGAATTAGATGTTCTTTCAAAAGCATTAGAAGATGCTATTAGTATATTAAAGCCTGGAGGAAGGATTGTTGTTATTACTTTTCATTCTTTAGAAGATCGAATTGTTAAAAATATTTTTAAAAAGTATAGCGAAGTTCCAAAGGATTTAAAGGTTCTTCCTTTTGTTCCTTTAGAATATCAGCCTATTTTAAAACTTATTAATAAAGATGTGATTCTTCCTAGCAAGAAAGAACTAGAAGAAAATAGACGTTCTAGAAGTGCTAAAATGCGTATTGCAGAAAGAATAAGGTGATTTTATTTTGAAAAAAAGAACTAGTAGGGGGATTAGTCGATTAGAAAAATTTATTTATAGTACTTGTACTTTTCTTTCTATTCTTTTGATAGTTGGAATAGTATTTAGTCAATCTACTTTATCTAAAATTAACGTTGAATATGAGAAGTTAAAAATGGAAAAAGATCAATTAGAAGAAAGTAATCAGAGTTTAAATATGAAGATTAATGAACTTGCTTCTTTAGAAAATATTAAGAATGTAGCTGCTTCACTTGGGCTTGATTATAATAATAATAATGTTAAAGTAATTTCAGAAAATGGAGAATAATATGAAGAAAAATAATTTAGATCGGATAGTTACTAATAAATTCTTTTTCTTTTTGATTTTTCTTATTTTCTTAGTCCTTGGGATGCGCGTTGGATATTTAACGTTAGTTAATTTTAAAGTAGGAAATACTTCAATAGCAGAGTTTATTAAAAATAGAAATACTTCTGAAGAGATTCTTTATCCCAAAAGAGGGACTATTTATGATAAAGATGGCAATGTCTTAGCGCAAGATGTATCTTCATATACAGTAATTGCTTATCTTAGTCCTACTAGAAGTGAAAATAGTGAGGTTCCTCTTCATGTTGTTGATAAAGAAAAAACTGCAGAAGCTTTAGCGCCTCTTATTAATATGACTAAAGACGAAATTTTAAATTTACTTAATAAAGAAAATTTATACCAAGTAGAGCTTGGGCCTGGTGGAAGAAATCTTAGTCAGTTAGAAATGGAAGAAATTAAGAATTTAAATCTTCCAGGAATCGATTTTATAAAAAGTACAAAAAGATATTATCCTAAAGGAGATTTTGCTTCTTATACTATTGGTTATACAGTAAAAAAAGAAAATGATGATAAAAAGGATGTTATTACTGGTGAGATGGGAATAGAAGGATATTATAATGATATTTTAACTGGAGAAAATGGATATTTAAGATTTGAACAAGATAAATATGGTTATAAGATTGCTAATGGTAATGAATATATTAAAGAAGCTGTTCAAGGTGATGATGTTTATTTGACTTTAGATACTAATATTCAGCTTTTTATAGAGAATGCAGTTCATAGGGCACAAGAAACTAGTGAAGCTGAGTGGGTAAGTATTACTATTATGAATGGTAAAACTGGGGAAATTCTTGGAACAGCATCTACTCCTTCTTTTGATCCTAATATTAGGAATATGACTTCTTATTTAAATCCGCTTGTTTCTTATTCTTATGAACCAGGATCTACTATGAAAGTATTTACTTATATGTGCGCAATTGATTCAGGAAAATATGATGGAAATACTCTTTATAATTCGGGAGTAAAAGAATATAAAGATTATTCTGATGAAACAAAGATAACTAAAATTAGTGACTGGAATAAAGTTGGATGGGGAAAGATTTCTTATGATTTAGGATTTGCTTTATCTTCTAATACAGCTGTTGCAGATATTATGGAAACTACTATTACTAAAGAAGAACTTTCTTTGTGTTTTCAAAAATATGGTTTTGGAAAGAAAACTAATATTACTTTAGGCAATGAACTTAAGGGAAATATAGAATTTAATTATCCAGTAGAGGTTGCTAATGCAGCTTTTGGACAGGGAATTTTAACTACGCCAATACAACATTTGCAAGCATTAACTGCAATTGCTAATAATGGTACTATGATTAAGCCTTATATTGTAAGCAAGATAGTATCTGATGCTAATAAAATAGTTTATAGTGGAAATAGAGAAGTTATTAATAAGATTGCTAATGAAAATACGATTAGTAAATTAAAAGAATTAATGCATGATGTTATTAATAATGATCCTGAACATGGTGTTGGATATATGTATAAAGTAGATGATTATAATATTATTGGTAAAACTGGTACTGCTCAAGTATTTGATCATCAAAATGGTAGATATTTTGATAATCCTAACTTAATTTATTCTTTTTCAGGTCTTTTTCCTGAAGAAGATCCAGAAATTATTGTTTATGCAGCCATGAAACATCCAAAGACTGGAAGTGCTAATTATCTTGCTAATAGCGTTAAGGAACTTATTTCTAATGTAGGTAATTATTTGGGACTTAGTGGAAGTGTGAATACTAATAAAGCTTCTACTTATAAAATAGGTTCTTATTTAAATTTAAATACTAATGAGGTAAAATCTTTATTAGAAGAAAATAAACTTAATGTTGTTGTACTTGGTGATGGTGATAAGATTATTGATCAGTATCCAAGAATGACTACTACTTTAAATGAAGGAGATAAAGTATTCTTACTTACTAATAATTATAATAAAATGATGCCTAATTTAATTGGATATTCTTATAAAGAGGTTGTAAATATATTAGAACTTATGGGCTGTGCTTATACGATAGAAGGAAATGGCTATGTTTATGAGCAAAGCTTATCAGAAGGAACAATTGTTAATGAAGAAGAACTTGTTATTAAATTAAAATTATAAAGTATCAATCTAAAATTAAAGATAATAATAGTAATGGTGATTATTATGCGAAAATTTGCCACGTTCTTATTTATTATCTTTATTTTTATTTGTTTATATTCTTTTTATTCTAAAAAACCTTTAACAGTTACTTCTTTTAATGAAAGTAAAAGATATGATCTTTATACTTTGTCTTATCCTAATGGATTAAGTTTTTCTTTATATGAAACTATATTTAGAGATCTTAATAATGATGATTATCATATTATTAGTTATAAAATTCATAATAATTATAGAGATTCTATTAATGCTCAAATAAATAAAATTACTATATCTAAGGGAAATTATTTACTTGCTTTGGATGAGTATTTAAAAGAGTATAAGAATATTCTTTATAAGTATGAATTATATTCTGAGATCGATAAAATTAATCGTAGTGATTTTCTTATTAAAGAAATTACTATCTATTCTAATTATGATGTTTATCAAAAATTATCTCAAAGTAATTAAAAACTCTTTTTTCTTTACATTATTTATTTAATAAATTTAAAATAAATGATATAATCATATTATAGGTGATATTATGAGTAAGAAAAAAACTAAGAAAGATGAAAATAAGAAAGGTTTTGATCGTTCTAATGAAGTAACAGGAGTTATTTTAATTTTGATTTCTATTATTGGAATTTGTAGATATGGAGTAATAGGAAGATTAATTAGTTCTTTTACTGTATTTTTAGTTGGTACTATTTATCCTGCTATTTTAGTAACGATTGCAATTATTGGCTTATATCTAATTATTAAAAGAGAAATGCCTTCATTCTTATCATCTAAATTACTTGGATTATATATATTTGTTTTTGCAATATTAGTTTTGCTTCATTTAAATTATGTAACAGCAAATGATTTAGATTTTATGAAGATTGTTAAAGAAACCGTTGATAATGTTTTGATATCTTTTAAGAATGCTGATGTTATTGAAAGTACCGGTGGTGGTATTATTGGAGCAGTTTTTTCTTTTGCTTTTGTAAGCCTTTTTAGTACTAAGGGAACTGTTATTGTTTTAGTGGGAATGATTATTCTTGGTAGTATTTTATTCTTAAATGTTAGTATTTTAGAAATTCTTAAGAAAGTAAGAGAATTCAATCATAGTTTATTTAAACATAAAGATAAAGAAAGTAATAGTCAAAATTCTCTAGAAAAGGGTGAAGATGGTAGAGTAATTATTTCTTCTGCTAGTGAACTTGAGAATAAGGAAGTGCCTAAGGAAGAAGTAATTAAGGAAAAAGAAGTGATAGAAAATCCTCTTAAAGAAGATATTCCAGAAAAGAATTTAAATTATAAATTGCCACCACTTACTCTTCTTAATAATCCTAAGAAGGGCTCTAATGTTGAAAATGTTAATACAGTAAAAAATAATGTTAGCATTTTAGAGAGAGTACTTAATGATTTTGATATTAGTGGTAAAATTGTTGAATGTCATATTGGTCCATCTGTAACACAATATGAACTTGAGATAAAAGCTGGTACTAAGGTAAGTAAAATTCTTGGTATTCAAAAAGAAATAGCGCTTGCCCTTGCTGCTAAAGATGTTCGTATTCAAGCTCCAATACCAGGGAAAAATACTATTGGAATAGAGCTTCCTAATAAAGTTATTTCTTCTGTCTCTTTTAAAGAAGTAATGGCTTATTTACCTGATGTAAATGAGAAAAATCTTCTTATGGTTGGTCTTGGTAAAGATATAATGGGAAATGTTAAGTATGCTTTAATAAATTCTACTCCTCATATGTTAATAGCGGGATCTACTGGTAGTGGTAAATCAGTTTGTATAAACTGCATAATCGCATCTATCTTAATGCGTGCTAAACCTGATGAAGTAAAACTTGTGATGGTTGATCCTAAAAAGGTTGAATTAAATATGTATAATGGAGTTCCTCATTTGATGTGTCCTGTTGTAACCGATCCTAAGAAAGCTTCTGTTGCTTTAAAAAATATAGTTGCTGAAATGGAAAGAAGATATGATGTATTTGAACAAACTCATAGTAAAAATATTGCTTCTTATAATGAATATTGTAAAGAGCATCCTGAATTTCCAAAACTTCCTTATATAGTAGTTATTATTGATGAACTTGCTGATTTGATGCTAGTTGCTGCTAAGGAAGTAGAGGATTCTATTATGCGTATAACGCAAATGGCAAGAGCTGCTGGTATTCATTTAATAGTAGCAACGCAAAGACCTTCTACAGATGTAATTACTGGAGTAGTTAAGGCTAATATTCCATCTAGATTATCTTTTGCTGTTAGTAGTAGCATTGATTCTAGAACTATTCTTGATATGACTGGAGCAGAAAAACTTCTTGGTAAGGGAGATATGTTATTTTTACCAATGGGAGAAAATATTCCAATTAGAATACAGGGAGCTTATGTTAGTGAAGAAGAATTAAATAGAATAGTTAATTTCGTTATTGATCAGCAAAAAGCTAGTTATGATGATTCTTTAACTAAGAATATTTCAGAAGATGCTCCTATTGATGATAATTATAGTAGTGATGATGAATATGATGATCCACTTTATAATGAGATTGTTGATTTTGCGATTAATACTGGAAAAATAAGTGCCTCTTTAATTCAAAGAAAATATCGTTTAGGATATAATAGAGCAGCTAGAATTGTTGATTTACTTGAAGAAAGAGGAATTATTGGGCCTGCTAATGGATCTAAACCTAGAGAAGTTTTAGTTAAACCAGAACCAAAAGATTAATTCTTTTGGTCTTTGTACTTAAAAGGAGATGATTATATGACTATTCATAATGAGGCTATGCCAGGTGAGATTGCTGATGTAGTAATAATGCCAGGAGATCCTAAAAGAGCAAGCTATATCGCTGAGAAATATTTATTTGATTACGAATTAGTAAATGATGTTCGTGGGATGAAAGCTTATACTGGTTATTATCATGGTAAAAGAGTTACTATTATGGCTTCAGGAATGGGAATTCCAAGTATGGGAATTTATGCTTATGAATTATTTAAATTTTATAATGTAGAGAAAATTATTCGGATTGGCTCATCTGGAGCTTTAGATAGAAGAGTTAAACTTTTAGATTTAGTTATTGCATCTTCTTCTTATAGTGAGTCTACATTTGCTTATTGTTTTAGTGGAAATTCTAATAAGACAATGTATCCTAGTGAAAAATTAAATAATAAGATTATTGAGACTGCAATTAAAAATAAGATACCATATCATTTAGATAAGGTTTATTGTTCTGATGTATTTGATGTTTATACAGATATTTCTCATGTATTAAAAAATACTTCTAATGATTTTTTAGCATCTGAAATGGAATCTTTTGCCCTTTTTCATATGGCTCAAATTTGCAATAAAGAAGCAGCTTGTATTTTAACAGTTGTTGATTCTAAATATCAAAAAGAATCTTTAACATCAATAGAAAGAGAAAAATCTTTAGATAGAATGATCGAGCTTGCTTTAGAATCTTTTTTAGATTAATCTTATAAAAAAAGTAAAAGTTCACATAATAAAAAAAGATAGGAGAAATAAAAATGGAATATCAAAAAATAAATATGGGTTCTTATAATTTACATATTATCAATAATAGTAACTTTAAAACTATTTCAGTTGATATTAATTTTCGAAGGTTAATTAAAGAAGAAGAGATTGCTAGTAGGAACTTACTTAAAAGTGTTTTAATTGATTCTTCTTATGATTATCCTAGTGAAAGAAGCTTAGTAAAGGCTTTAGAAGATTTATATGATATTAAAATTTATAGCACTAGTTCTAGATTAGGAAATTATAATAATATTTCTTTTAGAATGAGTTTTTTAAATGAAAAATATACTAAAGAAGGCTTAAATGAAGAAAGCATTAACTTTTTATTTTCTTTAATATTTAAACCTAATGTTCAGGATAAAGCTTTTAATAAAGAAAGTGTTCTTAGAAATAAAATTAAATTAGAAAATGATTTACTAGCATTAAAAGATAATAAAACTAAATATAGTATTATTAAATTATTATCTTTATATAAAGATGAAGTATATTCCTATAATCCTTATGGAGATATAGAGTATTTAAAAAAAATAACTCCACAAAGTTTATATCAAGATTATCTTAGTATGCTAAATAATGATTATGTAGATGTATTTGTAGTAGGGGAAGTATCACCTGATCAAATAAAAAAATTATTTAAAGAAAAATTTCAAGTAAAAACTTTCAAGAAAGAAGCTTCATCTTTGATCTTAAAAGATCATGCTCCAAGGAAAAGAATAAGAATTGTTCATGAAAAAGATGATGTTAATCAAACTAAAATAGCTGTTTGTGCCCTAATAAATAATTTAACTGATTATGAAAGAAGGTATTCATTAAAAGTATTTAATGAAATGTTTGGTGGAAGTAGTAATTCAATTTTATTTGATACGGTAAGAGAAAAAAACAGCTTGTGCTATTATATTAACTCTGATGCTAAGTCCTATGATAATCTTTTAGTAATTTATTCGGGAGTTGATAACGATAATGTCTCTTTAGCTCTTAAGTTAATAAAGAAATGCTTAAAGAATATTGCCCTTGGTAATTTTAAAGAAGAACTATTAGAAGATGCTAAAGAGACTTTAATAGCAGGAGTAGAATCTTTAGAAGATAGTCAAAGAGGAATTATTAGTACTTATTATGCTAAAGTTTTAGTCGGTAGTGATGACTCTGAAATTAAAAAAGAAAATTTTAAAAAAATTACCAAAGAAGATGTAATGAAAGTTGCTAGTAAAGTAAAACTAGATACAGTATTATTACTAGAAGGTGGGGAAGATGATGAAGAAGATTAAAATAGAAAAAATTAATGAAATAATTTACTATGATAAGCTTGATAATGGTCTTGAAGTATATCTTTATCCTAAAAAGTCTTCTCATAATAATTATGTAACTTTTACAACAAGATTTGGTAGTGTAAATAGTTCTTTTATTCCAAAAGGAAAATCTAAGAAAATAACTTTACCTTTTGGAATAGCTCATTTTTTAGAGCATAAAGTATTTGTCCAAAAAGAAGATCCTCAGCCAACTGATTTTTATAGTAAAACTGGAACTCTTTGTAATGCTCATACGTCTTTAAGAAATACTACTTATGAATTTACTGGTCCTAATAATTTGAAAGAAAATATAAAATATTTGCTTGATTATGTGCAAGCTCCTTACTTTACTAAAGAAAATGTTGAAACAGAGAAGGGAATTATTTCTCAAGAAATTAACATGGTAAATGATAGACCTTGGAATATTATGTATGATAAAATAAGAGAAAATGGCTTTAAAAAAGATACAGTAAAAGAAAGTATTGCTGGAAGTATTCAAGATATTTCTCATATTACATGTGATATGCTTTATGATTGTTATAATACGTTTTATCATCCTTCTAATATGTTTTTAATAATAACAGGAAATTTTGAACCAGAGGAAATATTAGAAATAGTAAGAGAAAACCAAGCAAATAAAAGCTTTGAAAATCCTGTTAAACAATTAAAAGAAAAGATAGATGAACCTAGTAAACCAGTTAAGAAAGAAGAAATAATTTATATAAATACAGATATTCCTAAGGTAAGTTATAATATTAAGATAAGCGCTAATGATATAAAAAGTGTGGATCGAAGAAGACTTAATTTATATCTTTATATTATTTTTAATACTTTAATTGATGAATCTTCTTTGTTTGATGAGGAAGCTAAGAAAAATAGAATTATATCTAGTACTACATTTATTGATGTACTTAATACTGATGATTATGTTTTGGTATCTTTATTAAATGAAGTACAAAAGCCAGATGAATTTTTAGAAAGTTTAAATAAATTATTTAAGAAAATTGATATAACGGAAGAAGATTTAGAAAGGAAAAAGAAAGTTTTATATAGTAATGAATTATATACCTATGATAATGTTGAATCTATTAATCAAATGATTTTGGATAATATTATCTTTGATAATACTTTGAATTCTAATGTATTTAACGTTATTGATAGTTTAAATATTAAAGAGTTAAAGGAAATACTTAAGAATATTGATTTATCTAATTATTATAGTATTATAATCAAGAAAAAATAACTTGCCTTTTTTTAGAATATCAGTTATAATTATAAGGCGGTGATTAATATGCATATTGATATTACAAAATTACTAAATAGGTTAGAAAGAGAAATAAGAATTAATGATGAAGTTATATTTCCTAAGGAATTACTTGAAAACACGCGTATTTATGAACTTATAAATACCAAGTTTGATGGAGTAATTACATTTGACTATGATGAAGAACTTCTTTTAAAGGGAACTTTATCTGGCTTGATGATATTAGAAGATGATCTTACTTTAGAAAAAATAAAAAGAGAGTTTTCCCTAGATATTTTAGAAAATATGCAAAATTATGAACAAAATCAACAAAATAGTATTGATATTATGCCAATTTTGTGGCAAAATATTGTAGTGGAAGTCCCAATGAGGGTGACTAATAGTGAAATAAAAGACATAAAAGTTCAAGGAGACGGTTGGAAGGTAATCGCCGAAGATGAACTAGAAGAAAAAGGTAATTTGTCTTTAGGTGAATTATTAGAAGATGTGAGGAAGGAGTGATACTATGGCAGTACCATTTAGAAAAGTTAGTAAAACAAGTAAAAGAATGAGAAGAACTCATTACAAGATTGAGGCAAATGGTTTGGTTAAATGTCCAAATTGTGGTGCAATGATTAGATCTCACCGTGCTTGTCCAGAATGTGGTTTTTACAAAGGTAAAGATACTAAAAAAGTTACAGAAGAATAAAAGTACTTAAGTAAAATTAAGTATTTTTTTGTTATTATCTTTCTTTATTATCATATATATTACTAGAGGTGTTTTGGATGCTAAAAAGAATGTCTTTAAGAAAAATTTCTGTTGCGTCTTTGACGTTATTAATTTTACTTCTTTTATATTTTATTCCAACTAATAAAGAAGAAGATATTAATCCTATGCAGGAATTAAAATATGAGTATGATAATAATAAAACTGTGATTTATTTACTTGACAGCAGTGATTATGTAGCTAGAACTTTAATTAAATCTTGTGCTTGTGATGATGTTATTAAGAAAGCTACTGATCTTATTAACGGGATGATTATTGATGGAACTAAATCTTCAATTATTCCAAATGGTTTTCGTTTAATAATTCCTTCTGGGACAGAGATAAGAAATATAAATTATGAAAATAATATCTTAACAGTTGATTTCTCTAAAGAGATCTTAGAAATAAGCGAAAAATATGAAGAAAAAATGATAGAAGCTATTACTTATACATTAATTAATATTGATGGAGTAGATAAAGTTGTTCTTAAAGTTGAAGGAAAAGTCTTTGATAAGCTTCCTCATAGTGGCAAAAAGCTCCCTACTTATCTTGATCAAAGCTATGGAATAAATAAAGTTTATGATTTATCTAGTACTAGAGAAATTGATTCTTATACAATTTACTATGTTAATAATTATAATGATACTAATTATTATGTTCCAGTTACTAAGTATATAAATAATGATAAACAAGATAAGGTAAAAGTTATTATTGAAGAATTAAGCAGTGCTCCTATATATGAAAGTAATTTGATGAGTTTCTTAAACGTTAATACTAAACTTCTTAATTATGAAGTAAAAGATAAAAGTATTATCCTTAATTTTAATGATATGATATTAAATGATATTATGGATAATAATATTTTAGAAGAGGTTGTTTACACAATAAGTTTATCTTTAAATGATTTATATGATCTTGATGAAGTGGTTTTTTCGGTTAATAATCAAGAAATTTGCAAAACTGTGTTAAAAAATCTTGATAAATAAAAAAAGTTGGTGTATAATGAATATGTTCAGACGAAAAAGGACATATTTGTCCCCATAGCTCAGCTGGATAGAGCATACGCCTTCTAAGCGTACGGTCTGGTGTTCGAATCACCATGGGGACGCCACTTTGATTTTTAAAGGTCTTATTATTTAAGATCTTTTTTTATACTTAAAAAAGTGTTATAATACTCTAATGAGGTGATGACATGACTTTATTAGAAGAAGAAAAAATGAAAAAACTTTTTCAAATTACCGAAGCAATTTTAACAATTTATCAAAATCTTACTTCTTTAGAAATAGAAGGAAAGAAAGATACTCCTTTATACCAAAAACAATTAGAATATTTAGAAATATCCAAAGAAGTAGAAAAAAATAAATATAATGAATTAAGTATAAAGCCAGATAATATTGATAAATATCTTGAATATGCTAGAACTAATAAATCCTTAACATGTAGCAAGAGAATAATTGATATGCTTTATTTAAAATATGTTAGTAATTCTCAAAATATTTTAGATACTTTTAGAAAAAATCCTGAGTATGAAGGATTAAGAGAACAAGGCTTTTTTTACGAAAATGATTCTACTTTAAGAGAAATAATTAATAATCAGCAGAAGATGCAATTAACTTATGATAAATGGATTAGAATATATACTCTTAGTTTTTTAGATAGCTTAATAAAAGAAGAAAAAGATATAGAATTAAAAAATGTTCTTATCAAAAAGAAAAATCTTTTTATTTGTGAAAATCCTTCTATAGAAGAATATTTTATAAATAATTATAATAATCTAGAAAATCTTAAATACAATGAAACAGATATTTTTGCTTATGAAAATGATATTCCTTTAGTATTTGTTAAAGTCTTTAAAGATAAATATGTTAGAAAAGAAGCCGTTTTGCAAATTGCACATCTTTTAGATATACGTAATAGTGAATATACACTAAAAGATAGTTATGCTGATATGCTATATAGATCTTCATATTTAAAAGCTACTTTGACTATTCTTCCTAAAAGCTCTATTATGGAATTAAAAAATGGCTTAGATAATATGAAGAAGGATGGGAATGTTTCTTCTGAAAGTACTTATAGCTATCATGTTGTTAATTCAGTACTTGATAGTTTTCTAGATAAAAGAGAAAATAGAAAAAGGTAAAAGTGAGAAATAAATGCAGTATTATTTTGCTAAAGAAATAAAAGGTAATAAAGCCCTCTTATATGAAAAAGATCTTCATCACATTAAGAATGTAATGCGAATGAAGAAGAATGATGAAATAATGGTAGTATATAATAAGAAAAAATACAATAGCGTTATTGTAAGCATGTCACCAGTAATAGAAATAGAAATAAAGAAAGAAAATCAATTGGATACAGAATTATCTAAGGAAATTATAATAGCATTTGGAATGATTAAAGAACAAAAACAAGATTTTATGATGCAAAAATTAGCTGAACTTGGAGTAAGTAAACTGATTCCTCTTGACATGGAGAGAAGTGTTGTTAAAATTGATCCTAAGAAGGAAGAAAAGAAGTTAGAAAGATGGCGCCTTATTTTAAAAGAAGCTTCAGAACAATCCCATAGAAGTTCTGTTCCAGAGCTTACTAAAATCATGTCTATTAAAGATTTAGAAAAAGAAGATGCAGATTTAAAACTTGTACTTAGTGTCAACGAAAAGACAAAAATGTTAAAAAATGTTTTACAAAATATAGATAATTATGATAGAATTATTATAGTAGTAGGTCCGGAGGGTGGAATTACTCCTAAGGAAGAGAAAAAATTAAGTGAATTGGGATTTCAAAGTGTCTCTTTAGGAAATAGAATTTTACGTGCTGAAACTGCTTCTATATATATTACAAGTATTATTAATTATTGTTGTATGAGGTGAATTTATGGACAAGTTAGTAAGTTATTTTCAAAATATGAAGACGGAGGAAATGGTTTTATTTATTACGATTGTTGTTTGTATTATAACTCTTATAGTAATGTCAATTTCGTTGGCATCTAAAAATGCAGAGTTAAGAAAAATTATTAATAAATTATCTAAGGAAAAAGAAGAAGCGCCTAAAAAAGAAAATCCTATTATAAATAAGGATACTCCTAAATTTGTTTTAAATAAATTTGAAGAAGAAAAAAAAGAACCTAAAAATAATTTATATAGTAAAAATGTTTTAAATGAGGTAGGTACAAAAGAACAAACTTCTCCGCTTACTGTTGGTAAAACTTCTTATATAGATGAAGATCAGATTCAAAAATTAAAACCAATTGAAATATTAGAAGAAGATAATTATGAAGATGAAAGTGAAGAAGAACCACTAGATGAAGAAGAAAATAATACATCTTTTGTAGAAGAGATTTCTAAACAAATAGAAAAAGATTTAGAGCCTAAAACAATTGAATTAACTGATTTTGAAAGAAGGCAAGAAGAAGATGCAATTATTAGTTATGATGAACTAATTAAAAATAAAAGTAGAAGTTCTAGGTATGTTAAAGAGGATGAATTATTAAATCAAGATAATACTTATGAGTTTACAACGGAAGATGATGATGAATTTTTAAAAGAATTAAAATCTTTTCGTAATGATTTATGATATAATATAAAATCTATAATGAATTATTCATTATAGATTTTTAGTTAAGAGGTGTTTTATGAAAGTTGGAATTAGTACTTTAGGATGTAAAGTAAATATTTATGAAAGTGAATATATTATGTCTTTATTAAAAGAAAATGGTTATGAAATAGTTTCTTTTGATGAAGTTGCTGATATATATATTGTTAATACTTGTACAGTAACAAATGCATCAGATGCTAAAAGTAGAAAGATGATTAATGCAGCAAGAAGACATAATCCTAATGCTTTAGTAATTGCAATGGGCTGTTATACGCAAATAAAACCAGAAAAAGCAGAAAATGCTGATATTATTTTAGGTAATAAAGATAAAAGTAAAATTATTGAATTAATAGATGAATATTATAGGAATAAAAATAAAATTGAGAGAATTTATGATCTTAGCGAAGAAAAATTTGAATCTATGGAAATAAAAAATTTATCTTCTCATACGAGAGCATTTGTTAAGATTCAAGATGGATGTGATGCTTTTTGTAGTTATTGTATTATTCCATATACAAGAGGTCCTATTAGAAGTAAAGATCCATCTTTAGTAATTGAAGAAATTACTTCTTTAGTTAATAATGGATATAAAGAAATTGTTTTAACAGGTATTCATACTGGTAAATATGGAAAAGATCTTGGTATTAGTTTATCTTCTTTAATAGAGAAAATAATAGAAATTCCTAATTTATATAGACTTAGATTATCGTCAATAGAAATTAATGAAGTAACTGATGATCTTTTAAATCTAATGAAAAAAAGTCCTATTATTGCAAGGCATTTTCATATTCCTTTACAAGCTGGATCTGATAAAATATTAAAACTTATGGAAAGAAAATACGATAAAGAATATTTTCTTAATAAAGTTAAACAAATTCGTTTAGTCGATTCAGATATTTCTCTTACTACCGATCTTATTGTTGGATTTCCAGGAGAAACAGATGAAGATTTTGAAGAAACTTATAATTTCTTGAAAGAAGTTAAATTTACTAAAATTCATACTTTTCCTTATTCAATGAGAGATCATACAAAAGCAGCATTAATGCCTAATCAAATAAGTGCTGATATTAAGAAAAAAAGAGTTCATAAAATATTAGAACTATCTGATGAGTTAGAGAAAGAGTATTATAATAAATACTTATATAAAGAAGTATCTGTTTTAACAGAAGAAGTAAATGGAGAATACACTACTTCTCATACAAGTAATTATTTAAAAATTTATATTAAAGGAAATTATTCTGCTAATAGAGTTTATCCTGTTTTAATTACGGAAATTAAGAATAATAAAATTTTTGGAATAGTTCAAGAATAATATTGACATTTAGTTAAAACTTTAGTATATATTATAAATTGAAAGGAAGATGTCATGAGTAAAAAATTAGTAATAGTAGAATCTCCTAATAAAACAAAAACTATTAGTAAATATTTAGGTGATGATTATAAAGTAGTATCTTCAGTTGGTCATATTAGAGATTTATCAACAACTGGAAAATATGGTCTTGGTGTTAATATAGATGATCATTTTAAACCAGATTATGTTCCAATAAAAGGAAAGAAAAAAATAATTAATGAATTGAAAAAAGATGTAAAGGATTCTTCTTTTGTTTATCTTGCTACCGACCCTGATAGGGAAGGAGAAGCTATATCTTGGCATTTATATGATGTTTTAGGATTAAAAGATAATTATAAAAGAATTGTTTTTAACGAAATTACCAAAGACGCTATTATAAAATCTTTTGATAGTGCTAGATTAATTGATGACAATTTAGTTCATTCTCAAGAAACAAGAAGAATTCTTGATCGAATTATTGGTTTTCGCTTAAGTAAATTAATGCAGTCAAAAACTGGTGGAAAATCTGCTGGTAGAGTTCAAAGCGTTGCTTTAAAGCTTATTGTTGATAGAGAAAGAGAAATAAGTGCTTTTAAAGAAGAAGAGTATTTTGAAATAGATGCTTATTTTAAAGATTTCTCTGCTAAATTAGATAGTTATAAAAATAAAAAGGTAGAACTTAAAGATGAGAATAAAGCTAAAGAAATATTAAGCAGTTTAAGTAATACTTTTAATATTGCTGATATTACTAAGAAAGAAAAGAATAAAACTGCAGTTTATCCTTTTACTACTTCAACCCTTCAGCAATTAGCATCTACTAAACTTAACTTTACTTCTAAGAAGACAATGATGCTTGCACAAAAGTTATATGAAGGTATTTCTCTTGCTAATGAAACAGTCGGATTAATTACTTATATGCGTACTGATTCTGTTCGTCTTAGTGAAGAGTTTGTAGGAAGTACTTTTAAGTATATTGAAAATAACTATGGTGCTAATTATATTGGTTATGTAAAGAAAGCTAAGAAAACGGAAAACGTTCAAGATGCCCATGAAGCTATTAGACCAACTTCTATTTTGAGAACCCCAGAAAGTATTAAGGAATATTTATCTCAAGATGAATATAAATTATATAAGCTTATCTATGAAAGAGCACTTTCTTCTTTAATGAAAGATGCTAAAGTAGAAGTTACTTCTGTAACTCTTTATAATAATGATTATTTATTTAAAACGAGTGGTCAAGTATTAGTATTTGATGGATATTTAAAAGTTTATAAAGACTATGAAAGCAGTGAGGATAAGGTTCTTCCTTCTTTAGATAATTATCAAAATAAAGAAATTACTGCTGTAAAAATAGAATATTCTTCTCATTTCACTAAGCCTCCTCTTCGTTATACAGAAAGTAAATTAATAAAAGAGATGGAAGAACTTGGAATAGGAAGGCCATCTACTTATGCTAAGACAATAGATACTTTAAAAGAAAGAGATTATGTTAAGGTTTTAGATAAGAAATTTGTTCCAACTGAAGTAGGAATTATAATAACAGATAAACTTCAAGAGTTTTTTAAGAATATTATTAATGTTGAATATACTAAAGAGATGGAAGATGATCTTGATAAAATTGCTGAAGGTAATTTAGTTTGGTATTTACTACTTGAAAGATTTTATAAAGATTTTGAGCCACAAGTAGAAAATGCTTTTCATAATATGGAAAAAGAAAAAGCTAAAGAAACAGGAGAGTTATGTCCTCTTTGTAATAGTCCTTTAGTAATAAGACAAGGTAGATATGGAAAATTTACTGCTTGTAGTAATTATCCAACTTGTAAATATATAAAAAAAGATACTCCTATTAAAGAAAAGAAAGTAGTAGGAACTTGTCCTAAATGTGGCGGTAATATTATTGAAAAAACAACTAAAAGATCAAAGATTTTTTATGGCTGTGAAAATTATCCAAAATGTGATTTTGCTTCTTGGGATAAGCCACTTTCAGAAAAATGTCCAAAATGTCAAAGCATTTTACTTGAGAAAAAAGATTCTATTAAGTGCTATAACTGTGATTATACTAAAGAAAAAGATAGTTAATATCTAAAAAAATGCATTTTTAGATATTTTCTTTAAAATTCATGTTATAATTTATTTAGGATGTGGTAGTTTGAGCCTATGAATAAGAATGTTTTAAAAAAGATTAGTACTCTTTCTAATATAGATATATATGCTGTAATAGAAGAAAATAAATTAGTTTATTTATTAACTATTCCTCGGACTAAGAAGAAATTAATTAAATTTAATATATATTTAGAAAATAATTTATCTAATAAAAAAATGTCTTCTTTATGTAAAGCGAGTGATAATTATCCTTATGTTACCCTTATTCCTTTTACCAAGAATGCTTATTTAGAAGAATCCCTTTTTATAAAAGACGCTAATAATATTAGTGATACTGTTAATGATGCTACTAAGATATTTCTTAAAATGGGATATACTACTTTAGAAATATCTAATATTATTAATATTCAAAGTGAATATTCTACTTTTACTAATTGGTTTCATAAGCAAATACCTAGTAATATTACTATTAATAATTTGTTAGAAATTAAGGAGTCTCCTAGAAAAGAAGTTGATGATCTTTTTAATACAAATAGATTTAAAACTTTAAAAAAAGAAGATGTTAACATTTCTTCTTTTAAACAAGAAGAACTAAAATCAAAAGAACTAAAGCAAGATACTATTAAAAGTGGTAATATTCAAAGTAATGTTATGAATTATAATCTTGTTTGCATTCTTATAATTATTTCATTAACTTGTGCTTTTATTTTGAGAGGTATTTTATTTAAATTATAATATAAATTGGAGGAAGAAAAATGAAGTTATTTGCTAAAATTCTAGAATATGGAGTATTGTTATTTTTTATAGTATGGTTTTTCTTAGTAGTAGTTGATTATTCCCGTGTAAAAAAAGGAGAAAGTGCTACTTTTTGTACGAGAATGAAAACTTATACTTATGATGATGGTACTGTTGATGAATGTTTAGGCCTTGGCTATAAGGTATTTACTTATAAAAGAGAAAGCATCAATAATCTGATTGAATTTGTTCCTTCTTGGAATATGCCAAAAGAAAAAGCACCCACCGTTAATAATAATGATAATAAATAAGATTTTTAATAATATCTTTTGAAAAAAAGATATTATTTTTTTTTACTTTAAAAAGGAAATAACATTTTAATAGAGAATAATAATAGTGAAGGAGATAAAAAATGAAGATATTTTTACTATTATTATTAACAATATTACCTTTAAAAACAAAAGCTTGGACTATTTATGATAAAAATGATGATAAACTAAATTTAAAAATAGAATATCGTTTTTATAAAGATGTTAAAGAGGGAAAATATTTTTATTGGAATGACTTGGATGAAAATTATCCTTATTCTGATTTAGATAATTATTATTATGATGAAGTTTGCAAGTGGAACAATAAATGTGAGGACAATGGAGTAGATCTTGTTATTAAGAAAAAGGTTAATAAATATAAAAAAATTAATCCTGTTAAATATATCAAGATAATTACTTGGGATAAAGAATTTGATCTAAATAAATTTAAAGTATTTTCTAATAGCAAAGAAATTAAATATACTTATGATAATTCTATTTCTTTAGGAATTATTGAGCCATCTAGTGAAGCTATTTTAACGTTAGATAACTCTTACGAATTAGAGAGTTTAAACTTTAAAAGTATAAATCAAGTAAATTATAGAATAGAACTAACTGATAAATTAGAGTTATCATATGCTCCAATCATAGAAAAGATAATATATGGTTATTTAGATTATTCCTTGGAAAAGAAAGATATTAGAAATAGAAGATATTCTTCTAAGATATATTTAGAAGACGAAATAACGAACTTTGATTTTACTGGTTTTGAAGGAATGCAAGATGTTTGTGGAATAAGGAAAAAATATGTTTATTATTACAAAATAAATAGGGAATATCAAGATGGATATTATGAGGATTTAGATGGATATACTAAAGATCCTTCTTTGTATCAAATTAGTTATCAAATAAAGGAAAATTCATTTATTGAAAAAGTATATATTGATAGACCTTATTATATAACTAATTATATAACTAAAAAAATTCCTTTCTATGAAACTATAATTAAAGAAAAAACTAATATTGAGACTATATCAAAAGAAAAATATATTTATCCTAAGAAAAATAATCTTATTATTTACTTTTTCCTCCTTATTATTGTAATAAATTTTATAGCTATTCTTAAAATAAAAAAACTAGCGAAAAATGGGTGATGATTTTTTTGAAAAGATATGTCGAATGAGTATAAAATTTATTTAAAATATGCTTAAATATTATTGAAGCGGGAGGTCATTAGTATTTATTATAAAAGTGGAATTCTTTTTGCTTCTTTGGAAAATACTTCTTATCACGAATTAAAAAATATTATTACTATAGCAGGTATTAAATACTTGGTTTTAAAATTAGAATCGTTATGTATTAATGACTATGAAAAGATCTGTTTCGTTACTTATAATTATAATCTAATCATGCAAAATAATGGAAAATTTATTTTGTGTGGGAATGTAGAAAGAGAATTATCTCATAAATTATTTTATTTAGATATTGTATCAGTCAAAGATGATGTAACAGCACTTAATCTATTAGAAAGGTGATCAAAATGAATAATTTAGAAGATATAGTTGTGGAAAATAGTCGGCTTATTTATTCCTTAGTAAAGAAATATGGAAACTCAAATAATAGAGAGGATCTTTATCAAGTGGGGATGATTGGTTTGATTAATGCATATAAGAACTTTGACTCTAATTACAATACTAAATTCTCAACTTATGCCTACATGTATATTGAAGGAGAAATAAAAAAATATATCATGAATGATCATTTAATTAAAATGGGGCGAGATTATAATAAAATAATTAAAAATATTTCTAAAACAGAAAATATTTTAGAACAAAAATTAATGAGAAAACCTACTAATTATGAGATAGCTCATTTTTTAGAAATAGATGAAAAAATAGTTGATGACCTTAAAGCTTCTATGTATTATATTGAAAGTTTAGATAGCTCAATAAATGGGGAAGATGAGTTTACTTTATATAATACTGTTTCTAGTAATAATGACATGCCAAGTATTGATTATCTTTTTTTAAAAGATGAAATAGCATCTTTACCAGAAAAAGAACAAGAATTAATAAGATATCGCTATTACATGGATAAAACTCAACAAGAGGTTGCTGATATTTTAGGAGTTAATCAGGTTCAAGTATCTAGAAATGAAAAAAAGATATTAAAAAGAATAAAAACAAATTATCAAATGTGAATTACTGGTTTACATACAAAAAAGTCAAATTATGAGAGAATTATCTTATAAAGGTGATTGTTTATGAAAATCAAACGAAGTGATGACAGTAATAATATTTATGAAACAATTTCCAAAAATATAAAATATTACCGTAAAAAGAAAGGTCTGACTCAAATAGAATTAGCCGAAAAAGTTGATTTATCGCATGAGTTTATTAGACGAATTGAATCTAAAAAAGGTGATAAATATTTTTCAATAGATACAATTAATCGTATTGCGAAAGCTTTGGAAATAAAGATTCAGTATTTTTTTGAAGAACATAAGGATAACTAGGATTTTAACTAATTCTAGTTTTTTTGTATAGTTTTTAATTTTGATGCAATAATATTAATGGTGAATATTATGAATAAGAAAAATTATCAGGAATTGGTTGATAAAATTACTCCTAAAGAGGATAGATTAAAAAATTCTTTAATAGTCTTTTTTAGTGGAGGAGTCTTAGGAGCATTAAGTGAACTTCTTTTAAATATTTATTCTTTTTATTTGAATTTACCAAGAAAAGAATCTGGAATTTTAGTTATACTTACTTTAATAATTATTGCTTCACTTCTTACTGCTTTTGGTATTTTTGATAGTATTGTTACTATTTTTAAGAGTGCGCTTATTATTCCTATTACTGGATTTGCTCATTCTATGACTAGTGCAGCCTTAGAATATAAAAATGAAGGATTAGTGCTTGGAATAGGCGCTAATATTTTTAAACTATCTGGAACAGTAATTCTTTATGGAATAGTTTCTGTTTACTTGTTTGGAATTATTAGACTTTTGGTAATGGGAGGATAATATGACAATAAAATATAATAATGTTTATCTGAAAAATACTTCTTTAGTAGTTGGACCTTATGAAAAAGATGGCCCTTATGCAAAGTATTTTGATCTAAAATACGCTAAAGATATGTATTTTGGTGAAAAGAGTTTTGAACTTGCTGAAGTAAAGCTATTAAAAGACAGTATTAATCTATTGCTTAAGAAAAGTAAATTATCATTTAAAGACATTGATGTTGGAATATCAGGAGATTTACAAAATCAAATAGCAGCTTCTGATTATGCTTACCGTGATATTGATATTCCTTTTTTAGGTGTGTATAATGCTTGCGCTACTTGTGCAGAAGCGATTTTAATAGCAAGCAATTTTATTGATGGTGGTAAGTTTAAAAATATTATTTGTTCTGTTAGTTCACATAATATGGTTGCAGAAAAGCAATTTAGAAATCCGACTGAGTATGGATCTCCAAAACCAAAATCAACTACTTTTACGGCAACTGGAGCAGTTTCACTTTTACTTACAAGTGAAAAAAGTGATATAAAAGTAGAATCTGCTACCATTGGTAAGGTTACTGACCTTGGAATAGCTGATGTTAATAATATGGGTGCAATTATGGCTCCTGGTGCTGCTAGTGTTATAAAGAATCATTTAGACGATTTAAATAGAAGCGCTGATTATTATGATTTAATTATTACTGGAGATTTAGGAATATATGGAAAAGAAATATTAACTGAATATATGAAGACTAGTTATAATATTGATATATCTAAGAACTATGATGATTCAGGAACAATGCTTTATGATTTAGAAAAAGAAAAAAATGTTCATGCTGGTGGAAGTGGTCCAGTTTGTAGCGCATTAATAGATTTTGGCTATATATATAAGCTCATGAAAGAGAAAAAACTAAAAAAAGTACTTATTGTACCAACTGGTGCTATTTTTTCTCCAACGATGGTATTTCAAAGACAAACTATTCCTTCAATAGCTCACGCTATTAGTTTGGAGGCGATTTAAATGACTTACGTATATGCATTTCTTTTTTGTGGATTTGTTTGTTTAATATCCCAAATTATTCTAGATAATACTAAGCTTACTCCAGGACATGTTACTTCTTTATTTGTAGTTATTGGGGCATTCCTTGATATATTTGGATTATATGATAAGATAGTTCTTTATGCAGGAGCAGGCGCTTTAATTCCTATTACTTCTTTTGGGCATTTATTAATTCACGGTGCTATGGATATGGCAAAAGACATAGGAATACTTGGCTTAGCAATGGGTGCTTTTAACTTAACTGCAGCTGGTATTACTGTTGCGATCGTCATGGCCTTTGTCCTTACTCTTATTTTTAAACCTCGTCATTAGATGTAAAATACAATTTAAAAAGTAAATTATTTTCAAAAATACTTGTAAAAAAGATTTAAATAATATATACTGTTATCATAAGAGGAGGTATATATTTATGGAAGGAAAGAAAGTTTTTGGAACTATATTAGGTGTTGTTGCTCTTATTGTTATTGTAACAAGCTTAACTTATGCATGGTATACATGGCAAAGTGCTAGTGATGAGGCTACTGGGGTAACATTTACTGTTCAAGGTCTTACTGATTGTATTACTTCTGAAGAAGCTGCAACAACTACTACTGGTTCTTCTACTTTAATTCCAGTAAGTAATAAAAGCAAAGGATATTCAAAAGCTGTTAAATTATCTTCAACTTGTTCAACTGCTGCTAAAGCTACATTTAGTTTAGCATTAACATCTTTAAGCACAGACTTGATTGATACTTCATTTAAATATGCTTTTGTTAACGGAGCTGGAACAACTATTAGTGAAGGTAATTTTGGTTCAAGTAAGCAAGGAGATGTAATTAACCTTACTCCAACTGCCCAAGATCTTGCTGCTAATAGTAGTGGTACTTATACATTATATTTATGGATTGATGGTACTGAACATGATGGAGTTACTCCTAACAAAATGCAAAAACAACCATACAGTTTTAATTTAACTGCATCAGTTACTGACAATGTTGCATAAATAAAAAAAGAACGTTTATAAAACGTTTTTTTTTAGCATCAATTTGTATAACGAAGAGATTCATTAGAAATATTAAATATTAGACCTACTAAGATCATATAAGAAAGTAGGGAAGAACCACCATAACTAATAAACGGAAGTGTAATTCCGGTAATTGGTAGTAGTCCGATTGTCATTCCGATATTTTGTACTTGCTGATAAATTAAAATACCAAGAATACCAGCCATAGCATATTTATTACATTTATCATTTGCTTTTTTAGATGTATTTATTAAATTTAAATCAAAAAATATAATTAAAATTATTAATAAAGTTGCTCCAACAAAACCATACATTGAAGTAAAAGATGTGAATATGAAATCAGTTTGTGGTTCAGGAAAATATAGAGGTATATTATTAAAGCCATGACCGAACATTCCGCCTGAACCAATTGCAATAAGTGAATTTTCTAATTGCATTCCACTTCCTGATGACCAGTTAATAATTCTATCCATTCTGTAAAAGAAAGATGTTCCAAAGATCTTTATGAAGAAATCTTTTTGAAAAAAGAATAATCCTAAAAAGATAGATCCACCTACTAAAAGAATAATTAATGCAATTATAAACCATCTTTTTCTGATTCCTGATACAAACAACATTAGTGTCATAATAAATAAATAAATAATTACAGCACCAGTATCTGGTTCGATGAAAGTTAATATTGATGGAACTAGAGTTATAACCATTACTTTTAAGATTAATTTAAATTCTTGCTCTATAGTAGGGGACTGATATTGATCGTTAAAATCATTTATTACTCTTGCTATTACTAATATAAGAATTACTTTCATAAATTCTGATGGCTGAAAGGCGAATGGACCTAATTGAAACCAGCATCTAGAATTATTTACAGGTTTTCCGAGAAAAAGTACTAGTATAAGTAAAAGCACTCCAATTCCATATAGTATATAAGAACTATTATAAAAGAACTTATTTCCAAATGTCATCATCAAATAACTAATTCCAAAACCAATCGCGTACCACAATATTTGCTTTAAATAAAGATTTTGTGATGCATCATCTAGATATACTCTAGTAGAATATATCGTTGTAACACTAATTATACAAAACAAAATTAATGGAATTAAGATACTAAGTTCAACTTTATATTTAGATATTTTATTTATAATATCACCTTCTATCTAATTCATTATAGCAAATTTTTATTTGATTTTATATCTATTTTAGATAAAACGTGCATAATTTATAATGGGAGTGTGTTAATTGTGAGTAAAGATTTACCTAAAATGTATGTAAATAAAATAAAAAAGGAGTTACATAATAATCAAAATCTTTTTTCTAGTTATGAGCAAAACGATGGTATTAATAATATGCCAATAGCAAAAAAAGAAGTAACTAACTTAAAAAGTAAATACCAAATAGAACAAAAGATTTATAATATATTAAATCCAAGTAAATACGTTTATAAAGCTGATGTTCATATTGCATTTAAAGATGGTTCTTTAAAAGAAAAGAAAATTATTGGTTACGTTAAAAATAATGTTATTACTTATGATAATGAGAAAATTTGTATTGATGATATAGCAGATTTATATTAGATATTAACAGCATTTCTTATTTTTTCTGCTATTTCATCTTTTTCTTCATTAGTGCTGTTATTCCAAAGTAATTCAAAAAATACACCAAGACCAATTAATGGTTCTTCTTCTTTAGAATTAATTGAATCATTAATTGCATTTTTTATATCCTCCTTATTGTCGTTTTTAAAATTACCTATTATATAATTTCTTATATTTATCATTTTATCATTTCCTTTCTTTAATATTCTTGACTAAAAGAGAATAAAGTATGCAAAAGCACTTCGTTTTTTTTGAAGTGCTTTTTAGTAATAAACTCTAGGATATGGTCCATAATAGTATGGAGGATATTGTGGATATGGTCCTCCTGGTCTTGGATAAAATGCTGGTGCTAGTAGTCCACCAGTAATTCCACCTAATATAAATGGTCCAACAAATCCTCCACCTAAGAATCTGTTTCCCACATTTTGATTTGGCATAGGTCTAAAATTATACATTTTAATTTCCCCTTTCACAAATAGTATATAAAAAATAAAAAAAACTGTGCTAAATATGTAAATAATAGGCATAAGAACGTATATTTTACTTTTAAAAAAATTATAATCTTTTATAAAAAGCTTTCTATTTTAAAAATAATTTGCTATAATATATAAAGGTAGGTGGGTGGATAATGAGAAAAAGGATTATTATATTTATTTTACCTCTACTTTTAAGTGGCTGTATGATGATTACTAATAATTATACTAATTATTTAGAAATTATTAATACAGTAATTAGTAGCAAAAGTAAATTGACTAATACTCAGATGATTGGCTATAAATTATATTTACCAAATGATGTAAAGCATTTAAAAAAAGATGATTATAATGAAATTTTACTTATAAAAGATAGAAATGCGTATTTATATGTTGACTTAGTTAGTTACTATTATAAGAAAAGTACTAATTATCAAAATGATAATACTGCTAATTATTATAGTCAAAATTTTAGCTATGGTGATAAAAAAGGATATATTAAAATAAATAAAGAAGATAATGATGAAATATATCTTGAAATTATTTATAATTATGCTAAAATAGAGTTATATACTAATATAGATGATCTTACAGATATGGTAATGAAGTCCATTGTTATTTTATCTAGTATTGAGTATAATGATGTTGCAATCGATAATTTAATTAATAGTAGTTATTTTGCTAGTAAGGATGAGATATATAATATTGAGAATCCGGAAGGATCAGAAAGTACTTTTTTAAAGAGCTTAGAAGAAACAGCTCAAGAAGACAATATTGATGCTCTTCCTGATGAAAAAATTATTAATAATGAATTAGCAGAATAGAAAGAGGTGCTTATATAAATGGGCTTAATGGACAAGATTAAAAATTTATTTACTGATGAAGAAATTGTTGAGGTTACTAAGGATATTGAACAACCTAAAGAAGAAGAACATAAATTGCCAACTTTTATGAGAGAAAAAATAGAAAAGCAAGAACAAGTACAAATTCAAAAGACTTTTACTCCTAAGAAAGAAGAAGCTCCTCTTCCTAGGGAAAATGTTCTTCCTGAAAGAGAAGTTTCTAGGACGAGTACTAATTTTAAATTTCCAATTTCTTTTGATGATACTGAGATATCAGTTCCGGTTTCTTCTTCTAGAAATGTAATTGCACAAGAAAAAAGACTTAATTCATTTCAAAATAGTAAAACAGCATATAATCCAAAAACGGAAAGAAAGCCTAAGAAGTTTCAGGCTTCACCAATCATTTCACCAGTTTATGGTATTTTAGATAAGAATTATAAGAAGGAAGAACCTAAAGTTAAAGATGAAAATCATTATGAAATACCTAGAGATTCAAAGAAGACTTTGACTTTCGAAGATGTTAGAAAGAAAGCTTATGGGACTCTTGCTGATGATATTAAAGATAATATTTTGTGTAATGATTGTGAAGTTTTAAAAAGTGTAAATGAAATAAAAAAGGAAAACGCTGAATTAAAAGAAAATTTATTAGCAGATTTATATGATGAACGTAAGAAAAGTGATACTAGTATGTCATTAGAAGATGCTGAAGAAAATTATTATGATTATGGTGTTAGTTATGAGCATCCTCCTGTAGTAAATGAAGTTGTTCCTAAGAAAGTTAAAACTATTGAAAATACTACTAAGATGAAAATTGTTAGTTTCGATGAAGTAGAGCCAACTGCTGAGAAAATTGAAATGAAAGAGAAAAAGACTACTCAAGATCAAGATGATAAATTAGAATTAACTGATGATTTGTTTAATTTGATTGATTCTATGTATGAGGAAAGGAAAGATTAAAAAATGGATGCAGCACGAATAGTTTTACCTATTATTTTATATATTTTGGGTTCTATTTTACTTATTATATTAATAATATTAGGAGTAAAGATGATTATTACGATGAACAAGATTGAGAATGTTGTTGATGATGTTGATCAAAAAGTTCAAAAGTTAAATGGTCTTTTCTCAATTATTGATGTTACTACTGATCGTTTATCTTTGGTTAGTGATCGTGTAATTGATTTTATTAGTATGCTTGTATCCAAATTGTTTCGGCATAAAAAGAAAGGAAAGGAAGAAGAGGAAAATGAGTAAAGAAAAGAAAAAAAGTAGTTGCGGTAAATTTTTACTTGGGTTAGGTTTGGGTGCTGGTCTTGGTTTGTTATTTGCACCTAAAAAAGGTAGTGAATTACGTAAAGATTTAAAAAATAAATTAGATGAACTTCTTGAAAAAGTTAAGAATATAGATGTTCAAGAAGTAAAGGAAAATTTTCAAAAAAAAGTTCAAGAAATTAAAGACTTGATGACTGATTTAGATAAAGAAAAAGCTTTAGATATTGCTAAGAAAAAAGGCGAAGAGCTTAAAAATAAGGCAGAAGAATTGTTAGAGCTTGCTAAAGAAAAAGGAACTCCTATATTAGAGAAAACTGCTAAAGAAGTTAAGCAAGAAGCTGCTAATGTTGTACGTGAAGTATTAAAAAAATTAGAATCTTAAATGATTCTTTTTTTTACACGTAGTGTTAAGTTTATTAAATTTTAGATAAATAATTGCTATTAGAAAAAACTTTTATTATACTAAAACAGTAGGAGGAAGATCATGTTTGTTAGTTCTTTTAATACTGATTTACTTATGATAGGAATTTTATTTTTAGCAGGTCTTGGTACTTTTATTTATTATTTAATATCTTTTAAACAAGGAAAAAATGAAAGAAAAAACATAAAAGTCAAGGATTAGTTTCCTTGACTTTTTGTTTACTTTAATTTTTCAGCGTTTTTAAAGTTCATTTTAGCAATTTCATATAATTTATCTATACCATATTTTTCTTTTATCTTACTAGCGGTATCATCTACTAATGAAGATGCTCCTTTTGGTAAAATAATCCCAACTTCTTTACTTAGCTTATTCATTTCATTTAAGAAAATATATCTGCTAATCATAGAAGCACATGCAACGCTTAATACTTGGTCTTCTGCTTTAGTTAGGAAAGTAATTCCTTTTACTTTGTATTTAGCTTCTTCAATATGTTCATAGTATTTCTTTGGATAAACGAATTGATCTACAACAATATGATCATATGTACAAGGTGTTGTGCTTAATAATTCATATAATACTTTGTTATGTAGTATTGCTTTTATTTTATTCATATTCATATTTTCGCCATAATATTTATTATAGTCTTTATCATGAAGTACTAAGGTTTTATAGGGAATTTTTTTTATTATTTCAGGAACTACTTTTATTATTTGGATGTCTGTTAGTTTTTTAGAATCTTTTACCTTTAAATCAAGAAGAAAGTCAATATTTTCTTTAGATACGTATGTTGCACTTACAACGATAGGACCAAAGAAATCTCCAGTACCAACTTCGTCTGATCCAACAGAACTTATACGAAGAGGTATTTTTCTTTCTTCTTCTTTTTTTTCTTTTTCTTTTTTTTCTACTAAGCCAGATTTTCCTTTGTTAAGATGCATTTCCATTTCATTCCACATATTAGCGTCTATATCGGCGCTTATTCCTTGGAATACTACTTTATTAGAATTATATAAGGTTACTACAGTATCTGCTTCATCTGCTTGGAAAACAGCGTATGGTGGAGTTATTATTCTAGTTTTATCTTTAAAATATTCGATCATTTTTTCTTTAGTATTATCACTTACTTTTAGGACAATAGTTTTTACTTTTTCTTTCATAAAATCAACCTCTATATCTATTTTATCATAAAAATCTTTATTTTTTATTTTAATTAGTATATAATATTAAATATAGGAGGAATAGAAAGTGAATATTATTGATGTTTTGATTATTTTATTTTTAGCTCTTGGTGCTGTTTCTGGATTTAAGAAAGGAGTTATTAAAACAAGTGTTTCCTTTGTTGGCCTTGTTATTACGATTATTTTAGCGTTTTTACTAAAAAATCCTGTTTCTGTTTTCTTGTATGAAAATTTACCATTTTTTACATTTGGCGGAAATATTAAAGGAATAGAAATGCTAAATATCTTAGTATATGAGTTAATATCTTTCTTTATAGTATTTGCTATTTTATCTATTTTACTAAGAGCAATAATTTCTATTAGTGGTATTTTAGAAAAAATTCTTAAAGCAACATTTATTCTTAGTATTCCATCAAAAATATTAGGCCTTGTAGTTGGGCTTTTAGAAGCTTATATTTATGTATTTATTGCACTTTTTGTATTTTCTCAGCCGTATTTTCATATAGAGTTATTTAATGATTCTAAGGGGACTTCTTTTATTTTGAATAATACACCTGTTATTTCAGATATTGCTTCTAATTCACTTGATACTTATAAAAAGCTTTATGATTTAATTAATAAGCATGATGGTACTAATACTTTAGAAGTAAATGCAGAAATATTAGATATGTTCTTAGAAAATAAAGTAATTACTGTTAATAGCGCTTCTAAGCTTATCGAAAAAGATAAACTTCATGTGAAGAATGCTGATGAAATATTAAATAAATACCGGGAGGAAAGATAATGAATTATATTTGTCTAGATAAAGAAAATTTTGATGAAATTTTGAAGAAAGAGAATGTCATTGTAGACTTTTATGCTAGTTGGTGTGGTCCTTGTAAGATGTTTGCACCTATTTTTGAAGAAGTAAGTAAAGAAAATGAAAATTATACTTTTGTTAAAGTTGATGTTGATAAGTTTGAGGAACTTGCTAGAAGATATAGTGTTATGAGCATTCCAACTGTTATTAGATTTAAAAATGGGAATATTTTAAATAAAAAAATAGGTTTTATGAATAAAAGTGAATTTATTAAATTTATAAGTGAATAGGAGTGAAATAGATGCGTAAAAGACAAAGGGGATTTACTTTAATTGAATTAATCGCGGTTTTAGTTATTTTGACTATTATTATGAGTATTGCAATTCCATCTATTTCTGCTTCTATAGAAAGAAGTAAAGAAAAGCAAAGAAATGCTAAAATTAAGATTATGGAAAGCGCTGCAGAAATTTATATTGTTGATAGAAAAAGCTTAATTACTAGTAGTAGTTGTTATGTTAAGATAGATGAATTAATAAGTTCTACTTTGATTAATGCTGATGATAAGATTGATCCAACAACTAATAGTGATTTTGGTGGATGTATTTTGTATAATAAATTAGAGGGAACTTATAGTTATCAAGATACTTGTGGAACTAATTATTGTATTTCTTAAAAAAACCTTGTAAAAAATAAGTATTGTGTTATAATATATAAAAAACGTTTCTGAAAGAGTAGTAGTAAGAATGATGATTTTTAGAGAGTTAGCGTTTGGTGAAAGTTAATAATCATATTTTTATGAACTTGCTTTTAGAGTGCATTAGCCGGTGTAAGAAGCCGTTATCTAAATTAAGAAGAAAAAAGGATGGTACCGCGAATATTTTCGCTCCTTAGGTATCATCCTTTTTTGAAAGGAATTATTTATGAAAACAGGAATTGAATTTATTTTAGTTTTAACAGTTGTTTTTTTAGTTAATTATCTGATTAATAGATTGCAAAGTAAGAAGATGAAAGATAATGAATATCAAATGGAGCTTCTTTATTTGATGAGGATTTATCGGTTTGATTTTAAATCGATTAATAAAAAGAAATTTATGCTTGTAAGTTCTTTTATTAATGCACTAATAATTTCGGTAGTATATATAATTATTATTTACTTAGTAAAAGGATTTATTTGGCAAATTTTAATTGGCTTAGTATTAGCAATTTTATTAATTGTAATATTTTACGGATTACTAGGTCGTTATTATGAAAAGAAGGGAAGAAGATAAGTATGTATGATTTTAGAAAAGTAGAAAAGAAATGGCAAGATTATTGGGAAGAGAATAAAACGTTTAAGACTGATATTAGGGATTTTACTAAGCCTAAGTATTATGCTTTAGATATGTTTCCTTATCCTAGTGGAGTAGGTCTTCATGTTGGTCATCCAGAAGGATATACTGCAACAGATATAGCATCTAGAATGAAGAGAATGCAAGGGTATAATGTTCTTCATCCAATGGGATGGGATGCCTTTGGTCTTCCAGCAGAGCAGTATGCGGTTAATACTGGTAATCATCCTAGTGGATTTACTGAAGATAATATTAAGGTATTTAAAAAGCAATTAAAGGAACTTGGTTTTTCTTATGATTGGGATCGTGAGATTTCTACTGCAGATCCGGCTTTTTATAAGTGGACTCAGTGGATTTTTAAAAGATTATATATGGATGGTTATGCTAAGTATATTGATATGCCAGTTAATTGGTGTGAAGAGCTTGGTACTGTTCTTTCTAATGATGAAGTAATAGATGGAAAGAGTGAAAGAGGGGGATTTCCTGTTGTTAGAAAGAATATGAAACAGTGGTCAATAGATATTCCAAGGTATGCAGAAAGATTGCTTGATAATTTGGATAGATTAGACTGGCCATTATCTACTAAAGAAATTCAAAGAAATTGGATTGGTAAGAGCTATGGTGCTAATGTTACTTTTAAAGTAGATAATACTGATTATGAATTTACGGTATTTACTACTAGGTGTGATACTTTATTTGGTGCTACGTACTGTGTATTAGCGCCTGAACATGAGATAGTAAGTAAGATTACTATTCCAGAAAAGAAATCGGAAGTAGATTCTTATATTAGTACTTCTTCTGCTAAGTCTGAATTAGAAAGAACTAATGGTAGTAAAGAGAAAACTGGAGTATTTACTGGATCTTATGCAATTAATCCAGTTAATAATAAAAAAATTCCTATTTGGATTAGTGATTATGTTTTAGCAAGTTATGCTAATGGAGCAATTATGGCAGTTCCTGCTCATGATGATAGAGATTATGAATTTGCTAAGAAATTTAATTTAGATATTATTCCAGTAATAGCTGGCGGTGATGTTTCTAAAGAAGCTTATACTGGTGATGGAATTCATATTAATAGTAGTTTCTTAGATGGCTTAAATAAGGAAGATGCTATTAAGAAGATGATTAGTTATCTTGAAGAAAAAAGATTAGGAACTTATAAAGTTAATTATAAGATTAGAGAGTGGATCTTTGCAAGACAAAGATATTGGGGAGAACCGGTTCCAGTTATTCATATGTTTGATGGTAGTATAAAGTTAGTTCCAGATGAAGAGCTTCCTCTTGTTTTACCAGTTATGGATGATTATCGTGGGAAGAATGGACTTGCTCCTTTAGAAAATGCTACTGAGTGGAAAAACGTGGTAATAGATGGAATGAAAGGGAAAAGAGAAACTTCTACTATGCCAGGAGCAGCTGGTAGTAGTTGGTATTATTTTAGATATATTGATCCTAATAATGATAAAGAGTTTGCAGATTATGAATTATTAAAGCACTGGATGCCAGTAGATCTTTATGTTGGTGGACCAGAGCACGCTGTTGGTCATTTGTTATATTCTAGGATGTGGTGTAATTATTTGTATGATAAGAAATTATCTCCAGTAGAAGAGCCTTTTAAAAAGCTTGTTCATCAAGGAATGATCTTAGGAGAAAATAATATGAAGATGGGGAAAAGATATCCTAAGTATGTGGTAAATCCTTCTGATATTGTTAAATCTCATGGAGCAGATGCTTTAAGATTATATGAGATGTTTATGGGACCTTTAGAGGCAGATAAGCCTTGGAGTAGTGCTGGTATAGATGCATCTAAGAAGTTTATTGAAAGAATATATAGAATATTTGAAGAAGGAAAAGTTTTAGATAAAGAAAATCCTGATTTAAAAAAGATATATAATCAAACTATTAAGAAAGTTACTGATGATTATGAGACATTAAACTTTAATACTGCTATTAGTCAGATGATGATATTTGTAAATGCTATTTATAAGACTAGTCATTTGCCTTTAGAATATGCTTTAGGATTTGTTAAGATTTTAAGCCCTCTTTGTCCACATTTAGCAGAAGAATTATGGAGTATGCTTGGTAATAAGGATACGATTACTTATGAAAAGTGGCCTACTTATGATGATGATGCTTTAAAAGAAGAAAGTTATACTATGATGATCCAAGTAAATGGAAAAGTTAGAGGAAAGTTAGAACTTATTTCTTCATTAAGTGATGAAGAAATAAAGGAAGAAGCTTTAAAGCAAGAAAACGTTAAGAAACAACTAACAGATAAAGAAATTCTTAAAGTAATAGTAGTTCCAAAGAAAATAGTTAATATTGTTTTAAAAGGTTAGAATGTAAGTAAAATTACATTCTTTTTCTTTTTTATCTAGTACATTTAATAAAAATATTGTATAATAATTTTAAGAATAGGAGAATGATAGAATGAGAAAGACGAAAGTTCGTTATGATAGAATAGTTATTTTAGTAATTGTGCTTGTTTTAATTATAGGGGGGATTTTTCTATTTAATAGGATAAATAAAGATAAAGATCCTATAAATAATGGTAGTAAAGAAATGATGATTAATCTTGTAAATAAAGATCTTAGTACTGCTAATTTCTTTGCTAATCAGTATAATATTACTTTGAATGTTACTTATAAGTATGATGATAATATTCCTAAAGATAATATTATTAGTCAAGATGTAAAAGTAGGAACTGATGTGAAAGAGATAAAAGAAATTAATATTATCGTATCTAAAGGAAAAGTTAGTAAAGAGGATTTAAAGAATGATGGTATTAATGAGATTGGTAGTGTTCCTATTATGATGTATCATAATATTAAGCATATGAATAATAGTGATACTAAATATACTGGTGGGAATGTAGATAAAGATGGTTATAATAGAACTACGGAGGCTTTTCGTAATGATTTAGAGTTTTATTATAAAGAAGGATATAGGATGATTAGACTTGCTGATTATGTTAATGGAGATATTGATGTTCCATATGGAAAAAGCCCTATTATAATTACTTTTGATGATGGTAATGATAATAATATCTTAGTAAAAGGATTAGATGATAATGGAGATATTATTATTGATGAGAATAGTGCAGTTGGGATATTAGAATCTTTTAAGAAGAAATATCCTGATTATAATGTTACTGCGACATTTTTTGTTAATGATGCTTTGTTTAACCAAAAAGAATATAATGATAAGATATTAAAATGGCTTGTTAGTCATGGTTATGATGTTGGTAATCATACTAAGGGACATCCTGATTTTACTAAGATATCTTCTTCTAAGAGCGAAGAAGTGGTAGGATATGTATATAAGCAGTTAGAAAGTATAATACCAGGTAAATACGTTAATATAGTAGCGCTTCCTTTTGGTTCTCCTTATAAAAAGACTCATCCTAATTTTTCTCATATAATGAGTGCTACTTATGAAGGAGTAACTTATAATACAGAAGCTGCTTTAAGAGTAGGATGGGAAGGAGAAGTATCTCCATTTAATAAAAACTTTGATCCAACTTTCTTAAAAAGAATAAGAGCATATGATAATAATGGGAAAGACTTTGATATTGAGATGAACTTTAATATATTAAAAAATAAGCGCTACGTTTCTGATGGAGATAAAGATACAATAGTAATAAAAACAAGTGATCAAGATAAACTAAATACAAGTGTTAGTAAGACGGTAATTACTTATTAAAAGGAAGTGATAAAAATATGAATAGAAAGGGATTTGCTATAACAGCAGTTCTTTATTCAATACTAATTGTTTTTATTTTATTAATTACATTCTTTTTAAAATTACTTAGTAATAAGATAAATTTTGTTATTAATAATTCTAATACTTTAGAATCAGCTTATGAAATGAGCTTTAATTATTCTATATGTTCTTCCTTAAACGAAGAGTATGTTACTATATATAGAGGACTTTATAAAATTAGTACTTCTTCTTATAATGGATATTTATATTTACCTGCTAATAGTAAGATAAAATCTAATAATGATTCTTCTATTTTAGTAAATAACGAAGTAGTAAGTTTTTCTTCTAATAGTAATAGTAAATATCATTTTGTAAAAATTCAGAATAATTCTGATTATTCTTATGAAGGGGGAAGCTGTGATTTAAGTGGAAGTGCTGTTGTGTATGTTAAGACTTCTATAAAAGAACTTGAAATAATAGATTTGGCACAAGTTAATTCACCCATTTTAGCAGAAGGAATGATTCCAGTTAAATGGAATGGATCTAACTGGGTAAAAGCAGATTCTACTAACTTAAATAATGATTGGTATGATTATAAAGAAAAGAAATGGGCAAATGCAGTAATGGTAAAGGATTCTAGCAGAAGTAAATATATGAGTGCAGCAAATGGCACTACTATAAGTGAATCAGACGTTTTAGCATACTATGTTTGGATACCTAGATATAAATATCAATTATTTAATGTTAATGCCGAAAAAATGGCTCCTATTGAAATTAATGTTAAATTTGAGAAGGACATTTCTGCTAAATCAGTTGGATCAAACAATGGAGAATGGCTTACTCATCCAGCCTTTACTATTGGTGATAAGGAATTAACTGGCATTTGGGTAGGAAAGTTTGAAACAAGTGGAACAGCTTCTAAACCAACAATAAAAGCTGGGTTAATCACTTTAACTAACCAAAAGGTATCAGCTCAATTTATAACTGCTCAAAAAATTACTAGTGGAACTACTTATTTAACTCAGAAAGGCACATCGCAAATTGATGCGCATATGATGAAGAATACTGAATGGGGTGCTATTGCTTATTTAAAACAAAGTAAATATGGCTTAGGAACAACTGATATAGGGAATAATTCTTATTATGGAAGTTCAACTCCTCCTTATAAAGCAGGGTGTGGTCCTAAAGATGCATCTAATTTAACTACTTATACTTCTACTTGCACATCATATACAGGCGGAGCTGGAGTAATGTCTTCAACGACAGGTAATGTTTATGGTGTTTATGATATGGCAGGAGGGGCAGGAGAATATGTAATGGGAGTAATGCAAGATAATACTAATACAAATACTCCAATGTCTGGAAAGGATAGTAATTATAATTCAGGTTTTACTGGTAAAATTTATAATAGTGGTAATTATACTTTACATACTGGTACATCTTTTCCATCATCTATATATTATGATTTATATGCTTTTGGAACAACAGATAATGATTCTTCTGCTTATGCAAGAAGAATATTAGGAGATGCTACTAGTGAGGCTACTACGTGGTATGCTGATAAAACTTATTTTTTAACTCCAAGTGCTGGTCCTTGGTTTTTTAGAGGAGGATATGTTGGTTATGCTAGTGGAGCTGGATTATATACATATGCTAATTATCCAGGAAATGCTGATGTTTGGGTTGGATTTAGAATAGCACTTTGGAACAATCAATAAAAAGATTGTTCTTTTTCTTTAAAATGTGTTACAATTTATTTAGAGGTGATATTTGTGAATTTACAAGAACAAATTACTAATGATTTAAAAGAAGCAATGAAAGCTAAGGATAGTTTTCGCTTGGGAGTTATTAGAATGCTTAAAGGAGCACTAATGCTTGAAAAAATTAATAAGATGCATGAACTATCTAATGAAGAGATCATTGATGTAGTTAGTAAACAAATAAAGATGAGAAAAGATTCTATTATAGAGTTTACTAAGGCTAATCGTGATGATTTAGTTAAACAAAATGAGGAAGAAATTATTATTTTAAATAGTTATATGCCTCCTCAATTAAGTGAAGAAGAACTAAAAAAGATAGTTGACGATACTTTTGCTAAGGTTGCACCTGCTTCAATAAAGGAAATGGGTAAGGTTATGAAAGAGATAACTCCTTTAGTAAAAGGAAAAGCTGATATGTCAGTAGTAAGTGCTTTAATTAAAGAAAAATTTAATTAGAAAAAAAGACTCATTTTCAATGAACGGAAAGTGAGTCTTTTTAGGTAGAACATAACATGTAAGATATAGGTAAGATGATTGTGTTATTTTTTATTTATGATATAATATCTGGTAGAAATAAAAGAGGTAATTAGATGGAAAAGTATGTACCACCTTTTATCATAACAAGTAAGATGTTAGAACTTGTTGGAAGTATAATGTAGAAAATTGGGAAGCTAGATAATTTTTATAATTTGAATAAAATGCCAGTACTTAGAAGAAATAATCGTATTCATTCGTCATTAGCGATTGAAGCTAATTCATTATCTTTTAATCAAGTTAAAGATGTTATTAATGGTAAGTTAGTGCTTGGTGATCAAAAAGAAATACAAGAAGTAAAAACTGCATACAAAGCTTACGAAATGATAAAAGAATCTGAAGATTCATGGCGTTATGGCTTTCTTAACGATGGAATAATCTAGAGTATTTAGAAAAGGTGAAGAAGGAGTATTTGATGAAGGTGGTAAGTGTATTTTTGTAGCACCTAAGCCTGAATATGTGAAGAATTTAATGGATGATTTATTTGATTGGATGAGAAATTCTAAAGATCAAGTTCACCAATTAATATTATTTTCAATATTTCATTATGAGTTTGTATTTATTCATCCTTTTTGCAGATGTGGATGAACATTTAAGACAAAAAATGACATACTTTCAAAATTCATATATAAATAGTGTAAGGTTTTGATATAATATATTTATTAATATAATTAAATCAGGAGGCAAAGAATTATGCAAACATTACAAATAAGAAATTCGACAGCAGAATTTTTGATATTTACAAGACAAAATAAAAAAAAGACAATAGAAGTGATTGTTGATGAAGAATCAGTCTGGCTTAGTCAAAAATTGATGGCCGAACTTTTCGGAACAACAAGAAATAATATAACAATGCATCTTTCTAATGTTTTTGAAAAAGAATTAAGTGAGAATTCAGTATGTAAGGAATTCTTACATACTGCTAAAGATGGAAAAAATTATAAAACAAATGTATTATAAAGATTAATTAAATAAAAAATGGTATTGCCATGTTCTTTAAAATTAGAGCCTGGCTATATCATTTTTATTTTGAATTCTTTTTTTTAATTGACGCTTTAATAAATGAATCGAATAGGGGATGAGGTCTTGTTGGTCTTGATTTAAATTCTGGATGAAATTGACAAGCAATAAAGTGTGGATGATCAGGAAGTTCAATTATTTCTACTAAATTACTTGGTGTATTTATTCCTGAGAAGATCATTTCTTTTTCTTCTAGTAATTCTTTATATTTATTATTAAATTCGTATCTATGACGATGTCTTTCTTTAATAGTATTAGTTTTATAATCTTGATATGCAAGAGTTTTTTCTTTTACAGTACATTCATAATTACCTAATCTTAATGTGCCTCCCATATTAACAATAGATTTTTGATCTGTCATAAGATCGATTATCGGATTTTTACATAGTTCATCAAATTCTGTAGAAGAAGCATCTTCTATTTTACAAACGTTTCGAGCAAACTCGATTACTGCTATTTGCATACCTAGGCAAATTCCAAGATATGGTATTTTGTTTTCTCTTGCATATTTGCAGGCTTTTATCATCCCAAGAGTTCCTCTAGTACCAAAGCCTCCTGGAATAATTATTCCTTTGGTATTTTGGAATATTTCTTGAATATTAGCGTTTTCTTTTTCTAATTCTTCAGAGTTAACCCAGTTAATTTTAATTTTTGTTTTATATTTATATCCAGCATGTTTTAGGGATTCTTTTACTGAAAGATAAGCATCTTCTAATTCAACATATTTTCCTACTAGAGAAATTTCTATTTCATCTTTTAGATTATCTATTGTATTAATAAGATCTTCTAAGTATTTTAGATTACTTTCTTTTGTTTCAAGATTAAACTTTTTTAAGATCAAGTTTTCAGCATTTTGCTTATGAAAGTTAATTGGGATTTGATATATGTTATTTACATCAATAGCTTCAATTATATTTTCTATTGGGATGCTTCCAAAAAGAGAGATTTTCTTTTTTATAGATTCTCCTAGAGGGATAGATGCTCTTGTTACGATCATATCTGGAGATATTCCAACTCTTCTAAGTTCAATTATACTATTTTGAGTTGGTTTTGTTTTTAGCTCGTTAGAGCCAAATAGATATGGAACTAGGGTAGTGTGAACGAAATAGACATTTTCATCTTTTTGTTCGTTTTTAAATTGTCTTAGAGATTCCATCATAACTGCAGACTCAATATCACCTACGGTTCCTCCTATTTCAGTTATGATAATATCTGCTTTACTAGATTGTCCAGCTTCATATATTTTATTTTTTATTTCGTTTGAGATGTGAGGTACTATTTGAATGGTAGCCCCTAAGTAATCACCACGCCTTTCTTTTTCGATTACGCTTGAATAGATTTTACCGTTTGTTATGTTAGATGTGTAGTTTAATTCTTCATCGATAAATCTTTCGTAGTGACCCAAATCTAGATCTGTTTCACAACCGTCTGCTGTTACGAATACTTCTCCGTGCTGAATAGGTGACATAGTTCCTGGATCTACGTTCATGTAGGGATCAAATTTTTGCATAAATACTTTATAGCCTTTAGCTTTTAGGAGTAATGCGATTGAAGATGCAGTTATTCCTTTACCTAGTCCAGAGCATACTCCTCCTGTTACAAATACATATTTTGTCATATTTACTTCCTTTCTTGCTTAATAAAAAAAGAGCTATGTCTTTGAGAAGTCCATAGGCTCTATTTCATTATAGCATATTTTTTAAATATTTTTATAAATTATTTTTCTTTTGAATGTTTTTTTAATTATTATGTAGTGCTGGATAGTAACGTAGATTATATTTATGATAATACTTATTATTAAGCTCCATATTCCTATTTTTAAGAATGATAGTAGGAAGAGAGTAATTATTCTTAAGATAGATGCTTCAGTAGTACCTTTCATTGCTTCTTTTGATTTTCCTATTGCTTGCATTGTTGTAGTAAGAGGAGACTGGATATAGTGAAGGAGAAAAAATGGCGCAATTAATCTTATGTAGTTTTCTCCTAAGGTAGTATTATAGATTAACTTAAGAAAGAAGTCTGGCATTGTTATAAGAAGAATAGTTGTGGGAATTCCAACTAGAAGAGAATAAAAGATTGCTTGTTTCATTTTTCGGTAAGAATATGATAATTCTCCTTTAGCGTAGCTATTACTTATTATTGGAAGAAGTGCTAATGATATTGCATTTGTAAAGAAAGATGGAAGTAAGATAAGAGGAAGGACGTATCCGTTTATTATTCCGTATTTTATGGTTATATAGTTATTTTGGTATCCTGCTTTTGACATAGCGTATGTTAGTATTATTGGTTCTAGGAAATAGGTTATTGATCCTATTAAACGGCTTCCTGTTGTTGGTAAGCTTATATTTAGAATATCTTTGATACTAGATTTGTCATATCTAAGATCTTCTTTTTTTATTTTGATATTTTTGGGAATGAAGAAGAGCATGGTAATTATGGATGTAAGTTCACTTAAGATGTTAGTTAAGATAATAAAGATTATACTTGTTTCGATCGGATATTTATTTAATGATGGTAAGATAAATGCGATTAATAATAGTCTTATTACTTGTTCTAAGTTATTTCCTAAGGTATGAGGAAACATCTTTTCTTTTCCAAATAAATATCCTCTTATGATAGAGGATATACTTATAAAAGGAAGAGTAAAGCCTATTGCTATAATAGGATAGATAAGCGTTTTATTATTAAGAAGGTTATTTGCTAGAAATGGGGCAATTAGAGTTAAGATAATAATTAAGATGATATTAAATATTAAAATTAAGGGAGTACTTGATAAAATTAATTTCTTGTTATTATGGGTATTTTCACTTACTAATTTAGAGATAGATACTGGCATACTTAGGGAAGAGAGTGTAATAAAAAGATTAAATGTTGGTAAGATCATCATATAAAGGCTTAATCCTTCAGTTTTTATTATTCTTGTTAAAACTATTTTTATGATCATTGCCATGATTTTGGTAATTAATCCGCCAATCATCAAAATAAGAGTTGATTTTATTAATCTATTTTTTATTTGTTTCATATTAAATATTATGTAGTTATGAAAAAATATTTGACAAGTAATAATTTATTTGCTAGGATAAAAAGAAATTTAGGTGATATTATGGATGAGATAGATTTTGGAGAAACTTTTGACAAGCTAATTAAATATTCTGAAATTATTTTGGGTAAGTATTTAAAGTTAGCTGAGATAGAAAAGAAAGAAGAAGTTCTTGATAAGAAATATATGAAAGAATATAATGAGTTAGAACTTGCTATTGAGACAGAAGATGAACTTATGAAAAGAGCTTTTAAAAACAAGGATTTTCTTGACTTTTTATCTTCTATTTACTTAGATGATCAAGATTTTGAAATTGAATATTTAGAAAATATTTTTTCTAATAAGAAAGTTACTTTAAGGTTTATTAGAAAGATTTATCAATATTTATATTTAAATGATTCTAAATATTTTTATCATTTTTTAGATCAACTTAGTTATTCTTTAATGATAAAAAGAATGGTTGAACTTAGTGAGGAAGAAGATGAGTTAACTAATTTTAAAGATAAACTTATTGATTTTAAATATTTAGTTACTTATTTAGATCCTCTTTTAGAAGATGAATTTACTTCTAAAGTAAGAATTGATTTTTACTATCAAAAACTAGATAAGTTAAATAAAATAGAAAATGAGAAGTTTGGAGATGAGAGACTTATTTATTATCTTAATAATTTCCTTAGAATAAAAAATGATGTTCTTGTTTTTAAAGGAAATTTCTTTTTTAGTTATTTAGCGTATTTGAGAATAAGGGCATCTTCTTCAATGAGTAATTTTGATGGATATTCTTATATTTTAGATAAATCATCTAAAAATAAGAATAAGGATTATGCTAGTGCTTATGAAATGCTTATTAATATGTATAAATATTGTATGCCAAGAGATGAAAAGATTTTAAAGCGAAAAGAAGCAAGTTTGTATTAATTTGTTTCTTTTTCTTTCTATTTAAGAAAAAGTGTTATATAATATAATTGTTGTTAGGGTGGTATCAGTATGAAAAAGTTTAAAAATACTAAGGAACTGTATGTGTATTTAAAACCAGCTTTTTTGGTTAAAATAAGAATTTTAAAATTACTTTCTTATGATTATATAAATAGTGAAGATATTTGGAATTATTTAAGAGAAAATATTTGGGTGAAAAGTAATAATTTAACTATTTCTGAGATGGTTAATGATATTATTCATGCTGATCCTAAGAAAATAGATAATTATGTGAAAGTAAGATATTTAAGTAAAGAAAGAGTTATTGATGTAGGTGATATAAAATGAATTTTAATGGTTTAATAGAATCTTTTAGTAGTAATAGTTTAAGTAATATAATATTTTTGATAAATGGGATTATATGTTTTTCTTTAATAGTAATGATGATTTTTTTTAAGAAAAAGAAGAAAATATTTTCGATAGGATTATTTATAAGCTTATTTATATTTTCTTTTGCAGGAAGTGTTATTCTTTTAAATAAGATTAATTATGGCCTTGATTTACAAGGAGGATTTGAAGTTTTATATCAAATTAAACCTCTTGGGGAAGAAGAATTAACTAGTGATATGGTAACTTCTACATATAAAACAATTGCAAAGAGAATTAATGTTTTAGGAGTTAGTGAACCAGAGATTACTATTGAAGGAGAAGATCGAATTAGAATAAGATTAGCAGGAGTAACTGAAGAAGATGAAGCAAGAAAGATTTTATCTTCATCTGCTTCTTTAACATTTAGAGATGCTTATGATAATTTACTTATGACTAGTGATGTACTTGCTGGTAGTGTTAAACTTACTTATGGTCAAAGTGGAAGACCTGCTGTCTTACTTCCAATTAAAGATACGGAAAAGTTTTATGAAGTTACTAATAAAGTTAAAGATATGAAAGATAATATTATTGTTATTTGGCTTGATTTTAAAGAGGGAGAAGATAGTTATTATAAAGAAAAGGATAATTGTGGTTCTCTTGATACTTCTTCTTGTTTATCTGCTGCTAGTGTTAATCAAGCGTTTAGTAGTGATGTTGTTATTGAAGGAAATTTTACTACTAAAGAAGCTAAGAATTTAGTACTACTTATTAACTCAGGAGCACTTCCTACTTCTTTAGAGGAATTATCTTCAAGAAGTGTTCCAGCTTCTTTTGGGGAAAGTGCTTTAAATAAAACTTTAAGTGCTGGTCTTATTGGACTTATAATTGTTATTTTACTTATGACTTTCTTTTACCATTTAAGTGGCTTTGTATCTTCTGTTTGCGTTATTATGTATATGTTTTTATCTTTTCTTATTTTCTATTTAATTGGTGGAGTATTAACTCTTCCTGGTATTGCAGCAATGCTTCTTGGTATTGGTATGGCAGTTGATGCTTCAGTTATTAGTTTTGAGAGAATAAAAGAATGCTTAAAAGAAGGAAAAAACTTAAAAGAAGCATTTGCATCTGGGAATAAAATGTCTTTTTCTAGTATTATAGATGCTAATATAACTACTCTTATAGTGGCACTTGTTTTATTTATTTTAGGTGAAAGCAGTATTAAAGGATTTGCAACAATGCTTATTATTAATATTGTAATAACTGTATTAGTAATGGTTTATCTTAATAGATGGTTACTATCTTTATTAGTAAAAAATGATTATTTTAATAATCACGTAAATTTGTTTATTAATTATAAAGAAAAATCTTCTTTTAAGGAATTTCATTTTGTAAATAAAAGAAAATATATTTTGCCTTTTACATTGATATTTTTAGTATGTATATTAAGTATTTCTTTGATTCGTGGTTTTAATTTTGGTGTTGACTTTGCTGGTGGTAGTAATATTACTGTTAATGGAGATAATTCTTCATATGAACAAATAAAAGATGACTTAAAAAAAGAATATACTTTAGTAAAAGAAGAAAAAGATGATAATTACGCTACTTTTCTTATTAAAGAAGCCTTAAATAAAGAAGAGGAACAGTCTTTAAAAGAAAAGTTTGAAACTAATTATGCAGTTAAAGCTGATGTTTTTGTAGTAAGTCAAATTGTTAGAGAAGAGCTTATTAGAAATGGATTATATTCTTTACTTTTTGCAAGTATTGGAATAGTTATTTATGTAAGTATAAGATTTAAATTTAACTATGCTATTTCAGCGGTAATTGCTCTTTTACATGATATACTTGTTGTAATTGGCTTGTTTGGAATTTTTCATCTTGAAATAACTTCTATTTTTATTGCCGCAATTCTTACTATTATTGGTTATTCGATCAATGATACAATAGTTACCTTTGATCGAATTAGAGAAAATTATAAGATGAGTAAGGACAAAACGAATCTAGAGAAAATAGTTGATACATCAGTAAGTGAAACTTTATTTAGAACAATATTAACTACTGTTACTACCTTAATGCCTGTTTTTTGCTTAATGTTCTTTGGAGCAAGAGAAATTATTAATTTTAATATAGCGTTATTCTTTGGATTTGTAGCGGGAGTTTATTCTTCTATCTTTGTTTCTAATCAGCTATGGTATATTTTAGAAAAAAATAAAAAGCCTAAGAAAGAAAATAAAAAGGATGATGATGAACCAGAAGAACTATTAGTAAAGGGAATTAATAGTTAGGAGGAATTAGATATGGCTAAAGGAAAAGAAATTACTTTGAGCGATTTACTTAAAGAAGTAGAGTCATATATTGATGATAATGATGAAATAGAACTTATAAAAAAAGCTTATGATTTTGCTTATGAGAAGCACTTTGGACAAAAGAGAATTACTGGGGATGATTATATTACTCATCCTCTTAATGTAGCTTATATTTTAACTGAGGTAAAAGCTGATGCTAAAGCTATCTCAGCAGCACTTCTTCATGATACTATTGAGGATTGTAGTGTTACTTTTGAAGAAATAGAAAATTTATTTGGAAGAGAAGTAGCATTTTTAGTTGATGGTGTTACTAAAATAAATAAAATATCTTTTTCGACAGAAACAGAACAGATTGCTGCTAATCAAAGAAAGATTTTAGTAGGACTTTCTGAGGATGTAAGAGTAATTATTATTAAACTTGCAGATCGATTACATAATCTTAGAACTATTTATGTCCTTCCGCCTGAAAAACAAAGAAAAAAGGCTAAAGAAACTTTAGAAATTTTAGCACCAGTTGCGCATAGACTTGGAATTTATAAAATTAAGAGTGAACTTGAGGATTTGTCACTTCGTTATTTAAAGCCTGATGCTTATTATGATATAGTAGAAAAACTTAATTTAAAGAAAACTGAAAGAGATGAAGCAGTAGGAAAGATGATGGAGGAAGTTTCAGAACTTCTAAATGAGCATGGGATTACTCATGAAATAAAAGGAAGAGCTAAGAGTATTTATAGTATTTATCAAAAACTTAATAAAGGTAAAAAATTTAATGATATTTATGATTTGCTTGCTTTAAGAGTATTTGTAAATACAGAGCAAGAGTGCTACTTAGCGTTAGGACTTATTCATTCAAAATATAAACCTGTACCAAGAAGATTTAAGGATTATATAGCAATGCCTAAGACTAATTTATATCAGTCACTTCATACTACTGTTTTTGGAATTGATGGAGAATTATTTGAGATTCAAATTAGAACTTATGATATGGATAAGATCGCCGAATATGGTATTGCTTCTCACTGGTCTTATAAAGAGCATAAAACAGTTGCAGTTAAAGATCAGATGGAAGAAAAGCTTCAGATCTTTAGAAGCATAATTGAACTTAATAAAGAAGAAAGTAGTCCTCTTAAGTTTATTGAAGATATGCGTAAAGATGTATTAACTAGCGATAATATTTATGTATATACTCCTAAAGGAGATGTTTTAGAACTTCCTAAGAATGCTACTCCAATTGATTTTGCTTATAAAGTTCATAGCGAGGTTGGAGATAAAATGATAGGCGCTATTGTTAATGATAATATAGTTCCTCTTAATTATAAGCTTCAAAGTGGAGATATTGTTAAAATTAATACTAGTAAGGCTTCAAAAGGTCCTAATAAAAGTTGGGCTAAGTTTTGTATAACGGCACAAGCTCGTAATCATATTAGAAGCTATTATAGTAAATTAGATAAAGAATCTCAGATTCAAACAGGATTGGACTTACTTCATAAAGAGATAAAGAAAAATAATTTAAATATTAATGATGTTCTTAGTAATAAAAATATTGATTTGGTTTTAAGCGAATTAAATTTGAAAGATGAAAATGAACTTTATAATGAACTTGCTAGTGGAAAGATTCTTCCTGGTAATGTTATAAGAATTATTTTTAAAGAAGAAGGTAAGAAAGAGGATTTAGTTGATAAAATTAAACCTAATACTTTGAAAAAACCTATTATTAAAAATGATATCTTAGTTGAGGGAATAGGTGAAATAAAGGTAAGCCTTTCTTCTTGTTGTAAACCAGTACCGGGAGATACTATAATCGGATATATTACTAAAGGGAATGGAATTACTATTCATAGAAGTATTTGTAAGAATATAATTGATATAGATGAAAGACTTATTAATGTAAAATGGAATGATAATTTAGATAAGAAGTATCCTACTGATTTGATAATTCATACAATAGGTGGCGATAATCTTTTAGAAGTTTTAACTTTTGCTTCTTCTTTGAATATTCAAATAGAAAGTATCTATACTTTAAATAAAAGTGATTATAAAGTTTATAATATGACTATTTTAGTTAAGGATAAAGATACACTAAATAAGTTTATTCAAAATATTCAAGAATTAAAATATGTTAAGAAGGTAGAAAGGGGTATGGAATGAGAATTATTGTTCAGAAATGCTTATCTGCTAATGTTAGTATTGGTGGAAAAGTCTATAATGAAATTAAAAATGGACTTGTTTTATTAGTTGGATTCACTTATAATGATAGTAAGAAAGAAATAGATTATATGGTAAATAAGGTTAAGAATTTACGTATTTTTGATGATAACAATGGTGTTATGAATTTATCTGTTTCTGATACAGGTGGTGAAATTCTTTCTATATCACAGTTTACTTTATATGGAGATGCTAGAAAAGGGAATAGGCCTAGTTATGTAAAAGCATTAAATGGAAAAGAAGCAAGCGTTTTATATGACTTGTTTAATGCCTCATTAAAAGAAAGTGGCTTAACAGTAAAAACAGGGGTTTTTGGTTCTGATATGAAAGTTAGTCTAATTAATGATGGACCAACAACAATTATTTTAGAAAAGGAGAATCAAAATGAATAGTAAAAAAATCGATTATAAGTTAGTTAATATTGCACTTATATTAGTTATTATATTTTTAATTTACTTAATTAGAGGATTATGGATGGGAGTTTTAAATAATATTTTAGCAATTATTTATCCTTTCGTTTTAGCTTTTGCTTTAGCGTACGCATTATATCCGCTTGTTGTTAAGCTAAGAGACAAGGGACTTCCTAAATGGGCTGCGATTGGTATTACTTGCCTTTGTTCAATAGGACTTGCGGTAGTACTTGTAATTGCGCTTATTCCAATAGTATATAATCAAACATTATCGTTTTTATCTAATTTATCAATCTTTGTAAGTGATATTGCTTCAAAGTATGAGCTTAATTTAGGTAATTTATCAGGAGCATTAGCAGATATTTCTTCTGATATTGTAAAAAACGTAGGTAGTTATATATCAAATGGAGCAATTAGTATTTTATCTTCTTCAGCTGCTTTTGTAACGGCTGCTGTAATTATTACTTTTGTAGCAATCTATTTACTTAGTGATATGGATAAAATTAGAAAAAATGTCAAAGAATTTCTTTATAAGAAAAATAAGAAAACTTATAATTATGTGAAATCTTTAGATGTTGAAATTACTAATTATTGTTCTGGAATGTTTAAAAATATGCTTTTTCAATTAATTGAATATACTTTAGCATTTTTCTTAATAGGTCATCCAAACTTTCTAATTTTAGGAATATTAGCTGCTGTTACTAATATAATTCCTTATTTTGGAGGACTTATTGTTAATATAATTGCTTTATTAATTGCATCTGTTGTTAGTACTAAATTATTAATTTTAACCTTAATAGTTTGCTTAGTTTGTCCTAATATTGATAGCTATGTTATATCACCAAGAATATATGGTAAAACTAATAAACTTCATCCTTTAGTTAATATATTTGCTGTATTTGCTGGTGGAGTATTATTTGGTTTCTGGGGTATTCTTCTTTCTTTACCAGTTGCAATAATCATTATTACGACATATAAATTTTATAAAGAAGATATCTATGATAAAATAGGTGAAATTAAAGATAAAGGAGCTAATTAAATGAAAGTATTACTTTATAGTGAGGGGCTAAAAGCTATATCAAAGTCTGGACTTGGCAAAGCTATTAAACATCAAATGAAAGCTCTAGAATATGAAAATATTCCATATACTTTAAATCCTAAGGATGATTATGATATATTACATATTAATACTTATTTTCCCAAATCATACTTTTTAGCTAAAAAGGCTAGGAAACAAGGAAAGAAGGTAGTTTATCATGCTCATAGTACTGAAGAAGACTTTAAAGATGGTTTTATCTTTTGTAAGCAAATATCTCCATTATTTAAAAAATGGCTTATTAAGTGCTATAAACTTGGAGATGTATTAATTACACCAACTCCTTATTCCAAAAAATTATTAGATACTTATGGAATAGATAGACCAATTTATGCTTTGTCTAATGGAATTGAAATTGATCATTTTAAGAGAAATGAGGAATTAGGTAAAAAATTTAGAGAAAAATATCATTATAGTAAAGATGATAAAGTAATTATTGGAATTGGACTTTATATAGAAAGAAAAGGTATTGTTGATTTTGTTAATCTTGCCAAGAGATGCCCTGAGTATAAGTTTATTTGGTTTGGATATAGCCCTTTGAAAGCGGCGACTAAGCCTGTTAGAAAAGCAGTTAATACTAAGCTTTCTAATTTAACTTTTGCTGGATATGTTCCATCTGATGATATTATGGGTGCTATGTCTGGCGCTGATCTTTATATTTTCCCTACTTTAGAAGAAACTGAGGGAATTCCTATTGTCGAGGCATGTGCTACTGGAATAGATGCTATTGTTAGAGATATTCCTGTTTTTGATGAATGGCTTGTTGATGGGAAAAACGTATATAAAGCTAAAGATATAGATGAATTTGAAGAAAAAATTAGAAAGATCTTAAATCATGAACTTCCTTCTTTAACTAAAAATGCTTATAAAGTAGCTAAAGAAAGAGATTTAAGAATAATTGGTCGCAAATTGCATGAAATATACGATGAATTATTAAAAAAATAAGAAAAATACTTGAAAGATAATTTAAATCATTGTAAAATAAATTATGTAATTTAATTCTTTGTTAAGAAGTGACACTTAACTTGAAAGAAGAATTCGCAAAATAAAAATGCGTTATCAAAAAAGAGCACTTATTAAGTGAAATAAGGTGGTACCGCGAGTAATTTCGTCCTTATGTTCTTTTTAAGTAGCTCTTTTTTAAAAAAGGAGAATGAATATGGAAATAATAAAAAAACCTAAGGGGACTATGGATATATATGGACTTGATGGAAAAAAGTATGCTTATATAGAAAGTTTGATTCATGAACTTTGTGAAAAATATAATTATTCTTTTGTAAAGACACCTACTTTTGAAAGCAGTGAATTATTTCATAGAGGAGTTGGAGAAACTACTGATATAGTTACTAAAGAAACTTATGATTTTGTTGATAGAGGAGATAGAAAGATGACCCTTCGTCCTGAAGGTACTGCTGGAGTAGCAAGAATGTATATTGAAAATAAGCTTGATAATGATCCTAATCAACCAATGAAATTTTACTATATATCACCAGCTTTTCGTTATGAAAGACCACAATCTGGACGTCTTAGAGAACATACTCAGTTTGGAGTAGAAGTACTCGGCTCTGATAGTCCACTAGTTGATGGAGAAGTTATTAGCTTAGCAGTTAATTTTTATCGCTTACTTGGTCTTAAAAATTTAAAAGTTAAACTTAATAGCTTAGGAGATAATGAATCTAGAATTAAATATAAAGAGGCTTTAATAAATCATTTTAAACCTAGTATTAATGATTTATGTGAAGATTGCCAAAATAGAATAAATAAAAATCCTCTTCGTATTTTAGACTGTAAAGTTGATATAGATAATCCTTTAATGAAGAGTGCTCCTAAAACAATTGATTACTTAAATGAAGAAAGTAAGAAGAGATTTGAAGAAGTAAAAAATATCTTAGATGATTTAGATATTAGTTACGAGGTTGATACTAATTTAGTTAGAGGACTTGATTATTATAATCATACTGTATTTGAAATACAGGCAGATGTAGAAGGTTTTGGCGCTCAAAGTACTTTGTGCGGTGGTGGTAGATATAATGGCCTTATAAAAGAACTTGGTGGATCTGATGTACCAGCAATGGGTTTTGGTATTGGTATAGAAAGACTTTTATTAGCGCTTGATTCTATAGGAATTGATTTATTATCTGATAAAAGAATGGATTTATATATTATTAATTTATGTACAGATAAAAAGATTCCTTTGTTACTTGCTAATGATCTTCGAATGAGTGGTTATACTGTTGATTTAGATTTTATGGATAAATCTTTAAAGGGGCAATTTAAAAATGTAGAAAGACTAAATCCTAAGTATATTACAGTTATTGGTGATGAAGAAATAAAAGAAAGAAAACTTAAAATTAAAGATAATGATACTAAGGAAGAAGTAGAAATAGAAATGCAAGATATTATTAGCTTTTTTGAGGGAGTATAGGTATGAAAAAGATTTTTTTAAAAGACTTGAAAAATTATTTAGAAAAAGAAGTAGTATTAGATGGATTTATTGATAATATCAGAAATCTTCAATACGTGATGTTTATTATTTTAAGAGATTCTACAGGAAAGGTACAAATCACTTTAGAAAAAGAAGATCCTAAAAATACAGAAATGATTAACTTAATGAGTGGTGTATCTTTAGAAAGTACAATAAAAGTAAAAGGTCTTCTTAAGGAAAGCCCAAAAGTAAAATTAAATGGAATGGAACTTATTCCTAGTGAAATTACTGTGACTAGTAAGGCTTTAAACGATCTTCCTTTTGATATAAAGAAGAAAGATAATGCTTTAAGAGAAACAAGACTAGATTATCGTTTTTTAGATTTAAGAAGAGAAGATAACCAATTATTATTTCACGTTCAATCTTATATGGAACATATGATGCGGGAGTATTGGCAAAATAATGGATATACAGAAATTCATACACCAAAAATTAGTGCTTCTTCTGCAGAAAGTGGTGCTGAAATGTTTAAACTTGATTACTTTGGACAAAAAGCTTGTCTAAGTCAATCTCCTCAGTTTTATAAACAAATGGCACTTGCAGCGGGATTTGATAGAGTATTTGAAATAGGACCTGTTTTTAGGGCAGAAAATTCCCATACTTCTTATCACGCTACTGAAATAGAAATGCTTGATGTGGAGATTGGATATATTGATTCGGTAACTGATGTTATGGATGAAGAAGAAAACTGGATTAAATATTTTATGACCAAAGTAAAAGAAAAATATGGCGAAGATATTAAAAAAATTTTTAATATTGAATTAAACGACATGAATTATAATTTTCCAAGAATAGATTTCTATGAGGCTAAAGAAATTCTCAAGAATAACTTTCATTATATAGGTGCTAATGAGGAAGATTTTGAAAGAAAAGAAGAAGAATTAATGGGAAAATATGTAAAGGAAAAATATAATAGTGAATTTGTATTTATTACTAATTATCCTTATAGTGCTAGAAGCTTTTATGTAATGAAAGATGAAAATGGTGGTACTAAGACATATGATTTATTATATAAAGGCTTAGAAATAACAAGCGGAGCACAAAGAGAACATAGACCAGAAATATTAGAAAAGCAAATAAAAGAAAAGGGAATTGATCCTAAAGTATTAGATTTTTATATTAATTTCTTTAGATATGGTTGTCCTCCTCATGGCGGATTTGGCGTAGGTATGGGCCGTATTTTAATGCAGTTATTTAATATTGATAATATAAGGGAAGCAACTTTTATATATAGAGGACCAACAAGGCTTAATCCTTAGAAGAAAGTGTGGGGGAAATTATGAATACTGATTTAGCAATTATTTTTAAAACAAATTTTGATCTTGAAAATAAAGAAATAGTAACTTATACACCTTATAAAGTAATAGAAGGTGTTTTATATGGAGATAGTTATTTTCAAGATACCACTGGAAGAAATTATACACATATTACTTTAGAAGAAGGAGAGGATTATTGCTTTGCTTTTCCTGCTAGTGAAAGTAGTTTACTTATTGATTATCCAAGTAAGAATACTAGTGAAATAAAGAAACATTTACTTGCATCAGCATCATCTTATAAATATTTTCGTAATTATAATAATAATGATGTTTATATGTATAGAATAGGTTCTAAGAAAAAGCACTTATTAAAAGATAATTGTGTTGATATTAGAAATAATACCATGAGAGAACTAGTTTCTAAATTAGGAGAAATTTCTTTTGAAGTTTCTTCTTCTGATGATTTTGAATATGAACCTTATCAGGATAGTAAAGAAGAACCTTCTAGAAAGAAAACACCTTTTGTCAAAAAAGAACTTGATATTAAAAAGATGTATGATTATGTTACCAAAAGAATTATTGGACAAGATGATCCTATGAGAAAATTAGTATCTAGTTTATATCAAAATTACACTTCAGGAATTGCTAATAATATTTTAATTAATGGACAAAGTGGAGTAGGAAAGACTAAGAGTATTACTCTATTATCTGAAATTATTGATATTCCAGTTTCTATTATTGATGTATCAGCATTTACTCAATCTGGATATGTAGGATCTTCAGTAAGTGAAATCTTAGAAACAGTTTATGAGAATGCTAATGGCGATTTAGATCTTGCGGAAAGAAGTATTGTTGTGCTTGATGAATTAGACAAGAAAGCCGGTTTGGGAGATGGGCGCGAGAAAGTAGCAGGAGTAGGCGTTTTAAATGAACTTCTTGGTTACTTATCAGGAAATACTTATAGCGTTAAGATGGCCTCTAATATTCCGGGGGTTAGCTCTTCTATGAATATTGATACAAGAAATATGACATTTATTGGTCTTGGTGCTTTTTCTGGAATAGAAGATACTGTCAAAAGACAAGTAGGCTTTGGGGAAAATCATCAGGAGCGAAATTATCAAGATATGTCTAATGATAATTTTATAGATTATGGATTTACTCCTGAATTATTAGGAAGATTTCCTGTAAAAATAAAAATGAATAGCCTTACAGAGGATGATTTAATTAAAATTTTAAAATACTCTGAGATAAGTCCTTTATCTTCTAAAATAAAATATTTTAAAGACCATTTTAAGGTAGAATTTATTTGTCCTGATGATGTTTTAGGACTTATTGCGAAAATAGCTATTAAAGAACAAACTGGAGCAAGAAGCCTTTTTGAAAAAATAGAAAATATTGTTAGTGCAGATATTATCTTTGATTTAGCAGTAAATCAGGGGAAGTACTCTAAAGTTATTTTAACTAAAGAAAGTATTCATAATCCTAAAAAATATATTTTGAGGTAATATGGAATTATTAGATATAGAAAGATCTTTAACTAAGAAATTTAAAAGAAAAATATTTAGTAAATTTGTTCGCGCTATTAAGGATTTTGATTTAATTCAAGATGGTGATGTTATTGGTGTTTGCATTAGCGGTGGTAAAGATAGTTTTTTACTTGCTAAGTGTTTTCAAGAATTGAAAAGGCATCGTAAAATTGATTTTGAATTAAAATTTATTGTGATGGATCCAGGATATGCTTTAGAAAATTTAAAAAAAATAAAATCTAATGCTAAAAAGTTAGATATTCCCATTGAAATATTTAAAAGTGATATTTTTGAAGTGATTCATAAGTCTGATATGAAAAGTGCTTGTTATTTATGTGCTAGAATGCGAAGGGGATATCTTTATAGTAAAGCTAAAGCACTTGGCTGTAATAAGATTGCTCTTGGTCATCATTTTAACGATGTTATTGAAACTGCTATGATGAATATTTTATATAATGGTGTTTTCGGTGGAATGCTTCCTATTTTAAAAAGTGATAACTTTGAAAATATGAAATTAATCCGTCCATTATATTATGTTAAGGAAGATGATATTAAAGCATGGGCTAAATATAATGAACTATCTTTTTTAGATTGTGCTTGCTTAGTTACTAAGAAGTCTCTTGGTAAAAGAAGAGAAGTAAAAGAACTTATAGCATCTTTAGTAAAAGAAAATAAGAATGCTGATGTTAATATATTAAATTCTTTATCCAATGTTAATATTAGTACAATAAATGGTTATATAGATGATGAAAATATTCATCATGATTTAGTAAAAAAAGAAGAAAAATAATTTTTGTTATTTTTCTTCTTTTACTTCAATTATAGCATCAGTAGGGCAACCATTAATTGCCTCTATTACTTCTTCTTTTAAATCTTCTTTTATTTCTATATCTTTAGCAGTAGCGTATCCTTCATCGTCAAAATCAAAGATTTCATTACAAATATTAACACAGCTTCCACAGCCAATACACTTATCTTTATTTACTTTTACTTTCATTTTATACCTTCTTTCTAATATTATTATAACTAATCATTTTTTATCTGACAAGCTTTTCCTTAGAAAATTCTAAAAATAATGCTTTCATAAAGTAAAAAAATATGATATTATTAATATAGATAAATAGAGGTGGATATATGGCTAGTCGTATGGATAAGTATAGTGATGAGACTTTTGAAGAAAGAACTACAAGAAATAAAGATTTATATAATACAATATATGGACAAAGATCTAGATTTGAGGATTTGCCAATACCAGATAATACTAATGAAATAGATATAGAGAGTTTTAAGAATATTACTCTAAGCCGAAATGAATATCAAAAAAAAGCAGAAAATAAAAATATAGAACCAATTTCTAAGGAAGAAGAAGAAACTATCTTAGAAAGAACAGGTTCTTATGATATAAATGAAATGCTAAAAAAAGCCAAAGATAGTAATACATTTATAAGCGAGAAAAAGAATAATAATAGTAATCGTAAGTATTTAAAAGTATTAGATATTGATAAAAATTTAACTAAGGAAGATGTAGATAAAGAAGAATATTTATCACATAATACAACTTTGTCTTTAGATATTTTATCAGATTTAAAACCAACCAATAATACTTTAGTAACAGATCCTATTAAAGATGATAGTCTTGAAGAGACTAAATCTTTGTTAAAAGAAATGACTGCTAAAATGGAGACTATTAAAACTATTACTCCAAAAGAAGAAAATAAAGAAAATCCTAAAGATTTTTATAGTGGAACATACAAGTTTAGTAAAGAAGATTTTGATAATGATTTTGCTAGTGATTTAGTACCGAATCGAGGAAACACCTTTTTTAAAACTTTCCTTGTTATATTAACTATTTTAGTAATAACGGGAGTGACTTTATATATTTTAGATTACTTAGAAATTATCTCAATTTTGCCTAAATAAACGTCTTTTAGAAAAAAGATGTTTTTTAGTGTAAAAAAAAATAAAAAATTAGCACTTTTTTATTGACATTGCTAAAAAGTATGTATATAATGTAATTAGCACTTGTATAATAATAGTGCTAAGGAAGTGCTAATATGATAAATGATCGTCAAAAAGAAATACTTAAAATGATTGTTGAAGATTATATCAAAACAGCTAAGCCAGTTGGAAGCGAGGGCATTTGTAAGAAAATAAAATGTTCTAGTGCGACTGTTCGTAATGAGATGAGTTATCTTGAAAATGTTGGTTATTTAGAGAAGACTCATACTTCTTCTGGACGTGTTCCTTCTGAAGATGGATACCGTTATTATGTTAATAATTTGATGGTTCCTAAGAATATGACTGGGGAAGAGATGCTTAAACTTCAAACAGCATTTAATAATAGTTCACTTATGCTTAGTGATCCTATTAGAAAAAGTATTGAAATTATATCAGAGATTACTAATTGTGCTTCGGTAGTACTTGGTAGTAAGTCTTCAATAAATAAGCTTATGAAAGTAGAAGTAGTACCACTTGAGAAAAATAAAATTTTGACAATGGTTATTACTGATAAAGGCTTTGTTGAACATAAGAACTTATTTTTACCAGATAATATTTCTACTGATGATGTAAAACAAACGGTTGATCTTATTAATAAGCTTCTTATTGGTACACCAATTGATGAAATTAGTATTAAGCTTGAGTATGAAATTAAGCCTATTATAGGAAAATATGTAAAACAACATGAAGTACTTTATAATGCTTTTTATAATGCTTTTAGTGAGCTTAGTAATAAGCAAGGAGATGTTCATTTTGTTGGAAAAAATAATTTTCTTAAACAGCCAGAATTTGGAAGTATAGAAAAAGTTAAAGAACTTCTAAATAAGTTTGATGATGTATCTTTAATTGAAAAAGATTCTCCTGATAATAATGACATAAATGTTTACATAGGAAGCGAGAATAATTTTGATGATGATTTGACTGTAATAAAAACAAAGTATAACTACAATGGCGAAGAGGGAACAATCGCACTTGTTGGTCCTAAAAGAATGGAATACGACCGCGTTATTGGTGTGTTAGACTATTTAAAAAATAATATGAAATGAGTAGGTGATTTAAGTTGAAAAAAAATAAAAAGCATCATAATATAGAAAATGATAATTGTAAGTGTACTTTTGATGAGAAATGTTCATGTGAAAATGAGTGTACTTGTGATAAATGCACTTGTGATGAGTGCACTTGTGATAATGAAGGTGATAAGTGTGCTTGTACAGATGAGTGCAGCTGTGAAAAATGTGCTTGTGAAGATGATTCTTCATGTGAAAAGTCCTCTTACAAAGATGATGATCTTTTAAAAGATAAAATAAAAGAATTAGAAGAAAAACTTGTAAGATCACAAGCAGAACTTATTAATTATAAAAAAAGAAAAGATGATGAAACTTCTAGAATGCTAAAATACTCTGAAGAAGGAATTATTAGTGATCTTTTACCAATCATTGATAATTTTGAAAGAGCTATCCAAATGGATGATAACAATTTAGAAGATGAAGTATCACGTTTCTTAAGCGGATTTAAAATGATTTATTCGCAAGCAGTCGGTGTTCTTGAAAAATTTGAAGTTAAAGAAATTGATTGCTTAGGAAAAGAATTTGATCCAAATAATAGTCAAGCAGTTTTAACTGGTAAAGATGATACAAAAGAAAAAGGTGTTGTCTTAGAAGTATTACAAAAAGGTTATACTTATAAAGATAAAGTAATTAGACCTGCTATGGTAAAAGTAAATGAATAATAATGAAAGGATATGATATATATGAGTAAAATTATAGGTATTGATTTAGGTACAACTAATAGTTGTGTCTCTGTTTGGGAAGGCGGAGAAGCAAAAGTTATTGCTAATCCAGAAGGAGAAAGAACTACTCCATCAGTAGTAGCATTTAAAAATGGTGAAATTATTGTTGGTGCTGCTGCTAAAAGACAAGTAGTTACTAATCCAGATACAGTTAGTTCTATTAAGAGATTAATGGGTACTAATGAAAAAGTTCATGTTAACGGAAAGGATTATACTCCAGAAGAAATTAGTGCAATGATTCTTGGAGATTTAAAGAAAACAGCTGAAAGTTATCTTGGTGAAAAAGTAACTAAAGCAGTTATTACTGTTCCAGCATACTTTAATGATGCACAACGTCAAGCAACTAAAAATGCTGGTAAGATTGCTGGTCTTGAGGTTGAAAGAATCATCAATGAACCAACTGCTGCAGCATTAGCGTATGGTCTTGATAAACAAGATAATTTACATACTGTTTTAGTATACGACTTGGGCGGAGGTACATTTGATGTATCTATTCTAGAACTTGGTGATGGTGTATTTGAAGTTAAATCTACTAGCGGTAATAATCGTTTAGGTGGAGATGACTTTGATGAACGTATTGTTAAGTATTTAGTAGAAACATTTAAGAAAGATACTGGTGTTGATTTAACTAGTGATAAGATGGCAATGCAAAGATTAAAAGATGCTGCTGAGAAAGCTAAGAAAGACTTAAGTGGTATGACTACTACACAAATTTCTCTACCATTTATTTCTCAAGGAGCTGAAGGACCTCTTCATTTAGAAACTACTTTAACTAGAGCTAAATTTGAAGATTTAATTCGTGATTTAGTTGATTCTACTTTAGAGCCTGTTCGTAAAGCTTTAAGCGATGCTAAATTAACTAGCAAAGATATTAATAAGATTATCTTAGTTGGTGGTTCTACTCGTATTCCTTGTGTTCAAGAATTAATTAAGAAGGAACTTGGAATGGAACCTTCTAAAGGTGTTAACCCAGATGAAGTAGTATCTATGGGTGCTGCTATTCAAGGTGGTGTATTAACTGGTGATGTTAATGATATTGTTTTACTTGATGTAACTCCATTATCACTTGGTATTGAAACATTAGGAGGAGTAATGACTACTCTTATTGAAAGAAATACTACTATTCCAACTAGTAAGAGTCAAGTATTCTCAACTGCTGCTGATAATCAACCAGCTGTTGATATCCATGTATTACAAGGTGAAAGACCTATGGCTAAAGATAATAAGACTTTAGGTAATTTCCAATTAACTAATATTCCTCCTGCTCCTCGTGGTGTACCTCAAATTGAAGTTACTTTTGATATAGATGCTAATGGTATAGTTAATGTTAAAGCAAAAGATCTTGGTACAAACAAAGAACAATCTATTACTATTACAGCAACTAATTCATTAAGTGATGAAGAAATTGATCGTATGATGAAAGAAGCAGAAGCTAATAAAGAAAAAGATGCTGCTTTAAAAGAAGAAGCAGAAGCTAAAAACGAAGCTGAGCAAGTAATATTTGCTACTGAAAAAGCTATTCGTGATTTAGGTGATAAAGTAAGTACTGATGAAAAGGCTAAGGCCGAAAGTGCTATCAAAGATCTAAAAGATACTTTAGAAAAGGGTAGTGTATCTGAAATTAAAGAAAAGAAAGATAAATTACTTGAAATAGCTAATAGTCTTGCTACTAAAGTATATGAAGAAGCTGCTAAAGCAAATCAAGCAAGCCAAGCAAATTCAGGTGAATCTACTAAAGATGAATCTACTAAGAAAAATGATGATGTAGTAGATGCTGAATTTGAAGAAAAATAAACATTCATTTAAGAAGTTCTAGTTATCTAGAACTTCTTCCTTATGAAGTAAGAAAGGAAGAAATGATATGAATAAGAAAGATTACTATGAGGTTTTAGGGGTATCTAAAACAGCATCAGCTGATGAAATAAAAAGCGCTTTTCGTAAGCTTGCTAAAAAGTATCATCCAGATGTGAATAAAGAACCAGATGCTGCAGAAAAATTCAAAGAATGTCAAGAAGCTTATGCAGTATTATCAGATCCACAAAAAAGAAGCCAATATGATCAATTTGGTCATAGTGCTTTTACGAATAACCAAGGTGGTTTTAGTGGTTTTGAAGGATTTGACTTTGGTAATATGTCTGATATTTTTGATGATATATTAGGCGGATTTGGCTTTAGTTCTAATAGAAGGACTTCTACTCAAGGAAGAAGTTCTAGGGGAAATGATTTACTTTATAGGCTTACTATTAGTTTTGATGAAGCATTTTTTGGAACTAGAAAAGAAATTTTGATAGAAAGCATGGATACATGTGAAGAGTGTTCTGGAAAAGGTGGATTTAATCCTAAGACATGTTCTAAATGTCATGGTTCTGGGGTAATTACTGCTGAACAAAGAACAATTTTAGGTTCATTTTTAACTAAAACTACTTGTCCAGAGTGCAATGGAACTGGTTCTTCTTTTGAAAGTAAATGTTCTAATTGTAAGGGAACTGGTAGAGTTAAGACAAAGAAGACTATTACGGTAAATATCCCAGCTGGTGTTACTAATGATAGCAGGCTTAGGGTTCCTAGCAAAGGTGAAGCAGGCGTAAACGGAGGAGAAAATGGTGATCTATATTTAGAAATGACCGTTAAACCTCATGAAATATTTGATCGAATTGATAATGATTTGTATTTGACTTTACCTATTACTATTGATACAGCTGTTTTAGGTGGTAAGGTAAGTGTGCCAACAATGAATGGAACAGTTTCACTTACTATTCCAGCTGGTAGTCAAAGTAATGATAAGTTAAGACTTAAAGGGAAAGGCATTGAAAGCGCTATATCATCTCGCAAGGGAGATATGTTTGTAATACTTAAAGTAATGATTCCTACAAAGCTAAGTAAAGAGCAAAAATCATTGTTTGAAAGTCTTTCAAAGACAGACTTAAGTAATATGCCGGAATTTAAAAAAATAAATAAGTATTTATAGGCGCTTTCCCTCACTAAAGATTTATTTATTCATACAATAATATGAATAAATATAAACCACCCTAATAGGGAAGTGAGGAAATAAACGTGAAGAGTATCTTAACTAAAAGAGAAAAACAAGTTTTTAATTTATTAATTCAAAATAAGACTACTAAAGAAATAGCAAATATTTTATTTATTAGCGAAAAGACTGTTAGAAATCATATTTCTAACGCTATGCAAAAGCTTGGCGTCAAGGGAAGAGCTGGAGCAGTTGTTGAGTTAATAAGACTTGGTGAAATTTCTTTATAAAAAAATATGGACAAAAAAAGATATGCTTTTAAATATGAAAGCATATCTTTTTTACTTGCAATTTAAGTAGTTGTATGCTAGAATAATTTTCTTAAGAAAGGGGAAGATCTTGGGATGAAAGAGGAAGAAAAGATTAGTCTTGATATTAAGGCGATTTGTGATAAATATTCGTTTTTGAATATAAAAAGTGATTCTTTAAAAGATATAATAAATTTAGAAGTAGAAAGATCTTTAAAAATAGTAGAGAAAGATCCTACTCTTAAGTTTAGCATTATACTAAAAAAATCTTTAGAAGAAAGATTTAAAATTATTATGGGGAAGCTCTTAAAGAAAAAACAATTTACTTTTATAGAAAATCTTTTAAACAAAATGGAAATTACTGATGATACTGATTTAGCTTTTTGCGAGTTAGAACAATTTTTAAGCTATTTTGATGATACAGCTTTTAGCGAAGAATTTTATTCTACTTTACTTAATTATAATGAGATATTTTTATTAGTAGAGCTTTTAAGTAAAAATAATATTGCAACTAATAATATTCATATAAAGAAATTAATTAAAATATATCGTCAAAATGATTTTAGAGATTATGAGCCTAATTTTAATAATTTTGAAGGTATCTTTTGGAAAAATATTAAAGATTATCCTGTTTTAGAGGAAGAAGAGACTAAGATGTTACTTGAAAAAGCTCATTTAGGAGATAAAAATGCTCAGGATAAAATAGTTTTGCATAATCAAAGATTAATTATGTTTGTAATAAGAAAACATTATATATCTTTTACAAGGACAATTTCTTATTATGATCTGTTTCAAGAAGGAGTTTTAGGATTAATAAGAGCAATTAATAAATATGATCCTAAATTATATGCTAGTTTTGCTAACTATGCTATTATATGGATTAATAATATGATTGGGCGTTATATTAAAGATAATATCTCAATAATTAGTTCTCCTTACAGAATAAAAGAAATGGTTAGAAAATTTAAAAATTATATTAAAGAATATTATATTATTAATGGAAGAGAACCTAGTATAAAAGATATTGCAAAAGAATTTTCCTTAACTGAAAATAGAGCGTTAGAAATTATGAATTATATATCTATGATGGGAGTACAAAGTTTGGATATGACTTTTACTGATGATGATAAATCTAGTATATATGATGCTATAAAAGATCCTAATGTAGATGTATTAAACGATACTATTGATTTAACTATTCATAAAGATTTAATTAAATTAATAGATGATTCACCTCTTACGGATAATGAAGTTTTAACTCTTATTATGCGTTATAATTTAGATGGCAGAGGATATCGTACTTTAGAAAGAGTTGCTTTATTACTTGGAGGAATGACAAGAGAAAATGTTCGTAAGATGCAAGACTATGCTCTTAAAATATTAAAAAGAGCATCTCTTCCTTTAAGATTAGATGAATATCTTGAATTAAATAACGACATGATAAATTGTGACGATTTACCTAAAGAACGTAAAAGAAATAAAAGAAGAACTTTATCTTTTAAGGATGCTATTAAGAAAATTGAAGAGTTAGAAAAAGAATATTCGGTAAATTTGGGAAAAAGTATTTTTGATTATCTTGGTAGTGATGTTAATGCTTCATTAATATTAAACTCTTTAAATGATAAGGAAAAAGCATTTGTTTATCATTATTTTGGAGAAAATTTAGAAAAAAGAGTTTTAAATAGTACGTTTGGGAAAAAAGAAAAAACTATTTTAAACGGAAAAATTATTCCTAAAATCAAGAGAAAATTAAAATATAAGTAATAGTATTTTCTTTTGTATTATGATACAATAATAATAGGTGATAGAAAATGAATAACAAAGGATTTACTTTTATTGAACTTATGGCAGTTATTGTCGTTTTATCAATTATAGGAGCTGTATCAATTACTGTATCTATTAATCTTTTTAATAATTATAAAGAAAATTCTAAGAAAGTTTTTTTAGGAAGAGTAGCAGATGTCACCGAAGAATATCTTTCTTTAAATGATGATCTTACTTATAGTAAATATGATTATTGCTTGAGTAAGGTTGCTGATAAAGATCAAAATTCTACTAAGAAAGTTACTTTAGAAAAAAGTGAAAATCATTCTTTTGAAGGAATGGAATCTTATTTTTCTAAGCCTTTTAGAAATCCCGTAAGTAAAAAAATGTGCAGTTATACTGATAGTTATTTTTATGTGTATAAGGATGCTGATATGGTTAAGTATATAGCTCTTCATTTAGTTTGTGATGATGAAGTGTTAGAAGAATCTTATCTTCCAGAGGTTAGCAGTTGTGAATAAATATTTAAAAACTTTTGGGATAATATTTTTCTTAGTAGTTATTGATCAAATAGTAAAGAAAATTATCGTAAGTACTTTTACTTTAGGAGAAATAAAAGAAGTTATTCATAATTTTTTTGATCTTACGTTACTTCAAAATAAAGGAGCTGCTTTTAGTATATTAGAGGGAAAAGGAATATTTTTAATTCTTTTTTCTTTAATAATAATAATTTATTTAATAAACTTAATAATTAAAGATAATAATTTAGGAAAAGCTTCCTTTATTAGTTATATTTTAATAATAGGGGGCGCTACTGGAAACTTAATTGATAGAATAGTACATGGATATGTTATTGATTATTTAGCATTTTATCCATTTGGTTATGCTTTTCCTGTTTTTAATTTAGCGGATACTTTTGTAGTGAGTGGAGTTATTTTACTTTGCTTAAGCAGTATAAGGGGGAATAAAGATGAAATATCAAATAAATGATGAAAATCTTGTTAAGATAAGATTAGATAAATATTTAACTAGTGTATTAGATCTTTCTAGAAGTAATATTCAAAATTTACTTATCGAAGGGAAGATCTTGGTTAATGATAAAAAAGTAAAAAGTAATTATTTACTTAAAATGAATGATGTAATAGAGATAAAATCAAAAGAAAAAGATAAGAATAATTCTATTTCCTTAGAAAAAATAGATTTAGATATTGTTTATGAAGATGAAGATCTTATCGTAGTAAATAAACCTAGTGGATTAGTTGTTCATCCTGCCGTAGGCAATCAAAGCGGAACTTTAGTAAACGCTCTTTTGTATCATACTAACAATTTAAGTAGTATAAACGGAGAAGTAAGACCGGGAATAGTTCATAGAATAGATGCTGATACTAGTGGTTTATTAGTAGTTGCTAAAAATGATAAAGCTCATATTTCTTTAGCTAAACAAATAAGTGAAAAAACTGTTACTAGAAAATATATAGCACTTGTTCAAGGAGTTATAAAAGAAGATACTGCTACTATTGATGCACCAATAGGAAGAGATAAGAACGATAGAAAGAAAATGTGTGTTACTTTAGATAATAGCAAAGACGCTATTACACATATTAAAGTACTTGAACGATATAAAACTACTACTTTAATTGAATGCAAGTTAGAAACAGGTAGAACTCATCAAATAAGAGTACACATGAAATATATTAATCATCCTGTTGTAAATGATCCTGTTTATGGATATAAAAACCTAGATGATAAAGAGTTTGGTCAAATGCTTCATGCTTATATAATTGGCTTTATTCATCCTAGAACTGGCAAGTATTTAGAATTTAAGGTAGATCCACCTAAGAAGTTTATGGAAATTTTAAAAAAGTATCAAGAAATTTAGTTAACTTGTGTGTAAAATACTTGCTATTATTTAATATTTAAGTATAATAATATAACAGAAACGGAAGTGAGAATTATCTTTATATATTTTTATTAGATAATTCTCACTTTTTTTAAAGGGTGCTTGATAATATGGTAAAAACAAATTTACCAGTTCTATTTTTAAGAGGAATAGTTGTTCTTCCTAATAATGAACTGCGAATAGAAATTAATACTGAACTAGAAAAGAAAATTATTGATGCTTCTTTAGAAGTACATGATGGACATTTACTTTTAATTGCATTAAGAGATTATTTGGAAGAATCTCCTTCGTTATTAGATTTACCTAAAATAGGGGTTTTAGGACATATTAAATCTAAAATAGAACTTAGTAATGGAACTTTGCGCCTTGTTATAGTAGGTCTTACTAGGACAGAAGTTTTATTTTATTTAGAAGGAGAAAGAGGATTTGCTGAAGCTTTTGTTATTCCTTGTAAGGATTATGACGTTGATCCTTTTGAAGAGTCTGCTATTAGAAGAGTATTATTAAGAGATCTTAATACTTTTATTGAAACTTCTTCTGCTATGAGCAATAGTATTCTTGGCAAAATAAGTGATTTAAAAAGTCTTGATGTTATTTGCGATATGATTATTAATGAACTTCCTTTATCTTATGAAAATAAATTAAAATATTTAGAAGTAGTTAATCCTTTAAATAGAAGTAGGCTTGTTATCGAGGATATTAATAGGGAATTAGAAACTGTAAAATTAGAAAATAAAATAGATTCAGAATTAAGAAAAGAACTTGATACTAGTCAAAAAGAATTTGTTTTGAAAGAGAAAATTAAAATTATTAAGAAAGAACTTGGAGAATCTGATAGTAAAGAAGAAGATGTTTCTCTTTTAAAGATGAAAGTTGATGAGTTAATAGTATCTTCTAAAATAAAGACAAGACTTATTAATGAGATTAATAGATATGAAATGACTCCTCCTACTTCTCCAGAAGTATCTATTATTAGAAATTATATTGAATGGCTTTTAAATATTCCATGGAATAATGTTACAATAGATAATGATAATTTAGAAGAAGTAGCAGATATGCTTAATGAAAGTCATTATGGACTTGACAAAGTAAAATCTAGAATACTTGAATATATTGCTGCTAGTAAATATAGTAATAATAAGATAAGTCCAATTATTTGTTTAGTAGGGCCTCCTGGTACTGGCAAGACTTCTTTAGCTAAAAGTATTGCATCTTCACTACATAGAAAATTTGTTAAAATAAGTGTTGGCGGAGTTAATGATGAAGCTGAAATTATGGGACATAGAAGAACTTATGTAGCATCTAATCCTGGTAAAATTATTCAAGGACTTAAAAAAAGTGGTACTAAGAATCCTGTATTTTTAATAGATGAAATTGATAAGATGACTAAAGATTATCGTGGTGATCCAGCTTCTGCTTTATTAGATGTTTTAGATAAAGAACAAAACTATATGTTTATCGATAATTATATAGAAGAAGAAGTAGATTTATCTGAAGTTATGTTCATTTTGACTGCTAATAATGCTTCTGATATTCCTCTTGCATTAAGAGATCGCTTAGAGATTATTGAATTATCTAGTTATACAGTTTATGAAAAAATAGATATTGCTAAGAATTATCTTTTTCCTAAACTTTTAAAAATCTATAATTTAGATTCTAGTAAGATTTCTATTAGTGATGATGTTTATTTTAAAATTATTAGTAGTTATACTAAAGAAGCTGGTGCAAGAGAATTAGAAAGATTACTTGCTAGTATTATAAGAAAAGTAATAGTAAAATTATTATCTAAAAAACCTCTTAAAAAATATAATATTACTGTGTCTAATCTTAGTAGTTATCTAGGAATGGAAAAGTATATTGATTCTTATAATGGACTTGATGATGCTATTGGTCTTGTAAATGCTGTTGCATTTACAAACTATGGAGGAGCAGTACTAAAAGTATCTTCTACTTACTATAAAGGAAAAGGAGAACTTATTGTAACTGGCTCTATTGGAGAAGTTATGAAAGAAAGTGTTATCTTATCTTTAAGTTACATTAAAACTAATTATGAATTATTTAATATTGATTCTAATATTTTAGATAATATGGATATTCATATTCATTTTGAAGAAGGTGCTCTTCCTAAAGATGGTCCATCGGCTGGTATTACAGTAGTAACTTCATTAATTAGTTTATTTAAGGGAGTAACTGTTCCAACTGATATTAGCATGACTGGAGAAATCACTTTAAGAGGAAAAGTACTTCCCATAGGAGGACTTAAAGAAAAGATAATTGCTGCAACAACACATAATATTAAGAAAATTTATATTCCATATCTTAATGCTTATGAGCTTGATAATATTCCTTCTTATATAAAAGAAAAAATAGAGATAGTATTAGTAAAAGATTACTTAGAAATATATGAAGATTTATTTAAATAAAGAAAGAAACTTAATGTAAAATTTAAGAAAAAAGTTTTCTTTCTTTTTTATTTATGTCTTTTAGATTTAGAAAAAATGTTGTATAATGAAAATGGTGATAATATGAGCGACTTAGGATATAATCGTAATCGAGATGTACAAAATATTTTTAATGATCGATATAAAGCTAATAATAATTATAAGCAAATAAGTGAACAAATAGATAGACAAAGAGCATTTCAAAATAGAATGTATGGTGGAGCAGTAGATAATATGAGTACTAATGTTAATTATTATGTTCCAACAAGTGCTGATAGACTTAATGAGATGAATCAAAATATGAATAATAATAGAGAAGTTCATAATATTGAACGGATGAATAATCTTCTTAATAAGTTTGGAAATAGATAGATGAAAAATGGAACAAAGAGTAAACTTAGGGATCGTTTAATTGAAGTTAGGAAAAGAAATGCTTTAGGAAATAAAAGCTTAATTAAAGAGATTAATGCTAAAAGTAGTGCTAAAGAAAAGCTTCCTATTACAAAGAAGTATTTGAATAAAAATGTAGTAGCAGATGTTTCTTTTAAAGATAAAACTTCTTTAGAAGATTATTCTAATAAAGAAATGCCTAAAGTAAATAATAAGGATAAAGATATAAAGATTATCTTTATTAATAAGAATAAAGATAAAGACATAACTTCTCTAAAAGAGTTAACTTTATCTAATAAGAGTAGTACTTTAGTAAATAATCCTGTTAAAAAAAATAAAGCATTAAATAAAGATAAAGTTATTAATGTAAAGGCTTTACCTAAAGTGCTTAAAGATGATATTAAGAATATTAATAATAAGAGTGTTAGTAATCTTATATTAAAGAATAAAGAAGTAAAGAAGATTGTTTTAGAAAAGAAAGAATTAAAGCAAAAAGAAGAATTAGAAGGAAGAATTTTAAAGAGACTATCTAAGAAATTTAAAGATAATTTAAATGAATTAGAAATTATTAGTAGTCAGTTATTTTTCTTAGAACTTCATGATAATGAGAATGCTTTAGAACTAGAAGAACAAATTAAAAAGATTAAAGAAATTATTAAGCAAATAGATAAGATGAAGAAAGAATATCTTAAACTAAAAGAAAATTATGATTTTGATGATATAATAGAATTTGATGATAAACTTATTGTTGATGATATTTTAGAATATCGTCATTTGATTGAAAATAACAAGAATGATGTTGTTAGTATGATGAAGCAATATCGAAAGATTGAAGATTATAAGTTATTATATGATCACTTGAAATATGCTGAAAAGCAGTCTAAGAATATTAAGAATAAGCTTTCCAAAGAAAAAGAAGAGATTAATCTTAAGAATATTTATTATAAAGATATTAAAGTAAAAGCTAAGGAGATAAACTCTATTAGTAAGTCTTCTAAACATTATTTGGATGTTCAAGAAAATTATCTTACGACGATAATGAAGAATGTTAAGAATATTACGTCAAAAAAGAGAACTGAATACTTTTTTAAGGGCTTTGATAAATATTTAGCAAGTGGAATTAGTTATCTTTCTTTGATGATGATGAGACCTTTTAGAGGAAATACTTTATCAATGGCTTTAAATATAGCAGCAGCAAGAAAGATGATTTCGGATGCTAGATCTTCTATTAAATTAGAATCAATGACTAAACTTGTATACGAAGCTTATGATTATAAGAATGAACTTAGAAGAAACTTAATTGATTTAGAGTATCTTAATAATAATATTGAATATACTTTAGGTAATATTTCTAAATTAAGAGATGAATTCGAGAAAATGTTTATCTACTATTTAAAAGATGAAAAGTATAAAAAAGTTATGAAAGAACTTGATAAAGTAGAAAAAGTAGTACTTGCTAACCAGTTATATTTAAATAAGATTATTAAGAAGAATAAGGAAGCTACTCGTCTTAATGATGAAAAACTTGTTAAAGTAAGAAGACTTAATAGTGGGAAAGAGGTTAGAAGTATATAAGTGGATAATTATCTTTATGAAAAAGAGCTTATAAAAAAGAATATTAAATATATAGGGGGAGTAGATGAGGTAGGAAGAGGTCCTTTGATAGGCCCAGTAGTAGCAGCGTGCGTAGTCTTACCTTTAAATTATAAGTTAGAAGGACTTACTGATTCGAAGAAATTATCTAGTAAAAAACGTGAATATTTTTATAATATTTTGATGAAAGATGCTTTGGGAGTTGGAATTGGTATTATTGATGAGAAAACTATTGATAAGGTAAATATTTATGAAGCAACTAAACTTGCAATGAAGGATGCTATAGCAAAATGTAGCTGTCCTTTAGAGCATATCTTAATAGATGCTATGCCACTTAAGTTAGATATTGAAACTACTTCAATTATAAAAGGTGATCTTAAAAGTCTTACTATTTCAGCAGCATCTGTTATTGCTAAAGTTACTCGTGATAGGATGATGATTGAACTTGATAAGAAATACCCAATGTATGATTTAAAACATAATATGGGCTATCCTACTAAGAAGCACTTGGATGCTATTAGTAAATATGGAATTACTAAGTATCATCGTCTTTCTTTTGGACCTGTTAGTAAGTATAAGGAACATTATTTGGATTAGAAATAATGTTCTTTTTTTTAGCTTTTACTAATATAGTTATATAGATAGGTGAATGAGATGATGCTTAGGAAAATTAATGATTATTTGAATGAACCTGATAGTAAGATTATCTATTTTAATGGAAAAGTTAATATTGTGAATTTTCTTAAGATTAATGATTTTTCTAGTAAGGAAGTATCTGTTTATACTAAGGATAATCTTATTTTAATTAAGGGAAATAACTTGGTAATTAGTAAGATGCTTGATGATGAAATTCTTATAAAAGGAGATATTTTAAATATTGAGCTAAGGAGTAGAGGATGAGAAATACTTTTCTTCGTAAGGTAGAAAAAATTGTTAAAGTAAGGATTTTAGGAAGAAATGTTTCTTATTATATTGCTACTCTTTATAAGAAAAATATTCACCTTTTTGACGTTGATATCATTAGTAGAAAAGAAGCTTATATTAAACTTTATTATAAAGATTATCTTGATTTAATTAATTATAAATCAACCTATGAAGTAAGCATTTATAAAAATTATGGAATTTTAAGGATATACGAATATATTAAGAAAAACTATATTTTATTTATTTTCTTAGTAATAGGAACTTGCTTATCTTTCTTTTTATCAAAGATTATCTTTGATATAGAGATTATTACTAGTAATAGTAAAATAAAATCTTTAGTAGCAAGTGAATTAAAAAATCATGGTATATATAAATATCAGTTTAAAAAAGACTATCATGAATTAAAAAATATAATAAATGAAATATTAGAAGAGAATAAAGATGATTTAGAATGGCTTGAGATTAAAAATGTTGGAAATAAATATATAGTTAATATTCAAATAAGAAAGAAAAAAGATGTAAACGAGGAAAAGCAATATCAAAATATAGTCGCAAGTAAATCGGGGATAATTCTTGATATAGATGCTAGTCATGGTGAAATAATTAAGAAAAACTTAGATTATGTTACTAAGGGAGATGTTATTATTAGCGGGAATATTCTTCTTCCAGATGGCACTTCTTCATTAACTAATGCTATAGGAAAAGTATATGCTGAAGTATGGTATAAAGTAAAAGCTAGTTATCCATATATCTATAAAGAAGAAAGCTATACAGGAAAAGCTAAAAAAATATATGTTATTAACTTTCTTAATAAAAGAATATCATTATTTGATTATCATAAATATAATTCTTATAGTACAGATAATAAAATTATTTTAAGTAATTATCTACTTCCAATTAATCTTACTTTAGAAAAACAATATGAAATGAAGGTAATAGATGAAGCATATACTAAAGAAGAAGCAATAGAAAAAGCAATAGCTTTAGCAAAAGATAAACTTTTAAAAAAGATAGATAAAGCATCTACTATAAAATCAGAAAAAATTATTATGACTGATCTTTTAGATAATGGAGTTATGGTAGAAGTATTTTATAGTGTTATAGAGCAAATTGGAAGTGAAGAAGTTATTTCTTTAGAAGAGAAAGGAGGATAAACTTATGTATAAAAATATATTAAAGGGAATTGGCTTATTTACCTTGATTGGGTTTAGTTTCTTTTATTCAGAAAAAGTTATTACAGTGATTAAAGAAAAAGATCCAATTATGATAAAATTAGAGGAAATAAAAGAAACTAAAAAGATATCTTCTTTAAATGCAGTTATTGAAAATGATACTATTATTCCAGGAATATGTGAAAGAGTAATAGATATAAATAAATCTTATAATAATATGAAGAAAATTGGGATGTATAGTGAAAATTACTTAGAATATGAAATATCTTGTAATAAAGATATTCTAGAAAATAATTATGATAAATACGTAATAAATGGGAATAAACTTACTAATAACGTTAGTGTAGTCTTTCTTTTAAAAGATGATAATTTATTAGAAAGTGTAGCGCTAATTGGGAAAAAATATAATATTACGCTTAACTTTTTTATAAATTATAAGTATATGAATGAGAATATTAGTAAAGTATATAAAATATCTAAGAATAATGAAATATATAACTATGGTGAAGATGGTAATTATACTCTAGAAGGCTTAGAAATAGGAAATAACATAATAGAAAGAGTTACTAAAAGAAAAGCTAAATATTGCTATTCTAGTAAAGATAATCCTAATACTTTAGAGCTTTGTAGTAAGAAAAAAATGAATACAATTAGAAAGGAAGAAATAAAAGAAGGATTATATGTTAGCGTTAAGAATAACTTAGCTAATGGAAATATCATCTTAATTTCTTTAAATGATTCTAACGTTAATGAACTCGATAATACAATTAACTTTATTTTAAAGAAAGGATTTAATGTAGTAGGACTTAGTAAACTATTAAGTGAATAATGGGAAATTTTGTAAAGTATAGAAATATACTTTACTATTTTTCTTTTATGATAGTATAATATTTATACTTTGATTAATGAAAGGAATGATATAAAAAAATGCTAAAATTAATAGATATATGTAAGAGTTACAAAACTGCTTCTTTTAAACAAGATGCTCTAAAAAATGTAAATTTAGAATTTAGAAAAAGTGAGTTTGTTGCAATACTAGGTCCTTCTGGTAGTGGGAAGACTACTCTTTTAAATGTAATAGGTGGGCTTGATAATTATGATTCTGGGGATCTAATTATTAATGATAAATCAACTAAGAGTTTTAAAGATGATGATTGGGATTTTTACCGAAATAATTGTGTTGGGTTTATTTTTCAAAATTATAATTTAATTAGTCATATTTCAGTTCTTGAAAATACTTCTTTAGGAATGACTTTAAGTGGAGTAAGTGCTTCTAAAAGAAAAAAGAAAGCTTTGGAATTACTTGATAAAGTTGGCTTAAAAGAACATGCTTATAAAAAGCCTACACAATTATCTGGTGGACAGATGCAAAGAGTTGCAATTGCAAGAGCTTTATCTAATGATCCAGATATTATCTTAGCAGATGAACCAACAGGGGCTCTTGATACTAATACTAGTATCCAAATTATGGAGCTTATTAAAGAAATTTCTAAAAATAAACTTGTTATTATGGTTACTCATAATCCAGAACTCGCTAAAAAGTACGCAAGTAGAATTATTGAATTTAAAGATGGAAGCGTTATTAGTGATTCTAATCCAATTAAGAAAGAAGATACTAAAAGAAAGTACAATATAAAAAAGACAGCAATGAGCTTTTTTACTGCTTTAAAACTTTCTTTTAATAATATTAAAACTAAGAAGGGAAGAACAATATTAACAGCATTCGCATCATCAATTGGAATAATTGGAATAGCACTTATTTTAGCCTTATCTAATGGATTTGATATTCAGATATATAAATTTGAGTCTGATACTTTATCTAATTTTCCTATCTTTGTAACAAGAGAAGCTATGGAAGTAGATAGTGATACGATGATGAATATCCAAAATGAATTTTATTCTAAAGAGGGAAAATATCCTTCTAGTAAAAAGATATATCCTTATGATAGTAAAGCTTCTACTAAGATTCACTCTAATATAATTACTGATGATTATACTTCTTATGTAGAGAAAATTGATTCTAATGATATTCTTGGGATATCTTATATAAGGTTAACTAATTTTAATTTAATTTATAAAAATAATGATGAATATAAGAAAACTACTGGTAATGAATTAAACTTTAATTCTCTTCCTACTAGTTTGAATGATGATAATGATTTTTTAAGAGAAGGATATGACTTACTTATGGGATCTTATCCTAGTGAAAAAACTGATTTAGTGTTAGTAGTAGATGAAAAAAATAGAGTAGAAAAGTCTTTGCTTGATATTTTAGGAATTGATTCTTCTTTAGAAGAAATACCTTTTGAAGATTTACTTAATAAAGAGATTAAACTTATTAATAATGATGATTATTATAATGGGGATATTTCTTTAGAAGATGCTTATAATAAAGGAACTACTTTAAAAATAGTTGGAATAGTACGCTCAAAAGATGGAAGTATGTTTGATACTATTATAAATTCTATTTCTAAAGCTAGAGGAATTAATGTTACTGGGGGAATTTTATATAATGAAAAATTAATGAATGATTATATAGAAATAAACTCAGAAAGTAAGATTGCTCTTATGCAAAAAGATAGTGATTATAATGTATTAACTGGGCAAAAATTTACAGATGAATCAACTAAGGAAAGTGTTTTAAGCTATTTAGGAGGAAGTAAAACACCAATAATGCTTAGTATTTATCCTAAGAATTTTGAAACTAAAGATAAAGTGTTAGAATATTTAGATAAATATAATGCTGATAAAAATGATGATGATAAAGTAATATATACAGATATGGCTAGTACAATGTCTTCTTTATCTTCTAATATTATGGACGCAATTACGATTGTACTAATTACTTTTTCAGGAATTTCTTTAGTAGTTAGTTCAATTATGATTGGAATTATTACTTATATATCTGTCTTAGAAAGAACTAAAGAAATTGGTATTTTAAGATCTCTTGGTGCTAGAAAGAAAGACGTTACTAGAGTATTTAATGCGGAGACTTTTATAATTGGAATTTGTAGTGGACTTCTTGGACTTTTAATTGCAAGAATATTAATTATTCCGGCTAATATGATTTTATATAATCTAACTAATTTAAAGAATGTAGCACAATTATCTGTTTGGCATGCTTTAATCCTTCTTTTGGTAAGTATTCTTCTTACAATGATAGGTGGAATGATACCTGCTATTATGGCAAGCCATAAAGATCCAGTAGATGCTCTTAGAACTGAGTAAGCAAAATTAGTATTTTGAATCTGTGTATAATTGTAAATGATGTGAAACAAAATTTATGAAAAATTAAAAGCAATATGATATAGTTATAATGTAATTATTGAATATTGTTTTTTATTATTTCTATAAATTCTAGACTTTATAAGTTTATGAATTATTTTTATAATAAGTCGCCGATGATGAAATTTATATACAATATAATAATTATTATTTATTATAGGAATAAATAAATTTCCAACTATAAAATACTTATGGTAGTTCTAGTTTTTTTGCTTAAAACAAATAGAAATTTTTATGGTATAATGCATATAGAAGTAATAATTAAAAAAGTAATTTGGAGGAAAAAATGAAATTGTTTTTAAACGGTGGCGGTTGTGGTAAACAAACGTTATTAACATATAAAGAGATAAACAAAATAATTAATCATAGCAAGCCGGTATTATATATACCATTAGCTATGGATGAAGAAGCTCATCCATATGATAGTTGTTATGAGTGGATTAAAGGAGAAATATCGAGCATAGATATTCCTAGCATAGAAATGGTAAGATCATTTGAGGAATTAGAAAAAAAGAATTTAGATGACTATTCGTTAATATATATTGGTGGAGGAAATACTTATAAATTATTAAATGGTATTAAGACAACAAAAAATTACGATAAACTAAAAAAATACATATTAAACAGAGGAATAGTATATGGTAGTTCTGCCGGAGCAGTTATCTTTGGAAAAAGTATAGATATTATAAGAGTAATGGATAAAAATGAAATTAATTTAACTGATACAAAAGGATTTAATTACTTAAATAATATTTCTGTATTTGTTCATTATACTAACTATAGCTCAAAACTTTCTAAAGAAGAAAATAAAACATTAACTGATAAATATACTAATTTTATTACTGAGTATACTACTAATAATGAAAAGGTAATAGCAATTCCAGAAGAAGATACTATTTTCTTTGATGGTAAAAATGTAAAAGTAATAGGAGAATTACCATATTATATTTTTGAAAATGGTAAAAAAGAAAAAATAGAAATATAAAGTGTAATAGTTTGAAGCTTTAACAACATTTTTATTTTACATTAGATGTTATTTATGTGGTTAACAATGGCTCAAAAATAGATGTGGTTGCTACATCTTGCAATATTGTCAATTGGGATACGTTTGAAAACGAATTATCAAATAATAATTTAGTTATTAAAAGAAAATGGTTTTCAAAGAAAATACCTGAATTTAATCCAGCAATGTGCGTTATTGTTTGTAAAAGAATATAAATAATAATGGCTTAGTAGAATGCTCTTAGAACCAAAGTAAAAAAATATTGACAATAGAAAAAATATAATATATAATTTATACAACAAAACGAAGAAGTGGAGAAGTATTAAGAAGTACTTATATAGCGAGATTAGGATGGTGGAAGCTAATTAAAAAGACTTTTTAAGAATAACACCACCGAGTATTTATCTGAAAATATTTATTAGTAGGATAAGTCGGTTATGAACCGTTATTAAAATGAGAAAAAAATAAGGTGGTACCACGGTAACAGTTTTACGTCCTTAAAATAGGGACTTAAGACTGTTTTTTTGTTTGAAAGGAGATCAAAATATGAAATTAGATTTAAAAGATTTATTATTAGATAGTGAAAAATATCTAGATAAAGAAGTTATTTTAGAAGGATGGGTTAGAAATCATCGTAAACAAAAAGAATTTGGATTTATTGACTTTTCAGATGGAACTTGTTTTAAGCATGTACAACTTGTTTATGATAATTCATTATCTTCTTTTGAAGCAATTCAAAAGATTAAGATTGGTTCTAGCATTATGGTAAAAGGTGCTTTAGTTCGTTCTTCAGGAAGTGGTCAAGATTATGAAATAAAAGTATCAGATATTACTTTGCTTGGAGATTGTCCTGATGAGTATCCTATTCAGCCAAAAAGACATACAAGAGAATTTTTAAGAGAACAAGGATATTTAAGACCTAGAACAAATTTATTCCAAGCAGTATTTAGAGTAAGAAGTGTTGCTGCTTATGCTATTCATAAGTATTTTCAAGAACATAACTACGTTTATTTTCATGCTCCTCTTATTACTGCTTCTGATTGTGAAGGAGCAGGTGAGATGTTTCAAGTTACTACTTTGGATTTAGATAGAGTTGCTGATAGTGGTAAAGTGTCATATGATAAAGATTTCTTTGGAAAAAAAGCTTCTCTTACTGTATCAGGTCAATTGCAAGCTGAAACATTTGCTTTAGCTTATAAGAAAACTTATACTTTTGGTCCTACTTTTAGAGCAGAGAATTCTAATACTAAAACTCATGCAAATGAATTCTGGATGATAGAACCAGAAATAGCATTTTGTGATTTAGCTGGGGATATGGATATTATGGAAGAGATGCTTAAATATGTAGTTAAGTATGTACTAGATAATTGTCCTTTTGAAATGAAATTTTTTGATGAGTTTGTAGAGAAAGGCTTAATAGATAAATTAACTAAATTAATTAATTCTAAATTTACAAGAATTTCTCATCATGATGTTATTGAAATATTACAAAAAGCTCCTGTAAAATGGGAATTTGAACCAAAACAAGGCGAAGATATTTCTAAAGAACATGAAAAATATATTACTGAATATTTTAATGGTCCTGTTTTTGTAACAGATTGGCCTAAAGATATAAAGGCTTTCTATATGAAGTTAAATCCAGATGGTAAAACAGTAGCGGCTGTTGATCTAGAAGTTCCTGGTGCCGGAGAATTAATGGGCGGATCTCAAAGAGAAGAAGATTATGATAAGCTTGTTAAGAGAATGGATGAACTTGGAATGGATAAATCTTCTTTAGAATGGTATTTAAACTTAAGAAAGTTTGGTGGATGTGTTCATTCTGGATTTGGAATGGGATTTGAAAGATTACTTATTTATATTACTGGAGTTGAAAATATTAGAGATGTTATTCCTTATCCAAGAACTCCTGGTAATTGTGAATTTTAAAAATTAACTTAAAAAAGTTAATTTTTTTTTATGGATAAAAAGGAATTTACTTTCTTATTTATAATAATTATAATGAGGAGGTGATAATATGAAGACTAAATTAATCATAAAACAAATAAGTGCTAAAGATTGTGGAGCCGCTTCTGTTTTATCGATTATTCGTTATTATGGAGGAAATATTCCATTAAATAATTTAACTGAATATTTAAAAATTGATCAAAATGGAACTAATTTTTTGAATATAAGTAATTATCTTACTAGCATTGGCCTTGTGAATAAATCATATAAATTAGATAATACTAATGAAATTAAAAAATTAAATATGCCAGTATTATTACAAGTAGTTCGAAATAATATGCTTCATTTTGTGGTACTTTATGAAATAAAAAATGAAAAATTTATAATTATGGATCCAGCATTAGGAGAAATAAAAATTTCTGCTTACGAACTTAATCATATTTGGACAGGAAATGTTATGATTTTTCATTTAACAAATAAATTACCAAGAATAAAAGAAAGAAATTATTTAAAAGAAATTATAGAAGAAGTACTAAGAAAAAATAAATTAATAATTATAGGAATATTATTTTCATCGATCATTTTTGCACTTTTTTCTTGCTTTAGTTCTTATTATTTTAAGATTATTTTAGATAGTTATAAAAAATTTTCATTTAAAATGTTAATGATAATTATGTTTATCTTTTTATTAATTTCGTTTATAAAAATATTATTTAATTATCTTAGAAATAAAATGCTTATAATATTTGCTTTTAAAATGGATTTTTCTTTAGTAACTAAGATGCTTCAAAAAATATTATTGTTTTCTTATACTTATTATAATAAACAAGCAAAAGGAGAAATACTATCTAAAGTAAATGATCTATCCTATATAAAAGATATGATTATGAAATTTATTCTTACAGTATTTTTGGATGGATTCTTTTTGCTGATTGGAATGTTTTTTCTTATGACAGTAAATTTGAAATTATTTATTGTGAGTTTATTATCTATATTTTTTTATGTGGGTGTTATCCTGATATTTAAAAAGAAAAAAGAAGTTGGAACTTTGAAAAACTTAGAAAATAGTGCTTATATAAATAATTTGTTGGTTGAAGATCTTAACAGCGTTGAATCAATTAAGAATTTATTTATTCATGAGGAAATTATCCAAAATTTTAAAGATAAGTATTTAAACTCTTCTAATGATTTACTTAAGTATGATTTTTTAAATAATAAGGAGATATTTTGGAAAAACTTTTTTAATGAAATAAGTAGTTTAATCATTTTAACTTATGGTGTTATCTTAACAAGAATGAATGTTATTAGTGTTGGGGAATTAATAACTTATCAAGCACTACTTAATTATTTCTTAGAACCAATAAAGAACATTCTTGATTTAGATAGTGATTATCATTATGCAGTTAAATCTTTTAAAAGAGCAAATGCTTTATTTTGTATAGAAAGTGAGGAATTAGTATCTAAAAATAATTTTTATCTTGAGGGGAATATATATTTTAATAATCTATCTTTTTCTCATGATGAAGAAAATTTTCTTATTAAAAATCTAAATTTAAGTATAAAGAAAGGAGAGAAAGTCTTATTAAGTGGAAAATCTGGAATAGGGAAATCAACTATATTAAAAATAATATATAAATATTATGATATTCCTTCTAAAATGATTTATCTAAATAATATAGATTTAAATAATTATTCAAAAGCAGATATTCGTCTTAATATAGGATATCTATCGCAAAATGAATTTATTTATACTGATACTTTATATAATAATATAGTACTTGGCAGAAACATAGCTAAGGAGGATTTCTTGAAAATATGTTACATTACTGAAGTAGATGATATTTTTAAAGACAACTTTCTTGGATATAATATGGTTTTAGAAGATAATGGTAGTAATATTTCTGGTGGACAAAGAGCTAGGGTGTTATTAGCGCGTCTTTTAGTGAAAAAAGCAAATATTATAATGATCGATGAAGGATTAAATGAAATGGATGTTTCTTTAGAAAGAAGAATATTAAAAAGGCTTTGGAATTTTTATCCTGATACAACCTTTTTAATTGTTTCACACAGAATGAATAATCTTGATCTTTTCGATAAAAAGATAGACTTAAATAACTATAAAGTTATCTCAAAATAAATGTGTACTATTAAAACGAAAGGAAGTGTTATATCATCAAGGCATTTACTCTTATAGTACTTTTGATTAAAGATTATTCAAATAAATATAAGAAAGCAGGGGATTTTATAAATGGAAGAAATTAAAAACTATGAATTGAAAGATATAAAAGGTGGTGCAATAAGCTGGGGATTAGTTGCTGGAATAGGTGCTGCAATTGCCTTTTTTATAGGGCTATTTGATGGTTATACTAATCCAATTAAATGTAGAGTGAAAAAATAAAAAAAGGAAGTGAAAAAAATGAACAAATTAAGTAAAGAAGAATTAGCGTTAGTTAATGGTGGTTTTAGTGTTACAGGAACCTTTATTAATTCAATTTCTAAGGCTGCTACACTTTTAATGGACGCAGGAAGAGCACTTGGAAGCGCCTTAAGAAGATATTTTAGTAAAAGTTATTGTTCTTTATAAAAACTATATAAAAAGAGAGTAATTTACTTTCTTTTTTTTGACGATAATGTTATAATACATAAAGAAAAGGTGGTATTTGTATGCTGATAACTTCATTAAATAATGATCATGTAAAAGAATTAGCTAAATTAAAAGAAAAAAAATATCGTGATTCAGTAAATGCGTTTTTGGTTGAGGGAGAGCATCTTGTTTTAGAAGCTTATAAAACAGGACTTATTAAAGAATTAATTTTAGAAAAAGATAGACTTTTTCCTATTAATGTACCAACTACGTATGTTACTAATGATATTATCCATAAAATATCATGCTTAGAGTCTCCTAGTGATGTAATGGCGGTAGTGTCTAAGAAAGAAGAAGATAATATTGGAGAGAAAATTCTTATATTAGATGATATTCAAGATCCTGGTAATTTAGGTACTATTATTAGAAGTGCGGTTGCTTTTGGAATAGATACTTTGGTACTTTCTCCTAATACTGTTGATCTATATAATCCTAAAGTAATTAGAAGTACCCAAGGAATGATTTTTCATTTAAATATAATAATAAGACCTTTAAATGAGTTTATTGAAAATTTGAAAAAAGATAATTATAAGATCTTAGGAACGAAAGTAACTTCTGGAATAGATGTAAAAGAGTCTAAAACTTATAGTCATTTTGCTTTAATAATGGGGAATGAAGGTAGCGGTGTGAAAGAAGAAATTCTTGATTTATGTGATGAGTGTTTGTATATAAAAATGAACGAAGAGTGCGAAAGCTTAAATGTTGGAGTGGCAACTAGTATTCTTCTTTATGAATTATATAATAGATAATGAATTATTTATATATTGGTAAAATGGTAAACACTCATGGAATAAAAGGCGAAATTAGAATTATTTCAAATTTCAAATACAAAGAATATGTTTTTAAAAAAGAATTTCCATTATATTTTGGCAAAGAAAAAAATAGGGAAGTAATTAATAGTTATCGTCATCATAAGCAATTTGAGATGGTTACTTTAGAAGGCTATTCTAACATTAATGAAGTCTTAAAATATAAAGGAACTTCTGTTTATATAAATAGGGATGATCTTAACTTAAAAGATGGTGAATATTTAAATGAAGATCTAATTAACTTAGAAGTTTGGTGTGATGATAAGAAGCTTGGCGTTTTAAAAAAAATTGAGCAATATCCTTCTCAAGAGCTTTTAGTAGTAGTTGGCGAAAAAAAATATTTAATTCCTTATGTAAAAGAATTTATTTTAAAGATAGATTTACTAAATAAGAAAATAGTTATTAAAAATATTAAAGGACTGATATAGATGAAGATAGATGTATTAACTTTATTTCCTAATATGTTTGATGGCTTTTTAACGGAGTCTATTATAAAAAGAGCAATTACTAAAGGTAGTGTTAATATTAATATTATTAATATTAGAGATTACTCTCCATATAAGAATAAGCAGGTAGATGATTATCCATATGGTGGAGGCAATGGGATGGTTTTGATGTGTGAGCCTATTTTTAATGCAATAGAGTCTATCAAAACAGATGATAGCGTGGTAATTATGATGACACCTAGTGGAAAAACATATAATCAAGAGATTGCTTATGATTTATCTTTAAAAAAGCATTTAATTATTTTATGCGGACATTATGAAGGCTTTGACGAAAGAATACGAAGTATTGTAGATTTAGAATATAGCATTGGTGATTATGTTTTGACTGGTGGGGAAATACCTAGTATGGTTATAATGGATTCTATTGTAAGACTTATAGATGGAGTAATTACTAAAGGCTCTCTTTCTTCAGAAAGCTTTGATGATAATTTATTAGATTATCCTAATTATACTAAGCCAGCTATTTTTAGAGGAATGAAAGTGCCAGAGGTACTATTAAGTGGGCATCATGAAAATATAAAGAAATATCGAGAAAATGAGAGAATAAGAAAAACGAAAGAAGTAAGAGAAGATTTACTTTCGAAAAACGGTGATAAGTATGGAAAAGAATTTTAATTATTATTTAGCAAAAGATGAAAAAACTAAAGAGATGATTTATCTTGAATATGAGAAGATTAATAATGGATATAAATTAACTCCTAAAGCTAAAAGAAAAGATGCTATTTCAGTTAATAAGATTGTTTTTGTATCTCCCACTATGACTGAAAAATTACTTCGTCATAAGATTGATCACCGAATTAATGAACTATTAAAACATCTTAAAGAAATTGATGATATGCCAACTGGAGACGATGAAACAGGAGAAAGTATTAAGAAATCTTTATTAGAAGCAGAGCGTTTAAAACTTGCTATTATAAATAATTATATAAAATATCTTGGTAATACTTATCAAAGCTTAACTTTGAAAAAAATTCAAATAATTATTAATCAGCTTAGAATAAAGTTATATTTGAGTAGATCAAATAATTATGAATATGATAAATTAATGTTTTTTGATGAAAAAAAAGGAAAAGGTCGTTAGGATCTTTTCCTTTTAAAATTTTCTATACAAACCAATTGCTTTTCCTAAGATAGTTACATTTTTTAAAATAATAGGTGTCATGAAATCATTTTCTGGTTGTAATCTAAAATAATCTTTCTCTTTGTAGAAACGTTTTAAAGTAACTTCGTTTTCATCATTTAGTGCTACTACAATATCTCCATTATTAGCGGTATTAGCTCTTTCTACAATAACTATATCTTTATCAAGTATTCCAGCGTTAATCATGCTATTACCATATACTTCTAAAGTAAAAACTTCTTTTCTTTTTGGTACTAAATAAGAGGGTAAGCTTAAAAAATTATCTGGATTTTCGATAGCTTCAATGGGATTTCCTGCTGTAACTTTTCCAAGAAGTGGAACAGTAACAACGTCATTTTGAAGATATTCATTAGTTACAAGTAATTCTATAGCTCTGTTTTTGGAAGTACTTGTTTTTAAGTAACCTTTCTTCTTTAAATTTTCAATATGAGTATGAACAGTTGCAGGCGAATTTAGATTTAAACCTTCACAAATATCTCTTATTGCAGGTGGATAATTATGAATAGCAATGTATTGTTTGATATAATTTAATACTAATTCTTGTTTTTTTGTTAAATTTCGGTTCATATTTTGCTCTCCTTCTTTTTTATTTTAGCATATTTATTTTTAAAAAGTCAATCATATGTTCGCTTTACATTTTTTATTCTTTGTACTTTAGAGTGAGAATACTTATGTATAATTATGTTATAATTGAAATAGGTGATGGTATGTATCGTAATAAATATTTATCTATTTCTTTAGCTTTAATTTTGTTATCAATATCTTCTTTTTTTGTTATTAAAAATAGTCAAAATAATAATAAAGTGTCTGATGAAGAAATTAAAGAAGAAGTAACTCCTCCTTCTAATAATAATATTCCTTTAGAAAAAAAATTAGCAATAAAAGAAGAAAGGAAAGAATTAACTGGAAAATATTTAGATAAAGAATATTATTTAAAATTATTTAAATTAGATGGTAATCTTTCTTGTATAGAAGAAATTAATGAAGATATTTTAGATAACTACCAAGATATTGAAAAAACGATTAATGAAGAAGATGATATAATAGGAGAAAGTAGTTATTTGTTTGCAATGAATTCTTCAGTAGCATCTCTTATGATTAAATATTATATATTTGTTCCTGGAAGTTCTTCTAAGAAAGAAGAATATTATACTTATAATATTTCTCTTGATGATGAAAAAATTCTTTCTGGTTTAGAACTTTTGAAACTATATAGTGTTGATGTAGAACTTCTTAAAGAGACTTTGAAAAGTGAATATAAAGTAAATAACGTTAATATTTCTAATGTTTATTTAGATAAAGAAGAAAAAATTAATATAATATTTCCAATTTCTTTAGAAGGAAAAATTTTGTATAAAGTATATAAAATAGTTTAATTATTTTATATACTTTTTTCTTTTATTATAGACTTTAGATACGCAATTTGATACAATATATTTGGTGATTTAAGATGGACATAAAAGGAAGAATTAAGGAATTAATTGAAATTATTGATAGGTGTAATTATGAATATTATACTTTGGATAATCCTAGTTTAACTGACCAGGAATATGACAGGTATATGCAGGAATTAATTTCTCTTGAAGAAAAGTATCCGGAATATAAAGAAAAATATTCACCAACTACTAGAGTAGGGGGAAGCGTATTAGATAAATTTAATAAAGTTACACATCAAATTCCAATGCTTAGTTTAGGAAATGTCTTTAATGAAGAAGAAATTTTACGCTTTGATGAAAGAGTTAGAAAAGAAGCTCCTGAAGTAGAATATGTTTGTGAACTTAAAATAGATGGATTAGCAGTTAGCTTAACTTATGAAAATGGCATTTTAACAAGAGGCGCTACTAGAGGAGATGGTATCACTGGTGAAGATATAACAGAAAATGTTAAAACTGTTAAAGATGTTCCTCTTCGCTTAAAGAGGGATGTTAGCATTGAAGTAAGAGGAGAAATCTATATGAGTAAATCTTCTTTTAATAAATTAAATGAAGAAAAAATAGCTTTGGGAGAAGAAAAATTTCAAAATCCTAGAAATGCTGCTGCTGGAAGTATTCGTAATTTAGATTCTAAAGTTACTGCAAAAAGAAATTTATCTAATTTTATCTATCATTTACCTAATCCAGAGGATTATGGCTTAGCTACTCATGAAGATGCTTTAAATTATATGAAAGAACTTGGATTTACTGTAAATCCTAATAATAGGAAAGTATCTAATATAAGTGAACTTTTAAAATATATAAATTACTGGACTGTTCATAGGAAAGAACTTCCTTATGAAATAGATGGAATAGTTATAAAAGTAAATGATATTTCTCTTCAAAAAAGGCTTGGATATACGGTTAAAGTTCCTAAATGGGCAACTGCTTATAAATTTCCTGCTTTAGAAGTAATTACAAAATTAAAAGATATTATTTGTACTGTTGGGAGAACAGGAAAAATTACTCCTAATGCTATACTAGAGCCTGTTAGGATTGCTGGATCTACTATTAGTAAAGCAACACTTCATAATGAGGACAATATTATTAATAAAGATATTAGAGTGGGAGATTTTGTAGTAGTAAGAAAAGCAGGAGATGTTATTCCAGAAGTAGTAAGACCAGTAATAGAAAGAAGAGATGGGACAGAAAAGGCTTTTGTGATGTTAAAAGAATGTCCTATTTGTGGTAGCGCTTTAGTAAGAAAAGAAGATGAAGCTGATTACTATTGCGTAAATAAACATTGCGATGCTAGAAAAATAGAGAATTTAATTCACTTTGTTTCAAGAGATGCAATGAATATTGATGGTATGGGAGAATCAATGATTGAAGATTTTTATAATATGGGATATATCAAAGATGTTTCTGATATTTATCATTTAAATCAGCATGAAGAAGAACTAAAATTACTAGAAGGATTTGGAAATAAGTCAATAACTAATCTTTTGACCGCTATTAATAATAGTAAAGCAAATTCTTTAGAAAAACTTATTTATGGCCTTGGTATTAGGAATGTTGGTGCTAAAGTTGCTAAAATACTAGCGTTTAACTTTAATAATATGGATAATCTAATTAAGGCAAATCTAGATGAACTTACTCATATAAAAGATATTGGTGTTGTTATTGCAAGAAACGTAGTTAATTATTTTAATGATGAAAAGAATATTGAACTTATCGATAAACTTAAGAAGATAGGTCTTAATATGAATTATAATTCTGCTTTGATAAAAGAGAATGATTATTTCAAAGGAAAAACTTTTGTTTTAACCGGAACTCTTAGCAATATTACTAGAGATGAAGCTACCTCTTTAATTGAAGAAAATGGTGGTAAGGTGTCTTCTTCTGTAAGTAAGCTTACTAGTGCAGTAATAGTTGGAGAAGATGCTGGTAGTAAGTATAATAAAGCGTTATCTCTTAATATTCCTATTTGGAGTGAAGAAGAGTTTTTAGAGTATCTTGAAAGAAAATAATTGTTTTAATTAAAGAAAGATGATAGAATAAAGATAAGAGGTGATAAAGTGGACGATACTACTGTTTTGTTTGATACTAATGAGATAAATGAACGTATTGTATTAGAAACTTTGAAAGAAGTGTATAATTCTTTAGAAGAAAGGGGATATAACCCAATTAATCAGTTAGTGGGATATATTATTAGCGGTGATTTAGGATATATATCTAACTATCAAGATTCACGTAATAAAATTAAAAAAATAGATAGATCTATGCTTGTTGAAGTATTGCTTAGGAGTTATTTAAACAATGAGATATTTAGGTCTTGATTTAGGAAGCAAAACTTTAGGCGTATCTATAAGCGATTTAACTAATACAGTTGCCTGTTTGTATACAACAATTCGCTTTAAAGAAGAAGATTATGAATATGCGATTAAAGAATTAGAACCAATAATTACTGAAAATAAAATTACTGACATAGTATTGGGACTTCCTAAAAATATGAATAATACTTTATCAACAAGAGCGCTTATTTGCTTAGAATTTAAAGAAAAATTAGAAAAGACTTTTAATATTAATGTTATTATGGAAGATGAAAGACTTACTTCAGTTATTTCTAATAATATATTGATAGATGCTAATATGTCTCGCAAAAAAAGAAAAACTAAAGTAGATGGAATGGCCGCTATTTTAATACTTCAAAGCTATTTAGATCGAAAAAATTAATTTACTTTTAAAATAGTAGATGTTATAATATATAGTAAAGTAAAAAGGAGAAGAAAATGGAAACTAAAAATACGGAAAATGAAAAAAGAGCTTTTTTTACTGTTATTGATGAAAAAGGCCAAAAAATTATGTGTGAAGTTTTATTTACTTTTGAATCTGATGAAACTAAGAAAAATTATATCGTTTATACTGATAATAGTTTAGACGAGAATGGTAACGTTAAAGTATATGCTTCAATATATACTCCAGATCAAGAACCTGCTGATCTAATTCCAATAGAGACAGAAAGAGAATGGAAAATTATTGAAACTATATTAGAATCAGTACAAGAAGAAGCAAATAAAAAACAAGAGTCTTCTAAATAGACTCTTTTTTTAAAGAAGGAGAAGTAAATAATGAATATGAAGGTGTGGCGTAATGTAATGCTAGCAATAGTAATTTTAACTGCGTCAGTAATTGTTTTAAGCTGTAGTGTTTATAATTATATGATAAGTCCTGTTAGCAAGGATCAAACACTTAAAGAAGTTGTAATTGAAAAAGGTAGTATAGAATCAATTGGAAATACATTAAAAGAAAATAATTTAATAAGAAATACGTGGTTTTTTAAATTATATGTTAAGTTAAATGGAGTTAGTAATTTAAAAGCAAGTACTTATGAGTTAAGCGAAAATATGGGAGTAAAAAAAATTACTAAGATTTTAATGGAAGGAAATACTTATAATAAAGAAGAGATATCTATTACATTTCGTGAAGGAATAAATATGCGTAAAGTTGTTAAACTTATTAGCGATAATACTAATAATAAAGAAGAAGATATTTATGCTCTTTTAAAAGATAATACTTATTTAGACGAGCTTATTAGTAAATATTGGTTTTTAAGCAATGATATTAAAAATGCTAAGATATATTATTCTTTAGAAGGATACTTGTTTCCAGATACTTATGCTTTTAAAAATAAAGATGTTTCAGTAAAAGATATTTTTGATAAAATGCTTCTTAATATGGATAGTAAATTAACTCCTTATAAAGAAGAAATTACTAAAAGTAAATATAGTGTTCATGAATTAATAACATTAGCATCTATTGTTGAATTAGAGGGAGCTTCTTCTGACGATCGAAATGGAGTAGCGGGAGTATTTTATAATCGCCTTAATGCTGGATGGACTTTAGGTAGTGATGTTACTTCATATTATGGTGCGAAAGTTGATATGAACGAAAGAGAATTATATAGAAGCGAGTTAAATGATTGTAATGCTTATAATACAAGGTGTAAGACTTTTAAGGGACTCCCAGTAGGACCCATTGCTAATCCTGGTATTGAGTCTATAGAAGCTGTTTTAAATCCTAGTAAGCACTCTTATTATTATTTTGTTGCCGATAAAAATAAAAAGACTTATTTTACTAAGACAGAAAAAGAGCACAATCAAATTATTGCTAAATTAAAAAAAGAAAATCTATGGTATGAGTATGATGATTAGTAGGGGGATGTTACTATGTACGAAGAGATAAACAAAATAAAAATATATGCAAGAGATAATAGAATTCCTATTATGCTTGATGATGGTATTGATTTTCTTTGTGAATATATTAAGAAAAATAGAATTAAAAATATCTTAGAAATAGGAACTGCAATTGGTTATTCAGCAATTAGAATGGCTAGAGTTAATAAGGATATTAGAATTGTTACTATTGAAAAAGATGAACTTAGGTATAAGATGGCTGTTCAGAATGTATCTACTCTTGGAATGAAAAAGCAGATAAAAGTTATATATGCAGATGCTATGGAAGCTGAGATTGAGGGGAAATACGATTTGATTTTTATTGACGCTTCTAAAAGCCATAATATCTTTTTTATGCAAAAATTTGGCAAAAATTTAGCAAAGTGTGGTACAATAATAACCGATAATTTATCTTTTCATGGATTAGTAGAAAATCCTAATCTTATTAAAACAAAAAATCAAGCGTCTTTAGTAAGAAAAATAAAAGAATATATTGATTTTCTTGATCAAAATAAAGAATTTACTACTACTTATGTTGATGTGGGAGATAGAATTGCTATTTCAAAGAGAGTTGATGAAAATGAAATTACTAGTAACAATAAATAAAAAAGAAGATTTATTAAATTTAGATAAGTCTTTAGTAAGCGGAATAATAATTGGTATTGATGGGTTAACTGTTAATACTAATTTTTCACTTTCTAAAGAAGAAGTAAAACCTTTATTAAAAGATTATAAAGTAGTTTATCTTTTGATAAATAAGATTATGCATAATAAAGATTTACCATATTTAGAAGAAATTATTGATTATTTTAAAGAAGAAAATATTAAATTTATCTTTTATGACTTAGCTGTTTTAGAGATTGCTAAAAAACTTGGAATAGAAAATAAATTTATTATTAGGGAAGATCATTTAAATAATTCTATTATGAGTAATAAGTTTTTTTCTTCCCAAAAGTTAGATGGTGCTATATTATCAAATGATATAACTTTGGATGAGATTATTGAAATAAAGAAGAGTGTTTCTTATAAAATATATATTCTTGCATATGGTTATGTACCAATATTTAATTCTGGAAGAAAGTTAATTTCCGGTTATTTAGACTATATAAAAGAAGATAAAGAAGATGGAACATATTATTTAAAATATAATGAAAAAGAATATCCTGTTATGGAAAAAGATGATATGACAGTTGTATATGATTATAAGAAAATAGATTATTCTTCTGAATATGATATATTTAAAGAGAATAATATAGATTATCTTATCCTTAATACAATATATGAAGATGGTAATATAAATGATGTTATAAGAAATTTTACTTTAAAAGTTAATAAGAATAATTATAAGGGATTTTTATATACTAAGACAATTTACCGGGTGAAGAAAGATGAAAAATAGAAAAATTGAATTACTAGCGCCTGCTGGTTCTTTAGATAGATTAAAATGGGCGTTTGATTATGGAGCAGATGCTGTTTATATTGGGGGAAGAAATTTTAGTTTAAGAGCAAACGCTACTAATTTTAGTTTAGATGAAATCAAAGAGGCTTGTGAATATGCTCATAAACTGGGGAAAAAAGTTTATGTTACAGTAAATATTATTTTCCATAATGAAGATTATTTAGAATTAGAAAATTACTTAAGAGTTCTTGCTTCTTATAAAGTTGATGCAATTATTGTTGCAGATATTTTTATATTGGATTTAGTAAAAAAGCTTAATATTGAGTTACCTGTTCATATAAGTACGCAAAGTTCTAGTATGAATAAACTTTCTTGTAGGTATTTAAAATCTCTTGGTGCTGAAAGAGTAGTCCTTGGTAGAGAGCTTTCTAAGAAGGAAATAAAAGAAATTATAGATGATACTGGAATAGAAGTAGAGTGCTTTATTCATGGGGCAATGTGTGCAGCTTATAGTGGTAGATGCGTTTTATCTAATTATTTTACTAATAGGGATGCTAATAGAGGAGGATGTAGTCAAATATGCCGTTTTGAATTTGATTTGCTTGATCCATCTAAAAATAAAGTAAATTCTAATATAAAATTTACGATGTCTTGTAAAGATTTATCGATGATAACATATATTAAAGAGATGATAGATATTAATGTATCTTCCTTAAAAATAGAGGGAAGGATGCGCTCTAATTATTATATAGCATCTGTTGTTGATGCTTATCGTCATATTATAGATAGTTATTACGATAATACTCTTACTGATGAAAAAATAAAGTACTATCAAAAAGTATTAGATAAAGTTTCTAATAGAGAAAGCATTGCTCAATTTTTTGATGGACCTGTTAATTATAATCATCAATATTATTTAGGACGCGATGAAAAAAGTAATCAAGAATTTTTAGGAATAGTCTTTAATTATGATGAAGAAACTAAAGAAGTTTCATTAAGCGAAAGAAATTTCTTTAAACCTGGTGATGAAGTGGAAATTTTTGGACCTAATAAAGAAGCTGTAAGCTTTGTAATGCCAGAAATTTTTGATGAATTTGGTAATCATTTAGATGCTGCAAGGCATCCAGAAGAAATCATTAAATTCAAAATTGATTTACCAATCAAAGTAAATGATTTAATGCGAAAAAAAATATAAATTTGCTTGACTTTTATTACAAAGAAGTGTAAAATTTTGAAATAGATATTTATATGAGGTGAAAAGAAAATGTCAAATAAAATATACTTAACTCAAGAAGGATTTCTTGAAGTTGAAGAAGAATTAGATAATCTCAGAAACAAGAAACGACCAGAGATTATCAAAGCATTAAAAGATGCACGTGCATTAGGAGATTTAAGTGAAAATGCTGACTATGATGCAGCAAGAGCTGAACAAGCACAAATTGAAGGTAGAATTGTCGAATTAGAACACATTATTGAAAATGCTGTTATTATTGAAAAAAAAGGCACTGATAAAGTTTCGTTAGGAACAACTGTAAAAATTAAATATGTTGATGATGATGAAGTAGAAGAGTATCGTATAGTAGGTAGCAAAGAAGCAGATCCTTCTAATAATAAAATATCAAATGAAAGCCCACTTGCAAAATCAATAATGAATGCTAAAGCTGGTGAAGTAAGATCAGTAGAAAGCCCAAATGGTAAATACGACGTTCAAATATTAGAAATTCAATAGGAGGAAATATGAGCAAAATTACAGTAAATTACAAAGTAGAAAAAGAAGAATTTTCAAATGCAATCGATAGAGCGTTTGAAAAACTAAATAAAAAGGTAAAAATAGATGGCTTTAGAGAGGGTAAAGCTCCTCGTAATCTTTTTGAAAAAAAGTATGGAAAAGAAAATCTTTATGCTGAAGCCGCTGAAGAATTGATTCACAACCATTATCATGAAATAATGGAAGAGGGAAAAATAATTCCAGTAGTAGAACCACGTATTGATTTAGTAAAAGCAGATGATACTGGATTAGAAGTAAATTATATTTTTGTAACCGATCCTGAAGTTAAACTTGGTGATTATAAAAATCTAAAAGTGAAGAAAAACAAATCTAAAGTAACTAAAGAAGAAATTGAACATGAAATTTCTCATACTTTAGATTCATATGCTGAAATGTGTGTTAAAGATGGAAAAGCTTTAAAAGGTGATACTGTTATTATTGACTTTGAAGGATTCAAAGATGGTGTAGCATTTGAAGGCGGAAAAGCTGAAAATTATCCTTTAGAACTTGGTAGCAATTCTTTTATTCCTGGATTTGAAGAAGGATTAATAGGTTTATCTAAAGGAGATACTAAGGATTTAGAATTAACTTTCCCAGAAGATTATGCTAGTGATGAATTAAAGGGTCAAAAAGTTACTTTTAAAGTAAAAATTAATGATGTAAAAACAAGAAAAGTTCCTGAATTAGATGAAGAATTCTTTAAGGACTTTGGAATGAAAGATATCAATAGCAAAGAAGACTTAGAAAAAATGATTAAAGAACAAATCCAAGCTCGTAAAGATATGGATGATGAAAATAAATATATTGAAGATTTACTAGAAGCTGCTAGTAACAATATGACTATTGAAATCGATGATGAGATAGTAGATGCTGAAACTGAAAGAATGTATCAAAATTTTCTTGAAAGAATGAAAATGCAAGGTATTACTGAAGAATTATATTTAGCTTATACTAAAAAGACTAAAGAAGATATAAAAAGTGAATTAAAGGTAGAAGCATTAAAAAGAATTAAGAATCGTTATTTACTAGATGAAATTGCTAAAGTAGAAAAAATTGATCCATCTATTGAAGATGCTAACAAAGATTTAGAAGAAATGGCTAAAAAATATAATGCTACTAAAGAGGAATTACTTCATGAACTTGGTGATATTGAAGTATTAAGATATGATCTAAAAATGCGTAAGGCCATTGATCTATTAAAAGAAAATAACGAAAAAAATGCCTAATTTAAAACCTCGTTTCTTAGATAAAAAGGAGAAACGAGGTTTTTATTTATTTTTTAGAGTTAGTTTTCTTTAATAACTTTTTTATTTCTAATAATTGAGATTGTTCCATATAGCATTCTATGTTCTTTAACTTTGCATCATGATATAAATATAAATTATTAATAGTTTTACAAAGAGGCCAATAATCTTCTAATATATGATATTTAGCATATTTACTTATAAGTTCATTATATGAACTATCATTTTGATAGAATCTTTTATATTTATCTTTATTTACTTTTACTTTTGCTAAATATAATCCGACCATATCATCAAAAGTTAGAAGGCTTCTTTTCTTTTTAAAATTAACCTTTTTGAAGTCATATTTAACTTGTAGCAGGGCAGTGTAAAACATATAAGAATCATGATCTAAATATACAATACGTTCTACTAACTCCTGCGAGTTTTTTATTTTTTCATTATCTAAATTTGCAAGTAAAAGAAGTAATGAAAAATCAACTAAGTTATTCATCTAATCGTCTCCTTTGAGAAAATAATAACATGATTTTTATTATTTTCTTTGTATTTTTCCTTGAGCGTATCAATTTTTAGTGCTATAATGTATATAGAAAGTAGGAGGGGCTTTAAATATTATGAATCAATTTGAGAAAGAAAATAGAAAATTAATAATGATATCTGTAATGTTAGTGATGTGTATCTTACTTACTAATGTAACATATGCTTTAATTAAATATACTTTACCTGATACAACTAATATTGATATTACTGTAAATGATCTTGGAATTATTTATGATACCGATGCTACAGATATTTCGAGTAGTTTACCTATTGCCACTAGCAAAGATGGAGCGTTGACGTTTAAAAGTGAGTTTTGGAAAACAATTGAATCTGATGTATATGGAAGAATTTATTTAAATGTTACTAATATTGATAATATTCTTAGAAACAGTGAAATTATTAAATGGGAAGTTTGGAGTAATAATACGAAGCTTAATAGTGGATCTTTAAAATGTACAAATGCTGGATCTGAATTAACTCTGTATCAAAACTTTTTATTACAAAATTCTCAGCAGTTTTTTACAGTTTATATTTGGGCTGATTTTAATTTAGCTGATTCTACTATATCTAATACTACATTTAATGGAGAAATCAAAGCTCAAGCTAGTCAAATAAAATTTACTGAAAGTGAAATTTCTCCTGATTGTGAAGTTATAAATCCACTTCCTGAAGATACCACTCCAACAATAGTATCTACTATAGATACTACTTCTACTATTGTTGGAGAAACTGTTAATTTAATGGATGGAATTTCTGTAACTGATCCAAGCGGTGGAACGGTGTTAACAAAGAAAGTGGAAGTTAATGGTACAGAAGTTTCAAAAACTTCTGGTACCACAGTGGAACTTGGATTAACTAAGCCATCTAATACAGTAACTTATACAGTAACTAATGAAAAAGGTGAAAGCGCTTCCGTTTCTAGAACATATAATGTTTCAACTAAATCTATCACTCAATATTCTACTGCTAATGAAACCACTAGTAGAACACCAGAATGTGGAAGTTGTGCTTGTGGAGCTAATGGAGAAGTAACTTGTGTTGGATGTTCAGTATGCCCTTGGGATGGAGTATCTTATAGTACTTCTACTAGTTGTGGAACTTATAGTGGATGGTCAACATCTAAAGGAAGTGGTAGTTGTTGCCGTAAACGTTCATGTACAGTAGGAGTAGATGGTAATACTTCTTGTAAATCTTATACAAGTTGTTAATATAGTATTAAATACTATATTTTTTTTTACTTTGAGTGTATAATATAAAATGAAGGATGTGAGATAACATGGATTTTAGTAATTTAAAAAAAGAAGATAAAGAAGTGTATAATTTAATTAGTAAAGAATTAGATAGGCAAAGAAATACCATTGAATTAATAGCGTCAGAAAACTTTACTAGTAAAGCAGTAATGGAAGCTATGGGTAGTTATTTAACTAACAAATATGCTGAAGGATATCCAGGCAAAAGATATTATGGAGGATGTGAAAATATCGATGGTATTGAAAGACTTGCTATTGAAAGAGCTAAGAAACTATTTGGTGCAGAACATGCTAATGTTCAACCACATTCAGGTTCACAAGCCAATATGGCTGTATATTTTACAATTTTAAATCCAGGAGATAAAATTTTATCTATGAATTTAGAAAATGGTGGTCATTTAACTCATGGTTCATCTGTTAATTTTTCTGGACGTTTATTTAATTTTATTTTTTATGGATTAGACTCTGATGGCTATATTGATTATAACGAAGTAGAAAAAATTGCCATTCAAGAAAAGCCTAAGCTTATTGTAGCTGGTGCTAGTGCATACTCTAGAAAAATTGATTTCAAACGTTTTAGAGAAATTTGCGATAAAATTGGTGCTTATCTTATGGTTGATATGGCTCATATTGCTGGACTTGTTGCTACTGGTTTGCATGAATCACCTGTACCTTATGCTGACTTTGTTACTAGTACAACTCATAAAACTTTAAGAGGCCCTCGTGGTGGATTAATTCTATGCAAAGAAAAATATGGCAAATTACTTGATAAAAATATTTTCCCAGGCATTCAAGGCGGACCATTAGAACATGTTATTGCAGGAAAAGCAGTGTGCTTTGAAGAAGCGTTAAAACCTGAATTCAAGAAATACTGTGAGCAAATTATTGTCAATACTAATATTCTTTGTGAAGAACTTAAGAGATATGGCTTTAAAATAGTTTCTGATGGAACAGATAATCATTTAATGCTTGTTGACTTATCTAATAAAAATATAACTGGTAAAGATGCCGAAAAACTTTTGGAAAGTGTAGGAATAACGGTAAATAAAAATGTAGTTCCAAATGATAAGCAAAGTCCTTTTATTACTAGTGGGATTAGACTTGGTACAGCTGCTGTTACAACAAGGGGATTTAAAGAAGAAGATATGAAAATAATAGCAAGCGTTATTAATGATGTTATTGAAGGAAATGATTTAAATAAATCAAAAGAAACAGTAGAAGAGCTTTGCCAAAAATATCCGTTATACGAATAATGAAAGTATTAACAATAAAAGAGCCTTGGGCTTCTTTGATAGTAAATAATTATAAGAAGTATGAATTTAGAAGCTGGAAGACTAATTATCGTGGAAAAATCCTTATTCATACTTCTTCTACTATTGAAAAAAGTGCTCTTTCTAGATTTGAACATTTAAATTTAAATTATCAAAAAGGGGCAATCATTGGAGAAGCTGAAATAACCGCCTGTATATTAGTTGATGAAAAATTTAATGATTTTTTATTAAAAACAAATAACTTTATTTATGGAAATAATAGTAAAATAGGACTGTATGCTTGGAAATTAGAAAATGTAAAAATATATACTAAGCCAGTTTTTGCAAAGGGAAAACTTGGATTATGGAATTATAAGGAGTAAATATGACACACAATATGCACTTAAAAGCAAAACCTTTTAATCTTATTAAAAATAAGCAAAAAAGAATTGAACTACGTCTTTGGGATGAAAAAAGAAGACAAATGAACATTGAAGATATAATATCTTTTGAAAATGAAGAAACTAGTGAAATTATAAAAGCTAAAATAATAGCTTTATATATATTTCCTACTTTTAAAGAGTTATATCAAAAATTTGATAAATTAGAACTAGGTTATACTTCTTTTGAAGTTGCTGATTATCATGATATGGATAAATATTATTCACGAGAAAAGCAGGAAAAATATGGCGTAGTAGGAATAGGAATAGAGCTACTATAAAGAAAAATAATGCTTCTTAAAATATAGTAGTGCTTTTTTTTACTCAATATGGTATAATAATTTAGAGGTGTAGATAAAGATGACGCTAAATAGTATTTTAGTGATATTACAAAAAATCGTTGACATATCACTAGTATGGTTAGTATTTTATTTTATTTTAAAAAATATTCGCAATAATGTTAAAATGACTTTGTTATTTAAAGGAATTTTGTTTGTTATTGTTATTAAAATTATTTCTGATGTATTTAACTTAGTAACAATAGGACTTATATTGGAATATGCAATCATGTGGGGACCACTTGCAATTATTATTATTTTCCAACCGGAAATACGTGCCATTTTAGAAAATTTAGGACGTAGTCAGTTACTTGGAAGACATAGGGTTCTTACTTTAGATGAAAGAGAAAAAATGGTATATGAGATTATTAATGCTGTTGAGTATCTAAAAAAATCTCGTATTGGAGCATTAATTGTCATTGAAAGAAATGTAAGTTTAAATGATTATATCGAGCGAAGTAAAAAAATATATGCTGATATCTCTTCTGACTTATTAATATCAATTTTCTTTCCTAATAATCCTCTTCATGATGGAGGGGTAATTATTCAAGGAGATAAAATAATTAGTGCTAGTGCTGTTTTTCCAGTAAGTATTAATACAAAAATTAATAAAAGACTTGGTACAAGGCATAGAGCAGCTCTTGGAATAAGTGAAGAAACAGATGCTATTGCATTGGTGGTTTCTGAAGAAACAGGGCGAATTTCGATGGCGATAGGTGGTACTTTGAATTATAATTTATCACTTGATGATGCAAGAATGGTTTTAATTGAGGAATTAAGGCCTAAGAATAATTTGCTAGTAGATGAACAATTTGAAGATTCAACTGAAGATAAGGAGGTTGATTCTGATGAAAATTATTAAAAAATTCTGTTTAGCATTAAAAAGGATTGTTTTAGGAATAATTAACTTTGTAGATCGTTTCATTATTGTTCCCGTAACTAAATTGATTTTAATGTTTACAGAAAATTCTAATAAAAATGGAATGAAATTTGAACAATTTCTAATGAAAAAAAATACTTTAACATTTGTTTCTCTAATCCTTGCAATATTGTTTTTCTTTTTAGTTGATAGTAAAAGCATAGTGTTAATAGAAACTAATGCGGAAGTTTTATATAATCAAAAAGTTGAAGCAATATATAATAGCGAAGCTTATGTTGTTGAAGGTCTTCCTAAGGAAGCTGATGTAGTTCTTATTGGTAGAAAAGTGGATCTTTTCTTAGCAAAACAGCTTTCAAATAAAGCAATCACTGTTGATATATCAGATTTGGGAATAGGAACTCATAAAGTAAATTTAACTTATGAGAACGCTATTACATCTATCGATTATAAAGTAGATCCTTCAACTGCCAATATCACAATTTATCCAAAATTGTCTGAAACTAGAACAGTTAATGTAGATGTGTTAAATCAAGACAAAATTGATTCTAAACTATCTATTTCTAATGTTTCTATTGATGATAAAGATATTATAATTAAAGGCGCTGAGCATGTTTTAGAAAAAGTTTCCACAGTTAAGGCCTTGGTCGATGTTAGTAATATTATTGAACCTAGTGTTGGAATTTCTACTTTAAAAAATGTGCCTTTAGTTGCATATGATAATAAGGGAAATGTCGTTGATGTAGAAATGGTTCCAAACGAAGTCACTGCAACAATTAGTATAATTTCCCCAAGTAAAGAATTACCAATTAAAATAATACCTTCTGGAAATGTTGAATTTGGTAAGGCAATTAGTTCTATAAGCACGTCAGTTACTAAAGTTACTGTTTATGGAGATGAAGATGTAATTAATAATTTACAATTTATTCCAATAACAGTTGATGTTTCTGGTATGAGTTCTTCCAAAGAATTTAATGCTTTACTTACTAAACCTTCTGGTATTAGATATATATCTGAGTCTTCTACGGTTGTTAAGATATCTTTAGATACTGAAGTAACTACTGAAGTATCTGGAATTCAAATTGAATATAATAATCTTGATTCAAACTATAAAGCGACTGCTATTAGTAGAAATGATGTAGAGACATCTGTTATATTAAAAGGCACAAAATCAGTTCTTGATAATTTAGATACATCTACAATTAAGGCAACTGTTGATTTATCTGGCCTTGGTATTGGTGATCATGAAGTTGATGTAGTTGTAAGTGGAGATGAAGTAAAGGTAAATTATACGCCTAAAACAACAAAAATTAAAATTAGAATAAGCAAAAAATAATGCTTATTCTTTTTTTGTAAACTTAACAGTAAATCCTAGGCAAATTAAAAATATTATGCTATAATTAAAGTACCTGAAAGATGCGAAAATCCTTAGTATAAAACCGACTAAGTAGATATAAGGGAATCTAATAGATTTTATGTGTTGAAGATCGTAGCACTGCCTACGGGATCCTAATTAATTTCTTGTGATGCCCACCTGTGTTAAAGCGCGGGTTTTATCTATCCGGGACCGCTCTTTTGGGTATTTTTTTATTTGAGGTGATAAAATTGGAACAGTTCTTACGTTTTGTTAAATTGATAGGAAAAGAAAAATTTCACAAATTACAGACTAAAAAGATTGTTGTAGTAGGTGTAGGTGGAGTAGGTGGGTACGTAGTAGAAGCTCTTATAAGATCAGGTCTTATTAATATTACAGTAATTGATTACGATACCATTGATATTACTAACCTAAATAGACAAATTATAACTGATCACAGTAATATTGGAATGTTAAAAACTGATGCTATATTAAAACGAGCAAAATTAATAAATCCCAAGAGTGAGTTAATTACAAAAAATACTTTTCTAAATGAAAACAATGTGAATAATTTAATTGATGATGATACTGACTATGTCATTGATGCATGTGATAATGTTAATGCTAAAAAGTGCATTATAAAGACTTGTTTATCTAAAAAAATTAAATTCATTTCTTGTATGGGAACTGGGAATAAGTTTAATCCTCAATTATTAGAAATTACAGAATTGAAAAAAACTAATTACGATAAATTAGCCAAAGTAATGCGAAAATGGGCTAATGATGAACATTTGAAAGGAAAAATAATGGTTGTTTCTTCAACTGAACGTTGTGTAAAAAGTGATGATTCAACAATAATTGGTTCTACTAGCTTTGTTCCTAGCGTGGCAGGAATGTTATGCGCTAGTTACATAATAAATGATATATTAAAGGAAGGATAATTAAGTAATATCCTTCCTTTTACATTTTATTAAGTTTATCTAAAATTTCTTTTAGCATTAGTTCGTTTTTATTATTTTTAGGCTTATAATATATTCTTCCTTTTAATTTATCTGGTAAATATTGCTGTTTTACATATGAATTAGGATAATCATGTGGATATTTATAATCTGGAGAGGGATTTTTTAAGTGATCTGGTACATCTCCTATAATGCCTTTTTCTATATCGGACAAAACTAAATCGATTGCACTTTCGGCACTATTAGACTTTGGTGAAAGAGCAAGTTCTATTACTATTTCGCTTAATGGTATTCTTGCTTCTGGCAGGCCAAGTCTTTCTGATGCACTAATAGCAGCCATTACTTTAGGCCCCATGCTAGGATTAGCTAATCCAATATCTTCATAAACTATAACACTCAATCTACGGTGAATTATTTCTAAATCTTCTGCAGCAATAAGCCTTCCTAAGTAATGTAGGGAAGCATTAACATCACTTCCTCTAATTGATTTTTGAAATGCACTCAAAACATTATAATATCCATCTTCATTTTTATCAAAAAAGAAATTCCTTTTAGTATTTATACTTTTTATTAATTCTAAATCTATTTTCTTATCATTACTAGCGTAGTAAGCAACTTCTAACAAATTATAGGCATATCTTAAATCACTGCCTGAAATACTAGCAATATATTTAATAGTCTCATCATTAATAATAATTCCTTTCAAAATTTCTGATTTTGTTGCGCGTTTTACCCCTAATAATATATCATCATATTCTAACTCCCTTAACTCCAGTAGCTGGCATCTACTTCTAATAGCTGGATTGATACTATGAAATGGATTAGAAGTAGTCATTCCAATTAGAGTAATAAGTCCACTTTCTAATACAGGCAAAAGTAAATCTTGTTTATCCTTATTTAATCTATGAATTTCATCCATTATTAAAATAATATTACCATATAACTTAGCCTCTTCTACAACAATATCAAAATCTTTCTTATTATTTATAACTGCATTTAATTCACGGTATTTTAATCCCAATTCATTAACCATAGCTTTAGCAATAGAAGTTTTTCCTATTCCAGGTTTTCCATATAATATCATGGAAAATATTTTTTTATTTTTTACTAAATTTGTTAAAATTTTTCCTTCACCAATTAAATGTTTTTGTCCAATCACTTCGTCTAAACAAGTTGGTCTTAGACTACTTGCTAGTAATTCTTGCATACTATCAAAACCTTTCTTTTTACTATTTTATCAGAAATTCATAATTTTGAAAATAGATCTTAAAAAAATAAATATTCCATGTTATAATTATAATAGGGTGGTATAGATGAATGGCAACGGTATATATATATCTAAACATTATGATATTTTGCTTTCAGAATATAAACGTTATTTATTAATAGATAAAAATTTGAGTGAAAGCTCAATAAAGTCTTATTTATACGATCTATTTAATTATTTAGAGTATTGCAATAATGTTTTAAAAAAGAAAAAAATATATGATCTAGATACAAAAGATATTATTTCATATTTATCTTATCTTAATGATAAAAACTATTCAATTACTTCACTATCTAGAAAACTTTCTTCAATAAAAAATTTTCATCATTACTTTGCAATTGAAAATAATAATACAGATATATCTATAGGAATAGATCTTCCATCTTATTATAGAAAACTTCCTACAGTTTTATCTGTTGATGAAGTAGAAAAATTGCTTGATATCGATTTAAAAACACCATATGATTATCGAAATAAAGCAATTTTAGAATTAATGTATGCGACAGGTCTTCGTGTATCAGAAATATGTAATTTGCGCCTTAATAATATTATAACTACGGAACAAATCGTACGGTGCTATGGTAAAGGAAGTAAAGAACGTATTGTTCCAATAGGAGATGTTGCATTTAAATATATTCTTTTATATATTGATTCATATAGAAATTCTTTAATAAAAAAAGGAAAAATAAATGACTATTTATTTCTTAATAATCATGGTGAAAAGATTAGTCGTGTAACTATTTTTAATGTAATAAAAGAACAAGCTTCAATTAAGAAAATAAATAAAAAAATAACTCCACATACGTTAAGGCATACATTTGCTACCCATCTACTAAATAATGGCGCAGATTTGAGAATAATACAAGAATTACTTGGACATAGTGATATTTCTACAACTGGTATATATACTCACGTTGGAATGGAAAAATTAGAAGAAGATTATCTCGCTTTTCATCCACATGGAACGAAAAAGAAAGAAGGAATAAAAAGTGAAAGAAATTAATATCAGCAAAGATATTTTTAGGGCTTATGATATTAGAGGAATTTGGGAGAAAGATTTAAACGAAGATGTATCATATTTAATTGGTAAGGGAATAGGAACGATTTTAAAGGGTTTAAATAAACAGACGACTATTGTTGGATACGATAATAGAGAATCTTCTAAAATAATAAAAAATTACTTAATAGACGGTATTTTATCTACTGGAATTGATGTAGTAAATATAGGATTAGTAACTACGCCTATGTGTTACTTTGCTGCTGATTTACTAAAAGTAAAATCTTATATAATGATCACTGCTTCACATAATCCTAAAGAATATAATGGCTTTAAAGTATCCTATAATGGTAAATACAATACTTTTGGTGATGGAATAAGCAAAATATATGATGTTATTGAAAAAGGAGATTTTAATGAAGGACAGGGCGAATTAATCATTAATAAAAGTGTAAGAGGCGAATATTTTAACTTAATTACTTCTAGTATTAATCTTGGCTCTAGGCCGCTTAAAATTGTATATGATTGTGGAAACGGAACGACTTCTATTATAGCTGAACAAATATTTAATGCCTTTGATATAGATGAAATCGGTTTATATGACACATCTGATCCTAATTTTCCAAATCATCATCCTGATCCCTCAGTTGAAAAAAACATGGAAGATTTAAAGAAAAAAGTTCTTGAAGAAAAAGCTGATATTGGAGTTGCTTTTGATGGAGATGGTGATAGAGTAGGGGTAGTTGATGATCGTGGCAGGATGATAGATATAGATAATCTTATGATTATTGTTTGGTATTTCATAAAAGATAAAGTTTCTCCAAGAAAAGGATTATTTGATGTGAAATGCACGAAAGCATTGGATGAAGCATTAGTTAATTATGGAATTGAGCCAATATGTTATAGAACTGGTAACTCATTTATGCGTGAAAAAATGGTTACCGATAAAATTCCATTTGGTGGTGAATTATCTGGTCACCTATTTTTCCAGGATCGTTGGCCAGGGTATGATGATGGAATATATGCAGCATTAAGAATAATAGAAATTCTTTCAAATACAGATATAAAATTAAGTAAGATGCATGACTATGTAAAAAAATATTATAATACACGTGAATTAAAATTAACAGTTAAAGAGTCACAAAAAGATGCTATTATAAGTGGTGTAATTGATTATGCTCTTAATAGAAAATATCGAATAAGCACTATTGATGGCGTAAAAATTATCTTTAAAGACGGATTCGCCTTAATAAGACCATCTAATACTGGTCCCAACTTAACTATGCGTTATGAAGGTAAAAGCAAGCACAGATTAAAGAAGATTCAAAAAGAATTTACTAATATCCTAAATGATATAATAAATAAAATTTCATAATAATTTTGGAAGTTAACATAATATATATTATAGGAACTTATAAGCTATAAAAAAACTTCTCTTAAATACAAGTATATTGTAACATAAAAAAATAAAAAACAATATCAATTATTGTTTTTTTAATAACTATATTATTCTTCATTAAATTTTGTTTCAGAGCTAGAAAAATCATCAACATTTAAAAGCGTTACAGTAACAAATAACCAAAATTCTGAAGAAAAGTTATAATACAGTAACAAATAACCAAAATTCTGAAGAAAAGTTATAATATTGAATTGAAATGAAAAATTGAAAAAAACTATCACAATTATCAATTATCAATATGCTTTGAAGATAAATCACTATAAATAATAGTACAACTACGTTCCAAAAATAACATATATAAAAAATAGGGGAACTCCCCTATTTTTTCCTAATTTATTTATTATATTTTTCTTGCTTGAATTTCAGCAATTTTATCAAATACTTCTCCAGCATTCTTTTCATTAATTTCGCTATAACCAAGTTCCTTCAGTGCTTGTACTTTAGCAGAATTTAATTCTTGTGTACGACTAAGTTTTTCCTCGTTTTTTTGTTCTAATTCAGCTTCCCATCGACGGTGAGATTCTGCAAGTTTAGTTCTAGAAGCACCACCATTATTATAAAGGGTCATAGCAGAATACATTAAACTTTCAAAAACAAATTGATATTCTTCTTCATATTCATATATAGTTGGTTTTGTAAAACCGGCAGCTTTTGAAATGTATGCTAAAATATATTTAACTTCTTTACTTGTTGACATAGATTGAAGTAAATTGTATACATAAGTAATAGTTGCTAGTGATTTATGAGTTCGATCTTCATTTAAGATTTCCTTTAAAGCAAATACAATATCATTTAACATTTCTTGCTCTTCTTTTTTAAAGCCAGAAATATCTATAGTTTCCTCTTTTTTGGCTATTGCCTTCTTAGATGTTGTAAATATTTTACTTTCAACACTTTCAATCAATTCATTATTTATTTCTAAATTTTCTATTTCTTCATCACTATTTACACTTAATAATCTATATAGAGAAGCTTTTTTATCTTTAGGCCATTTTGTTAAATCATCGTTTTCTAGATAATTATATACCATTTGTCTAGAAACGCCTAAATACTTTGCAAAATTTACTTTCGAAATACCAGCTTTTTTTAAAATTAAGTTAAGTTTTTCAATTATGCTCATTCCCTATTCCTCCTAATATTATTTTATCATTTATAATAAATATGTCAAGTAAATGTAATTATAAATACCATAATTTTTGATCATCAATATACACGTCTTTTATTATTCCAGCACCCACTACCCTATCGTTTTGATTATATATTACGCATATTTGACCTGGAGTTACTGATTTTGTTTTTACGTATTTTATTTCAACATAATTATTTGGTAAATAATTTATTTTGTTACATTCTATATCTTTTTGCCTATATCTAAATTTACATTTTACATTTTCAGGTTTGCTATCGTCAATGTAATTAAATTTTTCAAGCAGTGCGTGATTGGAATATAAATATTTATTTTGATCGCCGAAACACACATATAAGATATTATCTTGTAAATTTTTCCCAACTACGTATAATTTATCATTATTGCCACCGATGTTTAATCCTTTTCTTTGGCCTATTGTATAATACATTAGCCCAATATGTCGGCCGATGGTTTTACCAGTATCAATTTCTACAATGTTTCCTTCCTGAGCAGGTAAGTAATTTTGTAAAAATTTAGAAAAATTTCTTTCACCGATAAAGCATATTCCAGTAGAGTCTTTCTTATTGGCAGTTATTAATCCATATTTAGCTGCAATTTTTCTTACTTCCGTTTTATCTATATCACCTAATGGGAAAATAACATTTTGCAATTGTTCTTTGCTTAAATATGCTAAGAAATAACTTTGATCCTTATTTTCATCTGATGCTTTATATAAATACCCGTCTTTCAATTTTGCATAATGACCAGTTGCAATGTAATCTGCACCAAGTTTTTTGGCTTCTTTTACAAAGAAATCAAATTTAATATATTTATTACACATAACATCTGGATTAGGAGTTCTTCCATTTTTTAATTCATCTAAGAAATAGGTAAATACATAATCCCAGTACTCTTTTACAAAATCAACTCTGTGCAATGGTATATTTAATTTATCGCATACAGCTTTAGCGTCATTATAATCTTTTTCTTGTGGACATATATCATTATTAAGATTAGGGTTTCCCATGATGTCATTATTTATGCTACTATCCCAGTTACGCATAAAAAGGCCAATTACATTATAGCCTTCATTTTTTAATAATATAGCGGCAACAGAGCTATCCACTCCACCGCTCATTCCAATTACTACAGTTTTCATTAATTAATCACCGTAATAATTATATCATATTATGAAAATTAAACAAAGAAATTAATTATTATTTTTATTATCGTAGGAAAGTAATATGTTTCTAATAGTACACTGATTGTACTTAAAAATAATGTACAAATTAAAATTATAAAATACTTTTTAAAATTTTTCTTAAAAAAATTATTTTGCGATGTCTTTAACGAAATAATTAATTTTTTTGAAAAGTTATATGTATATATTCCTATAGTAATAATGATAATAATATTAATTAGTTGGATTGGTATAGCATATAAACTAGAAGCTAGCAGTCCTTTTAATTTATAAACTTTTATTAAGCTTCCTAAGGTAAAAGATATTATAAAACTTTTAAAAAATACTAAAAATAAATTTATTGGTATTCCTATTATAGACATTCCTAAAATCCACATTATTAATGTATATGATAAATTTAATATAAGTCCGTTTGCAAGTACTTGTCCATATTCTATTTTATTTTCCTTTACGCTATTAAAAAAGTTAGTAATTCTATTAGTCATTAAAGCAATGTCTTCTTTAGAAATAAATAATATAAATATACTACCAGCAATTATTCCCAATAATACAAGTGATATTATAAAAATATTCTCTTTCTTATTTGGAAATATAGTTTGTATTAGTGCATTGATTTTTTTGTTCATTTTCTTCACCTATTTAATATTATTATTTTTTCTTGAATTTATGATATTTTTTTTATATAATACTATTATGAGGTGATATGAACAATGACAAAAAAGTCATCTAAAAAGAAGAAAAACACTTACAATTTAGGAGTGAGAATTATTGCAATTATTTTATTACTGCTTACGGTAATGCTTTATGTTATTGAACTTTTTGTATAAAAAAAATAAATTATCTGCAAAAGATAATTTATTTTTTTAACAGCATTATTAATATAACAAGTGCAGCCCCAACGCTTATGATCCCATACCATATATAGTTTATATATCCATAGCTGTAGTTTGCTTTTGCTTTAGGAAGATTTGTTGAAGATTCTTCTTGCTCTTGTTCTACAATATCTTCTATATAAGTAACAGGATTGCTTTTTATTGGTTCAATTTTTTTTGTTTCTTCAAGTCCAACAATAAATTTTATTCCAATATCAGTATCAATTGTTTTGATTTTACTCTTTTTTTCATTTGTTTCCATTTTTTCACCTTAAGCTTTTGTAAAGATTATACTAACAACTATAAAATAAGCTAAAACAAGGATTAATGCTATAGCGCTATAAAGAACATAGCCAGAAGATTGTGAAAGAATTAATTGTTTTTTGCTTTTTTGCTCTTTTAGTTTTTCCAAAGTTGGAGCATCTTTTATAACACTTGAGATATTTTTTTTAGTATAATTGGGTGTTTCTTGAAGTATTTGCTCTTCGAATGTTTCATAGTCTTTGGAAAGGTTAATTAGTGCTACTTGTTTTTCATAGCTTATTGCACGCATGCTTAACATTTTAAAACAAAAATCTAAAGCATTTGCTATTTCGCTTTTGACTAAAGTATAGTTTTGCTTCTCATATGATTCATCTAATATTGGAATTATTATTAAATTATTTTGAAGATTTAGATTATCAAATATTTTGTGTAAATTTTTTTGCATTATAGAAACACTTTCACTTAATATATTATATGTTCCTTGCTTTATTAGAACATTTACTTTGATATTTTGATTGTAATTGTGAGGCAAAGAAACAAAAAAAGACTCGGTGGATCCAGTAATGTAATAAATTGTATGATTCATACTACTATCAATAATAGTTACTAAATATTTCATATCACACCTACCCTACTTTAATAAGTATAACAGAAAATAAAAATTTTGTCTTGTGTTTTTATTCATTTTAAATAAAAAATTTTAAAAACATTACGCTAATCCCCAAAAGGAATGAAATAATTGTTTTAAATTTATGAGGATATTTGAATGCCATTGGTAATAATTCATAAAAAGATATTTGGAGCATTATTCCTGCTGTTACTGATAGCAAAATTCCCATAAGTTGATAATTTAGGTATTTACTTATAAAAAAATATGCAAGTACTGCTCCTAATGGCTCTGATATGGCTGATATTAAGGTGTAGCCAATAGCTTTTATTTTGCTTTTGGTAGAATAATATATAGGAACTGAGATACTTATTCCTTCGGGAATATTGTGAATTGCTATTGCAAGTGATAGGCTAAGACCTATTTTGATGTTGGTATTGGTTGTTAAAAAAGTAATGATTCCTTCAGGAATATTGTGTAAAATTAGAGATATCATTGACATAATTCCAATCTTATATAGTTTATTACTTTTAATGCTAGTTTTCTGCAGTATATTATCTATTAGCATAGATATAATTATTCCAATTATTACAAATATAAGGCATATGATTGCTAAAGCAAATGTTTGATAATTATGAGAAAAATAATTAATCGCCTCTGGAATTAGGTCACATATAGAAACACTTATCATTACTCCAGCTGCAAAGCTTATTGTTGGTGCTAAAATATTATTTTTTTTATTTTTTTTAAAAATTAAAAAAGTTCCAAGCATCGTTGACATGCCTGATAATATTGTTAAAATAAAGGCTAATTTTATATTATTTTGCATATGAATCACCTATTTAATCGTATGCAATAATTACCAGTAAATTATAATTATATTTCTTTGATTCTTATCTAATACTAATAATGTAATCTGTGATAATGATTAAAAAGGAGATGAAAAAGTTTTATGTTTTTTAAAAAATCAAAAAACAAAATTTTGCTTTTCTTTTTTCTGTTATTTAGTATGCCTATAAATGCTTTGGCTTATTCAGACTATATTATAGCAGGTGGAGAAAATATTGGTATTGAACTTAATTCTGATAATGTAATTATTGTTGGAACTTACAAGGTGGGAAATATTGATCCTGCTAAAAATGCTGGTTTAAAATTAGGAGATCAAATAATTGCGATTAACGAAAAGAAAGTATCTTCAATTGAAGAAATGGTGAATACCATTAATGAAAGTAAAAATAGCAAAACAATAAATATATTATATTTACGTGGGAAGGTTACTTATAAAACTGCTCTTAATTTAATGCTAGAAGATAATGTTTATAAGACAGGATTATACGTAAAAGATAGTATTAGTGGTGTTGGTACATTAACTTTTATTGATCCAAAGACTAATTTATATGGAGCTCTAGGTCATGAAATTATTGAAAAAATTTCAGGTAAAAAATTAGAAATCAAAGCTGGAAAAATTTATGACTCTACTGTAACTGATATTATTCCTTCAAAAGATGGTAAACCAGGAGAAAAAAATGCTCGTTATAACACAGATAAGGTATATGGAAATGTAAACGAGAATACTACATCGGGTATTTTTGGTAAATATAGTTCAGATTTACCAGATAAAAAACTTTATAAAGTTGCTAAGGAAAACGATATTAAGATTGGCGCAGCAAAAATTTTAACTGTTTTAAACGAAAAAGAAGTCGGAGAATATCAAATTAATATTTTAAAGATTAATAACAGTAATAATCAAAAAAATATATTGTTTGAAATAACAGATAAAATGCTTTTAGAAAAGACTGGTGGCATTGTTCAAGGAATGTCTGGAAGTCCAATTATTCAAGGTGAATATATTATTGGAGCAGTTACGCATGTTGTTGTTGATGATCCAACCAAGGGTTATGGCATATTTATAGTAAATATGTTAGAAGAAGCAGAAAATTAAGAAAAGAGAGGTTTTTCCTCTCTTTTAGTTTTCTTCGACTTCAAAATCAGTTAATTCGCCATTTTCAAGTAAAATTTTATTAACTTTTTCAGTGGCTTTATTTAATTTAGTACTACATTCTTTGGCAAGTTTCATTGCTTTTGTATATTTTTCAATAGCATCATCTAAATTGACGTTTCCACTTTCAAGTTCATTTACTATTTTTTCTAGTTCGGCAAGTTTATCTTCAAATGATTGTTCTTTTTCCATTACTATCTTCTCCTTCGATATTTTGAGTATCTATTTGAAATACTTTACTTGTTATTACTCCATCTTTTAGTACGATAGATATTGTGTCATCTTTTTTGAGCTTTTTTATAGTAGAAATAACTTTTTTATCTTTTTTGACTAGAGCATATCCTCTATTAATTGTGTTCATTGGATTTAATACTTGTAATTTTGATATTAGATTTTGAAATGTTTGAGTTTTAAATTTGTAAAGTATTTGAGGGTTAGTTAAGATATAACTATTTTGTAATTTAAATAAAGTTATATTATATTTCTCTAGCTTATTTTTTATATTTTTGTTTAAATTATCAATTAAATTATCTAGTTTTTGTTCTTTTATTTCATACATACTCATTGGTTTTTTTAAAATATAACTATTTTGATATTTAGATAATTGAACTTTTTGATAAGTAATTATTTTGTTTGTTGCGTTAGTTGCTCTTCTAAATAAGGTTTTTATATTTTTTAAGAGTATTGTTAGTTCAGGAACAGCTAGTTCTGCTGCTGCGGTTGGAGTTGGCGCACGCATATCAGCGACAAAGTCAGCAATTGTAAAGTCTATTTCGTGGCCAACAGCGCTTATTACTGGTATTTTAGAATTATATATTTCTCTTGCAACAATTTCTTCATTAAACGGCCATAAATCTTCTATACTTCCGCCTCCACGGCCTACTATTAGAGTGTCTAAATCATAGGTATTAGCGATTTTTATTTTATTTGCAATATCTAATGCTGCCTCTTTTCCTTGGACTAATGCTGGGAATAAGATTGTTTCACAAAGGGGATATCGTCTTTTTATTGTAGTTAATATATCTCTTATTGCTGCACCTGTTGGGGCAGTTATTATTCCGATTCTTTGAGGTATTTTAGGGATTTCTTTTTTGTGAGATTGAGAAAATAAGCCTTCTTTTTCTAATTTTGCTTTTAGTTTTTCAAACGCTACATATAAATCCCCTATTCCATCTTCTTCCATTTCTTCTACATATATTTGATAGCCGCCAGTAGGTTCATATACGGTAATTTTCCCTGTTACTAGTACTTTCATTCCGTCTGCAGGAGTTATTTTTAATCCAGATGTGTGATAAGAAAACATTACGGCATTTATCCTACTAGTTTCATCTTTTAAGGTAAAGTAATAATGTCCTCTGGTATGAGCTTTAAAATTGGAAATTTCTCCTTTTAAATATACTTTGTTAAGATGGGGATTTTCATCCATTAGATATTTTAAGTATTTGTTAATGGCTGATATTGTTATATATTTATTATTATTGTTCATTTTCTTCTTTGCTATGATATATTTTATCTAAAACGCCATTAATTATTTTACTTACACTATCATCTGAGTATTTTTTAGATAATTCGATAGCTTCGTTTATACAGACTAAATCTGGAGTATCTGTGTATAGTAGTTCATATATTGCCATACGAAGAATTGCTTGGTCTGTAAATCCTAAGCGTTCTATTGGCCAAGTACCAAGATATTTATTAGCGATTTTATCGATTTCTTCTTGGTGTTCTAATACTTTATAAGTAGTTTCTTTGACGAAATTATTTTCAATTTCCATTTGCTTTTTAATGACATCATCTACGCTATAATTTATTTTATTTTTGTTATATAAGAATATCTGATATAGAATTGTCATAATTTTATATCTTAATTCACTTCTACTAAGTTTTTCCATAATTTCACCTCTTTATCAATGATAACATATTTTTGGTAAATAAGAAAGCTTAAAATAAGGTAAGCTGGCTTGTTTCTGGTAATCCATCAAAAATATTCATTTCTTTCATTTTTTGAGTTATTGTTGATGATACTTTACATCTATTTAGAAAATCTTCAATGCTAATGAATGGATTTTTTTTGGCTTCTTCATAAATACTTTGAGCAGCATTGTCTCCTAGTCCATCTATTGAACGAAATGGAGGAAGAAGTGTTTTTCCATCTTCAGCAATAGCAAAATTTTTGCTGTGTGATTTATAAAGGTCGATATTTCCAAATTTGAATCCTCTAGCACACATTTCTAGGGCTACGCATAGTACGTCATATATACTGCTTTCTTTGTTGGTAGCGTCAAATCCTTTGCTATCAATTTCTAATATTTTAGCTTTGATAGCATCATAGCCTTTAATCATTGTCTCTATGTCAAAGTCAGAGCATCTTATTGAGAAGAAAGCTGAGTAATAGTTAATTGGCTGATGAACTTTGAACCAAGCTATTCTAAAGGCACTTATTATATAAGCAGCTGCATGAGCTTTAGGGAACATGTACTTTATTTTAGAACAGCTATCGATGAACCACTTTTCAATTCCTGAACTTTGCATTTCTTCTTTATAAGCATTCCATTGTTCTGGATCTTTGCTAGCTTTTCCTTTTCTGACAAATTCCATTATTTTAAATGCAAGTTTTGGCTTTAAGCCGTGGTACATTAAATATACCATGATATCGTCACGACACCCAATTACTTCTTTAAATGGTACTACATTATTTCTGATTAAATCTTGAGCATTTCCTACCCATACGTCCGTTCCATGAGATAGTCCTGATATTTTAATTAGTTCTGAGAAGGTTTTAGGTTTAGTATCTATAAGCATATTGATAACAAATTTTGTTCCCATTTCTGGTATTCCTAAAGTACCTGTTTCGCAAAGAATTTGTTCTTTAGTGACTCCAAGTGCTTTTGGACTTGCAAATATACTCATAGTGTCTTTGTCATCTAAAGGTATTTTTGTTACGTCAAGTCCTGATATGTCTTGAAGATATCTTAATACGGTTGGATCATCGTGACCTAGTATATCTAGTTTTAATACGTCCTGGTCAATTGCATGGTAATCAAAGTGGGTTGTTCTCCATAAAGAGGTGTTATCGTCAGCTGGATACTGAAATGGTGTAAAGTCAAAAACGTCCATGTATCCAGGTATTACTACAATACCTCCTGGGTGCTGACCAGTTGTTCTTTTTACGCCAGTACATCCTGCTGCAAGTCTTTCTACTTCGGCAGTCCTTGGTGATGGAAGATTATGGTCTTCATAGTAACCTTTTACGTAACCAAAAGCAGTTTTTTCTGCTACGGTACCAATTGTTCCAGCTCGGTAAACATTATCAACTCCGAATAGTACTTTGGTATATTCATGAGCTTTCCACTGATATTCACCAGAGAAGTTTAAATCGATATCTGGTACTTTATCGGCGTCAAATCCAAGGAAAGTTGCAAATGGCATATCTTGTCCATCTTTATCTAGTCTAGTTCCACATTTTGGACAAATTTTATCTGGTAAGTCAAATCCACTAGAGTATTCTTTTCCTAGAGGAACGCCATTATCATCATCGAAAATACTATGTTTGCAATTAGGACAACGATAATGGGCTGGAAGTGGATTTACTTCAGTAATTCCCATCATTGTAGCGACAAACGATGATCCAACACTACCACGGCTTCCAACTAGGTATCCATCATCATTTGAATGTTTTACCAGTTTTTGGGCAATTAAGTAGATAACATCAAATCCTCCCTTTATTATTCCGGTTAGTTCTTGATTTATTCTCTCTTCTATGTTGGCTGGAAGTGGATCACCGTATAAATTTTTAGCTTTGGTATAAACTAAATCGTTTACAGTTTCAACAGAATTTTCGATTTTAGGAGAAAAAGGAATTCCGCCAGTTTCAATTATTACTTCAATAATTTCGATCATATCGGCAATTTTATTGGTATTAGTTACTACTATTTCTTCTTTTTCTTCTTGATCAAGGAAATCAAAGGAATTAAGCATTTCTTCAGTTGTTCTGAAATAATTATTAGGAAGGTTAGTAATTTCTTTTTTATTTAGTGGATGTCTTCCACCACCAGGGGTTTTCTGATTAACAATGATTTGCCGGTAAATCTTATCTTTTTCTTCTAGATGATGGACGTCTCCGGTTGCTACTATGATTTTCCCCGCTTCTTTGGTTACTCTTATTATTTTCTTTATATTTTCTATTAGTTCATACTTATTATCAAAGTCATGCATGTCTAAAAGGTGACTATAGCAGTCTAATGGTTGTACTTCAACGTAATCATAGAAACTAATAATATTAGATAATTCTTCTTCGGTTTTACTTCTTGCTTCCGAGAATACTTCTCCTTCGTAGCACCCACTTCCAATTAGAAGGCCTTCTCTTAGGGCTGTTACTTCACTTCTTGGTATTCTTGGAGTTTTATATAGATATTTTGTATTAGCGTAAGAAATTAATTTAAATAAGTTTTTAAGGCCTACTTTGTTTTTTACTAATATATTAATATGATAAGGTTTACCAAATTTATAGATTTCATCTTTTGAAACAAGTTTATCTAAGTCATTCATTTTTTCGATATTCATTCCATCTAATTTTTTTAGCATTTTGTGAAATACTAACGCAGTTCCTTCGGCATCATAGTCTGCTCTATGATGAGCATCTTCATCCCAAGGAACATCATATCTTTTTACTAAGGCTGATAAGCTATGTCTTGAATATGCTGTATCTAATGTTCTAGATAATTCTAGGGTATCGATAACAGGATTGTTAAATGTTCCAAGATTATATTTGTTATAAGCCATTTCAAGGAATGATACATCAAATTTAGCATTGTGCGCTACCATAGGAAGATCTCCAAACCAAGAAATAAATCTTTTAACTGATTCTTCTTCTACTGGTTTTCCTATTAGCATCTCATCAGTAATGTTAGTAACTTCTGTTATTTTGGAAGGTAAACTTCTTCCTGGATTAATTAATTCATTAAAGCGATCAATAATCTCTCCGTTACATATTTTAACTGCTCCTATTTCAATGATAGAATCACCGCCACCAGCATTAAATCCAGTTGTTTCAAAGTCAAATACAACAAACGTTTGATCAAGCATTTTTTCCTTATTAGGTCTTATTACGATATCAACACTATCATCAATCATTACAAGTTCTGTTCCATATATAGCTTTAAATTTGTCTTCTTCTTTTTCAATTTTTTTATTGATATCACAGACTGCATGGTAAACTACTGGGTATGACTGTGCTCCATGATGATCGGTAACTGCTACTGCTTTATGGCCAAAGCTATAAGCTAGTTTTACTAAGGCTTTAGCATCTGCTACTCCATCCATTTGGCTCATCATGGTATGAGCGTGTAATTCTACTCTTTTTACTAAAGCGTTATCATGTCTTTTTAATGATGATTCATCGTGCTCAATGGCAGTTATATCTTTTCCTCTTGTCATAAATACTAGTTCGTGAGCATATTTATCATCACTTACTTTGCCATAGAATTGGTACCAAGATCCTTCTTTTAATAGTTTTTGCAAGGCTTTCATTTCTTCTTCGTCTTTAGTAAATAATTTTACATAAATACTATCTGTTTCATCAGTTACTTTTAAAGTAAATATTTTGTATCCACTTTTTGCTTCAAATAATTCTATTCCAAAGATTTTTCCTTCAATATTAATGTTTTCTACTTCATATAATAGGTCGGCTATTTTAGTTATGGTTGTATCTCTTTTAGCACGATATTTTATTTTATTTTCTTCTAAAGTAGGCGTTTGCTTTTGTTCTTTAGGAATTACATAAGTATTTTTAACATTTTCTGTTTCTTCTTTAATTTTCTCTTTTACTTCTTCATCGCCTTTTTCATTCATAACGATATTAAAGTTATTATTTAGAAATCCTCTTTTTTCTAGTTCTAAAGAGATATCTTTTTGATATTTTTGCAAGTTAAGTAATTCTCCTTTGTTATATGCTGAAATAGTAATAATATTATCTTCTTTTAGTAAAAGAGGTCTATCTTTAAATATCATCATCATCTTGCTTTCGTTAGATATTTTTTGAATAATAAGTTCAAAATAAGAATCTAAATATTCGTTTTCAATCATGTTTGGAAGAATAGTTAGGATAATTTCTTTTTCTTTGAATTTATTTATTAAAGAATTATTTAATTCTTGATAGATTATACTTGGTAATATTTTATCTGTTTCAATAAGAAAATTAAAAGAATTATTATTCTTAGATATGATTATTTTTTTTAATTTAGCATTTTCTAGGTAAGAATAATATTCTTTATTAAAGTTAATTTGCATTAGTAATGTGCTTAATTTTTCATCCATAATCTCTTTCACCACTCTTTTTCTATTGTACCATAAAAAATTAACGTCAAGGTATGTTTTGACGTTAATTTTACTTAAATTATAGAAAAGTTTTTTCTCTTATATATTCTGGTAGTTCTTCTATTTTTAGAGTAATTTGTTTCATCGTATCACGATCTCTAATAGTTACAGTATTATTATTTATAGTATTATCATCTATTGTAATAGCAAAAGGTGTTCCCATAGCGTCTTGTCTTCTATATCTTTTACCAATGCTACCACTATCGTCATAAGTAATCATAAAGTATTTAGATAGTTCTTGATATACTGCCATGGCTTTTTCACTATGATATTTCTTTAATAGTGGTAAGACTGCTAATTTATATGGAGATAGGAATGGATGAAGATGTAATACTTCTCTTTCATCATTTTCATTAATTTTTTCTTTTTCGTAAGCATTACATAATACCGCTAATGCCATTCTATCGCATCCTAAGCTTGGTTCTATTACGTATGGAATATATTTTTGATTATCAGTAGGATCTAAGTATTCCATACTTTGCCCTGATACTTCCATGTGTCTTGTTAAGTCATAGTTAGTTCTACTTGCTATTCCCCATAATTCGCCAAAACCAAATGGGAATTTATATTCAAAATCTGTAGTAGCGTTGCTATAGAAAGATAACTCTTCTTTAGCATGATCTCTTAATCTTAGATTTTCTTTTTTTATTCCGATATCTATTAGCCATTTATAGCAGTAATCTTTCCAGTATTTAAACCATTCTAATTCACTTCCTGGTTTACAAAAGAATTCTAGTTCCATTTGTTCAAATTCTCTTGTTCTAAATGTAAAGTTACCAGGAGTTATTTCATTTCTAAAGCTTTTTCCTATTTGACCTATTCCAAATGGAACTTTAAGACGCATACTTCTTTGGACGTTTAAGAAGTTTACAAATATTCCTTGGGCAGTTTCTGGTCTTAGGTAAATAGTACTTTTAGCATCTTCTGTTACGCCTTGGAATGTTTTAAACATTAGGTTAAATTGTCTTACGTCTGTATAGTTTAGTTTTCCGCACTTTGGACATGTAATATTATGCTCTTTTATATAGTTTATTAACTCTTCGTTAGTAAATCCATCTCCAGTTACTTCTCCTTTAGTATAATCTTCTATTAATTTATCAGCTCGGTATCTACTTTTACATTCACGGCAGTCAATAAGAGGATCTGAGAATGTTTTTAAGTGTCCACTTGCTTCCCAAGTTTTAGGGTTCATTAAAATAGCACTATCCATTCCAACGTTATAGATAGATTCTTGGATAAATCTTTTTTGCCAAGCTTTTTTGATATTGTTTTTTAATTCAGCTCCAAGTGGGCCATAGTCCCAAGTATTAGCAAGCCCTCCATATATCTCACTGCCACTATATATATATCCGTATTGTTTGCAGTAATTTACTAATTTTTCCATTGTAAGTTCTTCATTCATATTTTTTTCATTCCTTTCATTAAAAAATGAGATTCTCTTAAAGCTTATGTAAGGGCGTATTTGACGCGGTTCCACCTTACTTATTCTTATTTTAAGAATCTCATTTATTATATCGCTTAGAGGCTCCAAATCTCTTCATCGCGGCTTTTTTACATAATTTAATTTTATTAAGAAATTGCTTCTTTGTCAAGATATTCTTCGTTTTTAGTTAAATCTTTTAGTTTTACGCTAACTAATTTACTTACTCCTGATTCTTGCATAGTTATTCCATACAAAATATCTGCAAATTCCATTGTTTTCTTTTTATGAGTAATAATTATGAACTGAGTATCTTGATATTTTTTTAAGTATTCTCCAAAGCTTACGACATTTGCTTCATCTAAAGCTGCTTCTACTTCATCTAAGACCGCAAATGGAACTGGTCTTATATTTAATATGGCAAATAACAAAGAGATTGCTGTAAAAGTTTTTTCCCCCCCACTTAGTAAAGATAAATGTTTTAAGCTTTTTCCTGGAGGGGACGCTATTATTTCTATTCCTGTTTCTAAGATGTTATCTGGATCTGTTAGGGTTAAGTCAGCGGTTCCTCCTTTAAATAAGCTATTAAATACTTTTTTAAATTCTTCTTTGATTTCATAGAATGTCTTTATAAATTTTTCTTTCATGACATCATCCATCTCTTCAATAATAGTCATTAGAGTATTTTCAGCTTTTAAAAGATCTTCTTTTTGATTATTTAGAAATTCATATCTTTCATTTATTCTATCATATTCTTCTATTGATGTAGTATCTACTTCACCTAAGTATTTTATTTCATTTTTTAGACTATTTACTTCAGTTCTAGCTTCTTCTGGATCTAGTTCTAGATGATATTTTTCTTTAGCGTTTTCAAAGGTCATATTATATTCTTCATTTAGATTAATTAATAATACATCAAGTTTATTTTCTATTTTATTTAGTTCAATTATCTTATTATTAAGATCTTTTTCCATTTTATTTACGTGAGATAAAGCTTTTTTATTTTCTTCTTCTATTTGAGTAATTAAGTCATTTAGATTCTCTTTTTCTAGTTTTAATATTTCTATTTCTTTTTGGATTTCACTTTTAGAAGAAGTTATTTTATTATATTCTTCGTATAAATGGTTATCTTCATTATTACTAAGAGAGTTTATTTCTTCATTTAAGCTTTTTAATTTATTTAAGAAGCTTTCTAATATTTTAGATTTATTTGAGATTATCTCTTCAGTAGTAGTTAGTTTACTTCTTTCTTTATAGAGTTCTTCGTTTATAGTTTTTTTCTTATCTTCTAATAGAGGAAGAGATTCTTCTAATTCTTTTTGTTTAGCTTTAGTAAGTTTATATTTATTAATTAGATCTTCTAATTCATACTTATCTTTTATTTGATTATTTTTAGTATTTAGGCTTCCTCCAGTAAGAGAACCTCCTATATTAATAACGCTTCCATCTAATGTTACTATTTTATATTTATGATTAATTAATTGGCTTATCTTGTTAGCGCTATCGATATCTTTAGTAGCAATTACGTTACCAAGCTGGTTTAGAATTATATTTTGATATTTAGAGTCGTAGCTTGTTAAGTTAGATGCTATGTCTATAAAGCCTTCTTGCCCTTTTAGTTTTGAGAGAGTATCTTGGTCAATAAATCTTGGAGTTATTACATCAAGTGGGTAGAAGGAAGCTCTTCCTAGGTTATTTTCTTTTAAGAAGTTTATGCATTTTTTAGCAGTTTCTCTTGTATCTACTACTATATAATTACTAGCGCCTCCTAAAGCTATATCTATTAGATTTATATATTCTTCTTTGATAGTTAGAAGTTTACTTATGGTATTATATATTCCTTTGATAGTTTTGTTATTTAAGATATTCTTAATAGAAGGAGGCATTTTACTATTAGAAGATATTATTTCATCTAGTGTTTCTATTTTGTATTTATAATCAGTAAGTAATCTACTATTTTTAGAAAGATCACTATTATATATAGATAGTTTATCATTAATACTTTGATAGTCTTTTGACAGTTTTAATATGGTATTATTTAGTACTTCTTGTTCTTTCTTTTTGATATCTATATCATTTTTAAGAGAATTAATGTTATTAGTAAGATCTAATTTTTTATCGTTTAATTTAATTAGATTTTCTTCTTTTTGAGTATTAGTTAAGCTATATTTTTGTCTTTCTTTTAATAGTTTTATTTCAGTATTAATAGTTTCTTCTTGTTTTATTATTTTTAATAGTTCTTCTTGTTTTTTAGATAGTTTTTGATCTGCTTCTCTAAGAGAGTTTTTGTAGTTTATTAGATCAACATCGCTAGTGATATTATCTTTATTAGTTTTTAAGATAGCATCATTTAATTCGTCTTTTTCTTTAGTAAGAAGGGAAAAACGATCATTATAGTTTTTTATATCATAAGTCATTAGAGCTATTTCTACATTTTTTAGTTTTTCTTTAAAAGAAAGATATCTTCTTGCTTTGTTAGATTTTTCTTTTAGAGGCTCTACTTGGATAGATAGTTCAGTGATAATATCATTAACACGATCTAAATTTTGATTAGTCTTTTCTAGTTTTTTTAGAGCTTCTTCTTTTCTTTTTTTATACTTTAAGACGCCAGAAGCTTCTTCAAACATTCCTCTTCTTTCAGTAGGCTTTTGTAGTAAGATTTCATCTATTTTACCTTGAGAGATAATATTAAAGCTTTCTTTAGCAGTTCCACTATCAGTAAGTAGATCTTGGATATCTTTAAGACGAACTTTTTCGTTATTTAAATAATATTCGTTTTCACCTGTTTTATAGATAACTCTTTTAATTGATACTTCTTCAAATGGAATATTAAGAGTATGATCGCTATTATCAAATATTAAAGTTACAGAAGCGCTACTTAGAGGTTTTCTTGATTTACTTCCAGAAAAGATGACATCTGCCATGTTTCCATCTCCTCTTAAAGATTTTACTGATTGTTCTCCTAAAACCCATCTAACAGCATCTACTACGTTACTCTTCCCGCTTCCATTTGGTCCTACTATTCCGTTAATATGAGGACCTAGTTCTATTTTTATTTTATCTGCAAACGATTTAAAACCGAATGCTTTTATTTCCTTTAAATACATCTTATACTCACCTATTTCACTTTTAAATTATAACTTATTTAAACGTATTTGACAAGGTTTATTTTAGAAAGTTGTTGACTTAAAAGTAATTGTATGTTATTTTTAAAATGCTTTTTTAATACGGCAAGAAAGTATGAGGTGGTAAAATATGGCAGTTTCTAAAGAAGAATTTTTAAAAGAGCAAATGGTTGTTGATCATGATGTTGAAGTTATCCGGAAGAAAATCTCTGAGTTAGGTCAAGAATTATATGACCGAGATGAAAAGGTTTTAGAATTTAAGAAGTTTATGTGGGATAATAAGCAAGATATGGATCCTGCAGAAATGCGTACTATGATGTCTAATAATGATCTAGAAGTTAATCTGATGATGAAAAAGGGAGCTTATTTACAAAAGATTTTTAGAATTCAGAACAATCCTTTTTTTGGCTCTATTACTTATCATAATGAAGAAGATGGTACTAAGAAAATCTATATTGGAATTACTCATTTAGAAGAAGATCTTAATTATCTTATTCATGACTGGAGAAGTCCTATTTGTAGTATGTTTTATGACTATGAAGTGGGAAAAGCTTCTTATGTAGCACCAGATGGTAAAATAGATTGTGAAATTCTTAATAAAAGGCAGTATAAGATAGAGAATGCTATCGTTAAATATATTTTTGACAATAATTTAAATATTGATGATGATGTTCTTCAAGAAGTACTTGGTAGTACGACTAATGATAAGATGAAAAATATTGTAAATACTATTCAAAAAGAACAAAATGAAGTTATTCGTAATACTAATGATAAGAATCTAATTGTCCAAGGAATTGCTGGTAGTGGTAAGACTAGTGTTGCTCTTCATAGAATTGCATTTCTTTTGTATAAGTTAGAGAATCTTACTTCTAATAATATTTTAATTTTATCTCCAAATAAAGTATTTTCCGAGTATATTTCTAATGTTCTTCCTGAACTTGGAGAAGATAATACTATTCAGTCAACTTTTCATGATTTTGCCTCTAGTTATATAAAAGAATATAATGAAGTAGAATCTTTTGCAGACTTTCTTTCTAGATATTATAAAAGAAAGAATCAAGATAATGACTTAATTACTTATAAGCTTAGTAATGAGATTATCTCAGATATGGAAAGTTATATTAATGATTTAACTAATACAGTTAAATTTAAAGATGATCTTTTAAGAAGAGGTTATTCTTATTCTAAAGAAGAACTTGATAATATGTTTTATCAAAAGTATTCTAAGTTTCCTTTGTTTGAAAGATTAAAGGTAATGAGTGAGTATATAGCATATCAAAATTTTAATGGGAAAATAGGAAGAGCTAAAACTATTTTAAAAGAATTATTTGAGTTAATTGAGATAAAGAATAATTATAAAGATATTTATATTAATTTCTTTGATAGTAAATACTCTAAGTATAAGTTATCTAGTGAAGAGAAATTTCTTTTAAGTAAGAGTAAGATTTTTCCTTATGAAAATAGTTTTATCTTTATTTATATGAAAAGCTTATTAGAAGGATTTAACTATAATACTTATATTAAAGAAGTAGTAATAGATGAAGCTCAAGATTATTCTTTACTTCAGTATTTTCTTCTTAAGAAGATCTTTAAAAACGCATCTTTTACAATATTAGGAGATGTTAATCAAACGATTAATCCTTATTATAAGTATGATTCTCTAGAGGAAATAGAAGAAATATTTAATACTAAAACGAGATATCTTACTTTAACTAAGACATATCGTTCTAGTAAAGAGATTATTGATTATAGTAATAAGATTTTAGGTCTTAATCATATAGTTGCTGTTCGTAAGAGTATGGATACTCCTGTTATATTTAGAAGAGAATCTAATAATTTAAAAGAATTATTATTAAAAGATTATTCTTATTTACAGAGTAAATATAAGTCAGTTGCACTTATTACTAAGAATGATGAAGAAGCATCTTATTTATATGAATTATTAAACAATGATATAAAAGTTAACCTTATTACTACTGGTACTTATAAATTTACTAAGACTTCAGTAATAGTACCTGCTTATTTAGCTAAGGGATTAGAGTTTGATAGTGTTATTATTTATACAGATCCTATGAATCCATATAATGATAAAGAAAAATATTTATATTATGTAGCATGTACTAGAAGTCAGCATGAATTAATTATTTATAATCAAAAGGAGATTTAAGTAATGGAAAAGAATATTGTTAATAAAGTAAATATTTATGTAGAAAAGCTTAATGAAGATATTATTCTTCCAGAATATTCTAATAAGGGAGATGCTGGTATGGATATTAGAGCTAGTAAAGATATAATCATATTACCAGGAGAAACTAAGTTAGTTCCTACTGGGATTAAGCTTTCTATTCCAGAAGGATATCAAATAGAAGTAAGACCAAGAAGTGGTTTATCTTTAAATACACCTCTTCGAATAAGTAATGCTCCTGGTACTATTGATTCTGGATATAAAGATGAGATTGGTATTATAGTATCTAATACTTCTCCAGTAATAATTCTAAATTCCAAAGAAGATCCTCTTACTAAAGAAATTACTTATACCCTTCCCTCTTATTCTAAAGATAAGCTATATACTTTAGAAGATAAAGGAAATAAATATGGAGGATATCTAATAAAGAAAAATGATCGTATTGCTCAAATAGTTCTTACTAAATATAGTGAAATTAATTTTACTTTAGTAAAAGAAAATTCTATTAGTAATATGGGTAATAATCGTGGTGGTGGTTTTGGTCATTCCGGTATTATCTAGATAAAAAAAGAACATCTATAAACTAAGAAATATAATAGTTTATAGTGTTCTTTTTCTTTTCCCTTTTTAATTAAAGATTTTATTTATTATTTAGCTAACTATTATTGGACAGTTCGTACAAGAAGGATTATCATAAAAGGCTTTGTAATATATTGAATAAAGTGGAACAGTATTAGGTATTACAACATCTGTTATTTTAGGACGTTATCTTCTCCAGTATAGATAACGTTTAATCCATTTAGAGTAAGATTGATATTGGTTTTTTCACTTGTCCAATTCCACCAAGCATAAGTTATTCCAATTAGGAGTATTGTTAAGTAGAATGCTCCTAGTAATAAGTATTTTCTTTTCATATATAATTTCCTTTCTTAATACAAAAAAATCTATACTAAAAAACGTATTAGATTACTCTAGCGTTTTATTTGTATAGATTTTTTTAATTGTATTATTTACGGAGTAAGAAGAATTACTTAGTAATGCCCCAATTTCACAAGGAATTAACTTACTATTTAGTGCATTATTCATAGAAATATCACTTCTTCCTTTTTATTCTTATTAATCAAGAAGCTTTTTAATTTTCCTTAACAATCTTTTTAGCATCTTCTTCTAAAGTAGCTAAATCTCTATTAATAATACGATAATCATAGGCATTAAAATCATCTAGATCTGTCTCAGTAATATGATTTTTCTGCTCAATAGTAAGTCCATTATCAAAGTCTGGTCTAAATACATTAACTACTATAGCATCAGGAAATTTTTCTTTTAGGCAAGTTATTTCTTTTTTTAGACGAACATCTGGGATTATGATCACATCAAAAAAGTACGAATATATTTCAATATCATCTAATTGTCTATCAATAAACATTTGGGCTTTATTTAGCTTTTGTCTTATGATATTAGTACCAATTTGCTGAAGTAATTCTCTTGGTTTAGTTTCATCGCTTCCATCCCAATTAGTCATTTCTTTCACATAAAATTTTATATATTTAGCATATGGGGAAAGAATTACTTTTTTGCCATTTTCTTCGTAATATTTTTTTAAATAGGATGCAAATGTGTCTTTTCCATGTCTTGATTTACCTCCTATTAAGTAAATCTTTGGATTATGATTATATACTTCCATCGTTTTGATCCTCCTCTAGATCTATAATATCATATTTTTCATTAAAATATTTAAAAATAATTTTCATTATTGAAATAAGTGGTGTTGATATAATCATTCCAACTATTCCAAAGAAATATCCAAATACTAGGAGTCCTACTATAATAGTAACTGGATGTAATTTCATTGTTTTACTCATTACTAATGGTTGAATAAAGTTTCCTTCAATAAACTGAACTAATATATTTATAACAAGGGTAAGAATTCCAGTTACTGGGGACATAGCAAATCCTACTATTACTGATGGAGCACCTCCTACATATGGTCCAATATAAGGTATTACGTTAGTAATTGCAATAAAAAAGCCAAAGAATAAAGGAGATTTAAGTCCTATTAAGTAAAATCCTAAACTACTTGTTAGAAAAATAATTGCACCTGTTATTATAGTTCCTTGTACAAAGCTTTTTAAAGTAAAATCTATTTTCTTAGTAAGTTCATCTACTGTTGGTTTAATTTTCTTAGGAACCATTAAAGATAATCTCTTATTAGTACGATCAAAATTAAATAATAAGTATAGTCCAATTATAAGCCCAAAGATAATAATCCATAATACAGAGAATAACTTTTTAACAAAATTAACTAATATTATTGGCATTTTCTCTGCATAACTATTTACTGTATTTTCTATACTTTTATATAATTCTAATTTTCCTTTAGTTAAGTCAAAAGAATCACTACTAAGTTTATCTACTATTCCATCGATCCAGCCTTTTACATTATCTAATAAACTAGGTAAAGATTTAGATAATTCGGATATCTCAGTAAACAAGTTAGGAATAACTGCATAAAGAATAAAGTATAGTAATAAAATAAATATTCCATATACCAAGAATGTTCCAATTACTCTATTAATTTTCTTTTTCTGTAAGTAAGTTACAATAGGATGTAATAGCCAAGCAAAGCATAGTCCTAAAAAGAAAGGAATTAGTATTTGAAATAATTCTTTAATTACCCTAAATACACCCCACTCTTTTAAAACGTTAGTTCCTACTGATAATATTAGGATAATCCCTAAAATAAAGCCTATCTTTAAAATAGTGTTAGTAATTCTAATTATTTCGTTTAATCTTTTTACATCAAGTTCTTCATTATTTTTAAGCTTGTTTTTAAATAAATTAATCATCTTTTACTCCCCCTTAGTAATATTTATCTTATTAAGCCTAAATATATAATAAATGCTGTATATATTATACCTAAAATCATCCCATTAATACGATCTATTTTATTATGCTTATCTTTAACTCCACAAATCATAGATGCTATTACACCACCAATTAACCCACCTATATGAGCAAAATTATCAATACCAGGAGTAATAAATCCAATAAATAAATTAACTAAAATTACAGGGATAATCTGACTCTTAATAACATTGCCTAAATATACACGATAATGATATCCAAAATATAAAAGAGAACCTAATAATCCAAAGATTGCTCCAGAAGCTCCTGCAGATATAACATTATTAGAAAACGCTAATGATAAGATACTACCACAAATCCCACTATATAAGTAGATAAATAAATATTTTATTTTTCCATAAAAGCTTTCTACTTGAGGTCCTATTATATATAGAGAATACATATTAAGAAGAAGATGAACAATCCCAATATGTAAGAATATACAAGTAAGAATGCGATAATACTCTCCTCTTTTAGTAAGAACATCTAAATTAGCACCAAATTTTAATAAAGTAAGATTATCTTCACTACCATTTCCAAATACATACATAAGAAGAAAAGTAATAATACATATCCCCATAATTAAGTAAGTTATCCAAGGCTTCTTTGGAGTAAATAATTCTTCTGCCCTCTTAGCTTTAGCAGTATTTTTAATATTAATTTCATTAGTAATCTTCATAAAAAGCTCAATCCCTTCTTCATCATATAAAGCTTCTTTATCTAAATCAGGAAATATCTTTAAAATATCAGGATTATCAAAATCACTAAGATCTTTTATAAATATTTCATTAACAGGAGAATCTTTCTTTAAATCAACGGTATCTCCTAAATCAGTATATATACTAAAAGAAGTTAATTTAAAAGATAAAGTCTTTGCTTTAAGTTTATTTAATATTTTTTTTAGTTTAAACTGATCTAAAAGTAGTTGCTCGTTATTATGAATATAATGATTTACTATTCTAATTATTTTATAAGGCTCATCTAAATTTTCAAGCCATATCTCATCATTTATTCCATGTAATATAACAGGATTATAATTCTTCTTAGTAACAAAGTAATGAATAATACGCATTACTAATAAATCTCTATTACTAAGTTTAAGTTCTGTAGCTTCTTCCATGATATTCTCAGTATCATTATTCATCTTAAAACCTTCTTTCAGTATAAAATATTATATATGATTATTCATAAAATGGCAAGGACTAACTTCTTTTTAAGTTATAGCTATTTATTACTAGTGATATTATTCCAAGAATAATAATATAGACATTAAATGGCAAGAAGAAATATCCTACTAAGTTAATAATAATATGCCCCATAATAGGATAAACTATATTATTAGTTTTTATATATATTTTATTTAAGATAAGTCCTATTGCAAAAGCAAAGATCATCTTCTTTATATCAAAGTGAACTAATGCAAAGATAATACTAGTAATAAGCACACTATCAAAAGTACTACGTTTTTCTTTAATTAAATCAAATATCAAATATCTAAAGATAATCTCTTCTATAATAGGTCCTACTATAACAGTAGAAAGAAATGTTACTATATTAAAAGAAAAAGATTTTTCTAAAATATTATAATTAAATAAACTATTTAATAAGGAAGTAATACTAAATGATATTAATATTGTAAGTAAAGAAAAAGAAAAATTTATTTTTTTAAATCTTACTTTATAATGAACAATCAAATAAAAAAGATATATTATTAAAGAAATAAAAATAATAAAAAGTCCTTCTTTATTCATAAAAATATGCATATTTTCTTTATCAATAAAGAAATAAATAACACAAAGAAGTACTATCATAAAAGGCTGAATCAATAAATATGGAAGTAATATTTTAAAAAATGATTTCATTAGATACTCCTTTTAAACATTTTTTCAAGTTCATAAATAGAAAAATGAATAACAGTAGGTCTTCCGTGCGGACAGTTAAAAGGATTATCACATTTACGAAGATCATTTATTAAACTTTCCATCTCTTTTATAGATATATTAGTATTAGCCTTAATACTCATCTTGCAACTAATCGTCATTGCTAGGCGATCATTAAACTTTCCTACTGAAAAATCTTTTTTTTCACTAATAACTAAGTCAATAATTTTTCTTATTGCTTCTTCTTCGTTATTAACTGGAAGCCAAGCTGGATGAGTTAGTATTCTTATTGAAGAATTTCCAAATTCTTCTATGTCTATATCAATATCTCGCAGTATATCAAAATGCTCTTTTAAAATGATATATTCATCTCTTGGAAGTTCTATTACAATAGGTACTATTAAAGAAACTTTATGATGATCAGGGTGCGCTAATTTATAAGAATAAACTTCATAATTAATTCTTTCTTTAGCAGCATGCTGGTCTATTAAGTATATCCCCTTCTCATTTTGACACGCTATATAAGTACCAAGAAGAAGTCCTACTGGATATAAAGGCGGAAGCTTTTCTTTTTCCTTTACCTCTTCTATTTTTTCAATATTATCTATTTCCTCATCCATATTAGGATTATTTATTAAATTTTCTAAGCTTTGTCTATAAGTAATACTCTCTTCTTCAACTATATTATTTCCAAGTTCTAAAGATAAATTCTCAAGTTTTGGACTAGTTACTTTCTCTTTTACTTCAATATTTGGAATTAATAATTTCTTCTTAAGAGCACTTATGATAGTATAATTAATTAAATTCTTAAGTTCATCAAAATTACTAAATTTAATATCTGCCTTAGAGGGATGAATATTTACATCAAGTAAAGAAGGATCTGTCTTGATATTTAATACTACTACTGGATAACGAGTATCTTCTTTATAAGTATGATAACTATCATTTATAACCCTATTTAATTCGTAATTCTTTATTACTCTGCCATTTACTAAGGTAATCATATGATTTCTATTACTTCTAGTAATTTCTGGCATAGAAATATACCCTTCTATTTCATAATCAGAATTCTCATTTTTTACTTCAAGCATCTTTTTAGTAACAGCAAGTCCATATATTTTATTAATAACTTTTAAAAGACTACCACTTCCATCAGTATTAAGAAGTTCTTTATCATCATTTATTAAAATAAATTTTCTCTCTGGATAAGTTAGCGCTATTTTATTTACATATTCGTTTACTGAAGCAAGTTCACTATAAATAGATGATAGATGCTTTAATCTAGCAGGGGTATTATAAAATAAACTACTTACGGTAATAGAAGTTCCTGTTTTTAAGTCAGCATCCGTATTCTCAAGAATTTTGCCCCCTTTAATATGGATTTCTGTTCCAACTACTCCATTACTTGTTCTTAAGATAACATCACTTACAGAAGCGATTGAAGCAAGGGCTTCACCGCGAAACCCAAGAGATTTAATATTAAATAAGTCATCATCACTTAATAATTTAGAAGTAGCATGTCTTTCAAAGCATAAAACAGCATCTTCTTTATCCATTCCTTTTCCATTATCAGTAACTTTGATTTCTCTTAAACCAGATTCTTTTAATTCTATTTTTATTAAAGTAGCGCCTGCATCTATACTGTTTTCTACTAATTCTTTTACTACTGATACACATTTTTCTACTACTTCTCCAGCTGCTATTTTATTAGCAAGCAAAGGACTCATTACTCTTATTACCGACATATCATCACTCTTTTCTTTTTTTATTATATCATATTAGGAAGAAAACTCTAGTTAATTAACTGGAATTGACGTAAAAAAAGTACCACTTTCTAAAAAGTGATACTTGTTAATTAATTACTATTTTTAATGACATCTAAATATTTTTCTTTTAACTCTGAATAACTCTGGATATAGTTCATAGAATTTATTTATATCAAATCCTCTTTCTTGCCATTTAATAACTTTAGGTATTAAATCACTGTTATCTAAAGGAATTCTATCTGGTCTTGATGGATATAAATATAATTTAATTTTACCAGAGTTATTTAAATTAATTAATTCATCATAGACACATTTAATATATTCACTTTCTATTACAGTTTCCTCTTTATCACTTACTACCTCAGCAGACCAGGAAGTTAATCCAGATTTAAAGTTAGAAGCATTAAGCTTATAAATGTATCCATCACAATCAAATATCTTCTTAAACATTAAAGGCTTTCTTTCAACTAGTTCTATTTCACTATTTACCCCATTACCAGATAATGAGTAATATAGATCGTTTCCTAATTTCGATAAAAATATTGTAGCAATTTCCTTAGACAAAGAAGCATAAACCCATTTTTTTAGATGGGTACTTTCTTTAGGAATTATAATCTTTAAATTTGGTATAGAACTTCCATGAAAAACATAATTCATGATATCACCTATTTTCTTTAAATAAAATTATATCATAATATTCATTTATTTAATAAAAAAAGACCTAATTAATTAGATCTTTAATCATTATTACTAAACTGTGAATTATATAAATCAGCATAGAAACCATTTTTCTTCATTAATTCATTATGATTTCCTTGTTCAATAATATTTCCATCTTTCATTACTAAGATTAGATCCGCGTTTTTAATAGTTGATAATCTATGTGCGATAATGAAAGATGTTCTTCCTTCAGTAAGTTTATCCATTGCTTTTTGGACTAGTTCTTCAGTTCTAGTATCAACGTTACTAGTAGCTTCATCTAAGATAAGAAATGGAGAATTCTTAATCATTCCACGAGCGATAGTTAGAAGTTGTTTTTGTCCTTGAGAAATAGAATCACTATCATTTAATGTAGCATCAAGTCCATTAGGTAAAGTCTTAACAAAATGATTAGCACCTACTACTTCTAGCGCTTTCCATATTTCTTCATCAGTAACATCATCTTTGTTATATTTAATATTATCACGAACACTTCCTTCAAATAACCATGTATCTTGAAGAACCATTACAAATAAATCATGAATATTTTCTCTAGTTAAATCTTTTATTGAAACACCATCTATTTTTATATCACCAGAATTGATATTATAAAACTTCATAAGTAAGTTTACCATAGTAGTTTTTCCTGCTCCAGTAGGTCCTACTATTGCTATTTTTTCGCCTGGTTTAGCTTTCGCACTAAAGTCATTAATTATTATTCTAGAATCATCATAGCCAAATTTAACATTTTCAAATTCGATATATCCTTTTACTTTAGATTTATCTAAATATTTAGTACAATCTTTTTCGTTTGGCATTTCTTTTTCATCAAAGAATTCAAATACTCTTTCAGCAGAAGCTGCTGTTGATTGAAGATTAGTCATAGCTTGTGCTATTTGAGATAATGGATTAGTAAATAATCTTACGTAAATCATAAATGCAATAATTACTCCAAAAGAAATTACGTTATTCATTGCAAGTAATGCTCCTGCTACGCAGACAGCAACATATCCTAAATTACCAACAAATCCCATTATAGGAGGCATAAGTCCTGATAAGAAAGCACTTTTTTGATTGTAAGTATAAAGATTGGTATTTAGTTTATTAAATTCATTTCTTGATAGTTTATCACCATTATAAGCTTTTACTACATTATGACCTGAGTATATTTCTTCAATATAACCATTCATATTACCAAGTTCTTCTTGTCTTTTAGTAAAGTATTTTTGAGATTTTCCTAGTAATAAGCCCATAAAGATAAATCCTATTAAACTTGATAATATTGCTGTAACAGCCATAATCCAGTTTGTTACAAACATCATTATAATAGATCCTAAGAATAAAGTTATTGAACTTACTAAGGTTGCTAAGCTATTATTCATATTTTGAGATACGGTATCTACATCATTAGTTACTCTTGATAAAATATCTCCAGTTTCATGAGAATCAAAGTATCTTAATGGTAATTTATTAATCTTATTACTAATTCTATTTCTTAAATTCTTTGCAAAGTTATTAGAAATAGTAGTCATAGTATAAGATTCTATATAGTTAAAGATTGAACTTATTAAGTATAATATTCCAAGTAATAAAGATATTTTCTTTACTTTATCCATATTAATAGAAGGACTTACTAAATTATAAATATTCTTAGGTAAAGTATCAAACTTCTTAAGTAAATCTTCTTCATTAGAATTACTTTCTAAAGACATTATCTTCATAAACTGATATTGATCTTCTTTAGTAATAGTAGTACTTTCAATAGTGATATCATCAAATAATCTAGTAACTAGATTTTCATCTAAAGAAAGCAAGTTTTGAATATTCTTATTATCAGGATTACTCATAGAAGATAAAGCATTAGTTAATTTTATTTTATCTTCACTTGATATAGATTCATCTGTTAATATATTAGTAAGTTTTTCTTTTATTTTCTCTTCAGATAGGCTATCTTGAATATCTTTTGAAAGAGTTTGTAAAACAATAGTATTAGGCTTTATTCCATCAGTAATAACATTAGTTAAATCAGATAATCTATCTGGAGTAATAAGAGCAATTATAGCAGAAATAAGCGCGAGTATAAGAGATAAGCTCATTAGAAAATGCCATTTTTTTAATTCTTTTAATAGTCTTTTCATTGAGCCCATAAAGTCTTTAGATTTTTCATTAACTCTATTTGGTCTAGGCATTTTCTAACTCCTCCTTTGTTAACTGAGATAAAGCTATTTCTTTATATACTTCACACGTTTTTAATAGTTCTTTATGAGTTCCTATTCCAACGCATTTTCCTTTATCTAGTACTATTATTTTATCTGCATTCATAATTGTTCCAATTCTTTGTGCAACAATCAAACTAGTCGCATTCTTAGTATATTTTTTTAATTCTTCTCTTAAAATTTTATCAGTTTTATAATCAAGAGCAGAAAAACTATCATCAAATATATAAATTTCAGGATTTCTTGCGATTGCTCTTGCGATTGCAAGCCTTTGTTTTTGTCCTCCTGATATATTAGTTCCTCCTCTTGCAATATGAGCATTATAAGTATTAGACATCTTTAAGACAAAGTCTTCTCCTTGAGCAATTTTAATTGCTTCTTTTATTTTGTCTTCAGTGATATTCCTACCATTATCTCCGTATGCTACATTTGAGCTTACTGTTCCTGTAAACATTACTGCTTTTTGAGGAACATATCCAATCTTATTATGAAGAAGAGATAGCTTATAATCTTTAACATTAACTCCATCAATAAGAACTTCTCCGCAAGTTACATCATAAAATCTTGGAACTAAGTTAATAAGAGTTGATTTTCCGCTTCCTGTTGATCCTATAAAGGCTGCTGTTTCTCCTTGTTTTATCCTAAAGGAAATATTTTCAAGTAGATATTCATCAGCATCAGGATATTTAAAACTTACATTTTTAAATTCGACAGTACCTTTTTCGTTTGATTTATCTATATTATAAGATCCATCTTTAATGCTAAGAGATGCATCTAATACTTCATTTATTCTAACTGCTGATACTTTTGCTCTTGGCCACATCATAAAGATCATTGCAAGCATTAAGAAAGACATAATAACTTGCATTCCGTAGCTAGAAAATACTACCATATTACTAAAGAAAGTTAATTTATCATACATAAGAGATCTTTCAATAATGAATGAACCAATAAAGTATATACCAAGAGTTAAGCTATGCATAACAAGATTCATCATAGGTCCCATTATAGAAAATGCTCTTTGATTAAACATTTGCATATTAGTTAAATCATCATTAGCTTTATCAAAACGATTTTCTTGATATTTTTCTGCATTAAATGCTCTTATTACTCTAATTCCAGTTAAGTGTTCACGCATAACGCTATTAATTCGATCTATTAATTTTTGAACTTTTTCAAATCTTGGTAAAACGATAACCATAAGAGTTATTACAGTTGCAAGTAATATTACTACGCATGCTCCTGTTAAAGCACTAAGTTCTAAGCTTTTTCCTAAGATCTTAGTAATTGCCCAAACAGCCATAATTGGAGATTTTACCATCATTTGAAGTCCCATTGAGACAAACATCTCTATTTGAGTTACATCATTAGTAGTTCTAGTAATAAGGCTACTAGTTGAGAATTTCTTCATCTCTTCAGTACTAAACGCTAAAGTTTTATTAAATATTTTAGCTCTAGTATTGTATGAGAAGCTTGCTGCTACCTTAGATGCTAAATATCCAACTAACATAGAAGATAATAAGCTTCCTAAGGCACAAGATAGCATGTATGCTCCCTCTTTTAAAATTTCTCCTAATGTACTTCCTTCAGTTTGAATTAAAATAGTAATTTTTGACATATAATCAGGTAATTTTAAATCAAGCCATACTTGAATAATTATTAGGATTACACTAAGTGCAAACATCAAATAATCTTTTTTATCAAGATTTTTTAATACTTTTAACATTATTTCCCTTCTTTCTTTTGCATATTCTGAGTAATTTTACGAATTATTTTTAGTAATGTTTCTATTTCTTCATCAGTTAATCCTTCTTTTAATGATAAAAAATAGTCTTTTCTTAAAGCGTTAATTCCTTCAATAAAAGATTTCGCATTATCTTTTATAATAATATGTTGGTATCTTCGATCTGTGCCATCTAAGGAAATAGTAATTAGTTTCTTTTCTAAGAGACTATTTATTGCTTTAGAGATATGTCCTTTAGAAAATCCTCTTTGAAAAGTAATATCACACGCTCTATTCTTTTCTGGAAAGTAATAAAGAAAAACTAAAGTTTCTGCTTCTATTTTAGATAGTGAATATTCTTTAGCCCAAGTACTAACCTTTTCTTCAAAACTATTATGAACTTTTTTAGAAAGAATTATTAATTCTAATATCTCTGTATCACTCATATATACCTCACATTAGTTTCTTTGGAAACTATTTGCATATTAAGTATAAAGATTCTTTATTAAAATGTCAAGAAAAAAACTTGCATTTTTTCTATTATGCAAGTTATATATTTTCCTATAATTTTTGTTATTTTATATTTTATTTATTTCATCAACTGCTAAAGATATTAAAATTTCTTTTTGATTTCCTGTTTTCATATTTTTGATAGTAACTACGTTCTTTTCTATTTCATTATCCCCTATTATTACTACATAAGGAGAATTATGTTTATCAACATAGCGCATTTTCTTTTTAAAGTTGCTATTTTCTAAATAACAAGTATCTACTTTAAAGCCGCTATTTCTAAAAGTATTACTAACTTTATAAACATATTCATAATTATCAGTCATAGGTAAAATGGTAATTTGAGATACTGAAGTATTATCCTCTTTTAAAAGATTAGCTTCTTGAAGCTGATAAAATAATCTAGTTAGTCCTATTGATATTCCAACGCCTGGTAATTTTTTATCGGTATAATAGGACGCTAAATCATCATATCTTCCTCCAGAACATACGCTACCAATATTAGGATATTCTTTTAATTTTGTTTCATAGACAGTTCCAGTATAATAATCTAAACCACGTGCTATTGTTAGATCAACCTCGTAGCACTTCTTATCTAAATTCATTTCATCTAATTTTTCTATAACAAATTCTAGTTCTTTTATTCCCTCTAATAATTCATTATTTTCTAAATCTAGTTCTTTTAATTTAGCTATTTTTTCTTTAGAAGATCCATCTATAGTTATAAAGTTTATTATTTTGTCAATATTTTCTGTAGAAATTTCTTCTTCTTTTAATTCTTCTTTAATATTAGAAACTCCTATTTTTTCAAGTTTATCTACTATTCTTAAGATTTCTGTTATTTTATTATTTAAGCCTAATTCTGTAAAAAAGCCAGACAATATTTTGCGGTTATTTATTCTTATAACAAAATCACCAAAATCAAGCTTTTTGAATATATCGTATATAATACTTGGTATTTCAGCATCATATAATAGGGATAAAGATTCATTTCCAATAACATCTATATCACATTGGTAAAATTCTCTAAATCTTCCTTTTTGAGGTCTTTCCCCTCTATATACTTTACCAATTTGATATCTTTTAAATGGAAATATCAAATCGTTATATCTTTTAGCAACGTATTTTGCTAAAGGAACTGTAAGATCAAAACGCAGAGAAAGATCATTATCTCCTTTAGTAAATCTATATATTTGTTTTTCTGTTTCTCCACCTGCTTTAGCAAGTAATACTTCAGATGATTCTATAATTGGGGTATCTAAATTATAAAAGCCATATTTTGAATATATTTCTTCAATAGTATTTTTTATTTTATCAAACATTATTTGCTCTTGTGGCATTAATTCCATAAATCCTGACAATGTTTTTGGTTCTACTTTGTTCATTTTTCCTCCATCACCTACTAATTGCGTATCTGTTAGCATTTCTCTAATATTTATACTAGTGTTTTAGTATTATTTTTTATTTGTAATTCATTTTTTATTTTTTCTATGTCTTTTTGTAAATAAAGCTCTTTAATTTTAGTAGAATTATTTATTTTTTTGATAGATATATCACCATCTACTTTTAATGAGCAAAAATACGAAATCATCATATCTTTACAATAATTTATAGCTTTATATGAAGGAATATCTTTGGATGTTAAAACAGTTACATTATATTTTTTTCTTAAATTTTTAGTAATATTAAATGCTAATAAACTATTTTCTTCAGTTGTATATAAAGCTATTTTTTCATCATAAGGAATGTTCTTATCTAATTTTAATTCCTTCAATGCTACTATTAATCGTTCCATTCCAAAAGCCATTCCCACTGCTGGAATTTGCTTATTTGAAAAAGCTGAAACTAAATTATCATATCTTCCACCACCTAATACAGCGCCTAATTTAATATTATTTATTACAGCTTCAATAATAAATCCAGTATAATAATCAGCACCTCTCGCTAGTGTAAAATCTAACTTGCAATGCGATTTTACATTTTTAGGTAACATAGAAATTATTTTTTTCATATCGTCTATTCCTTCACGAGCATAAATATTATTAAAAAAATACTTATCTATATTTTCTAACGATTCTTCTATACCATTTGAAGATTCTGATATATTAACTAAATCGATAATTATTTCAATTACTTTTTCGTTTATATTCCTTTTTTTCAAATCTTTTTTTATTCCAGTAATTCCACTTTTTAATACTTTATCTGCATAATCAATAGCTCTTTGAATTTCCAAAATTTTTTCCTTTGATGACATATTTGCCTTTTTAGCAATAGCCTGAATAAATTTTCGATGATTCAACCTTATTGTATAATCCTTAAAGCCAATTGTTTGTAAAACATCACTTGCTATCATAATTATCTCAGCATCATTTAGTACTGAAAATGCTCCTACTATATCGCCATCGCATTGGATAAATTCTCTATAATGTCCCTTGTCAATTTCATCGTCTCTGTATGACTGTTGTAATTGAAATCTCTTATACGGAAGTTTAATGTCATCATACATACTAACAACTCTTGCTAATGGAACTGTTGAGTCGTATTTTAATACATATTTTTCTTCAGTCTTATCTTGAAGTTTAAATAACAATTTTTCGCCTTCGCCATGATGGCCTTTAAATACATCCTCATTTTCTATTATGGGAGTATATAATGGTTCAAATCCATACTTCATATATATTCTTTCAATATTTGATAAAATATATTTTCTTAATATAGCTTCTTTACCATAGTAATCAATTGTTCCTAATGGAATACTATTATTTTTTCCTTTTTTCATACTTCCTCCTACACAAATTATTTCATCAAAAGTTTATTTCATGTCAAATTTGGACTTTTTTCTCCTTCCTTAATGCCAATTCAACAACCATCTATTTATAAACTTAATTTCTTATTTTATAAAAGTGAAATGCTATTTCTTTAATAGTTTTTATTTTAACATTTTTAAATAGATTCTTTTAACTCTATACTTGTTCGAGGGATTTTTTTCTTTTTATGAGATATTCTTTTAAAAAAAAGAAGCTAATTTATAACTTCTTAAAATGAATCAATATTAAGTTTTACTTTTTTATTTCCGTTTATATAAGCACTAGCTTGGACAATGGTTCTAATCGCATTTATTACTTTGCCATCTTTACCAATTAGTCTTCCCATATCTTCATTATCAACCATAGCTTCTATTAAAACGGTATTTTCTTCATCTGATTCAAACTCTTTAACAGATACTGCATCCGTATTTTTAACAATCTTTTTAATGATTGTTTCTGTAAGTAATACTAGATCCATTATTTATTCTTCTTAGATTCATGAAACTTAGTCATGATTCCATTCTTGCTTAGAATATTTTTTACAGTATCAGTAGGAATTGCTCCGTTATTTAACCAATTAATAGTTTTTTCTTCATCTATTTTGATTTCTGGACTTTCTTTTAAAGGATTATAAGTTCCTAAAAGTTCGATAAATCTTCCATCACGTGGACTTCTTGAATCAGCAACTACAATACGGTAAAATGGACTTTTTTTAGCGCCCATTCTTTTTAATCTAATTTTAACTGCCATAAGTATATCTCCTTCCTTTTTTTAACTTAATAAAAGAATATCATAAAAAAAGTTAACTGTCAACTATTTTTTGTTAACAGTTAATTTTATGATTCACAAGTATTTTTTAAGACATAGCTTATTTTTTTAGTAGTATTATTTTTAGTTAGATCAACGCTTAAGCAAGAAGTGATATCTTGGTTATTAACTGGGTTTATTACTTTCCCATCTTCTGTTTTTAAGATTCCTGTTTTAGCTAATTCTAAAGCTCCAACATTAGAATTAGATACATCACCGTTATTAGTCCAAGAGATTTTATCACTATACTCTAATGTATATGTTTTAGCAGCTTCTAAAACGTTATCTTGAAGAATCTCGTATTCTCTTTGTTTGCTTCCATCAATTAGTTTTACTACTGATGGAATAGTAAGAGCAGTTACTAAGCCAACTACAACTAAGACTGCAAGTAATTCAATTAAAGTAAATCCTTTTTTATTCATTTTATCATCTTCTTTAGTTATATTATATAAAATGCTAAGTAGTAAGTCAATACTTCTATTATTTTATATTTTTGTTTCTAATAACGTCTTCTTTAAATTCATTTTCTAGAATATCCATTCTTAATACATCATAATATTTTCCATTTAAGAACATAGCTTCTCTATCATATCCAGTATCTTTAAATCCACATTTTAAGTAGCACTTATGAGCTCTTTCATTTATAGATAATAAAGTTAGATTAACGCTATGAAGATTAAGATATTTAAAAGCATATTCTAAGATTAATTTAATAGCTTCTCTTCCATAACCGTTATTTCTGTATTCAAAGTCCCCTATAAATATTCCAAGAGTTGCATTTCTATTTAGATAATCTATTTTAATAAGAGATACGCTTCCTATTAGATGGTCATTATCAAGTAAAACTATATCAAAATGTTTATCTTTAGTATCTTTAGCAGAGTTTTCTAAATATTCTTTTTCGTTTAAGAAAGTCTGTATTTGAGCGCTTCTTCCTATATAGTCAGTTATTTCAAAGTCATTCATCCATTTAGTATAAATATCAATAGCGTCTATATCTATACTTTTAGGAGATAAGTAGATTCTATCTCCAACTATTTTCTTATAGAATTTCATTTTATCACGTCCTTTAGTTAATTATAACAAAAAAAGCGTTTAAAGTAACGCTTTTTTAAATATTTTCTTCTCTTATAGAATCTAAGATATTTTCTTTTTTTATTTTATTTGATGTATAAAACATTGTAATTAGAGTAATTATTAGAGAGCCTATAATAGAGATAATTATTGCTTTTAATGGGAAAATATAGCTATTATCTACTAGCATATTCATATTATTAGAGATTATTATTGATAGTATTAATCCGGTTGGAATACCAAATATTAAAGCTTTTAAACTAAATAATAAGCTTTCTAGGAAGATTATCTTGTTAAATCCTCTTGGAGTAAGTCCAATACTTCTTAAGACGCTAAATTCTTTTTTTCTTAGCATAATACTTGTACTAATAGTATTAAATACACTTGTTACGCCAATTAATGTTACTAAGGTAATAAATCCATATAATAAGATAGATATTGCTAGTAAGATATTCTTTTCTGTTTGCATATCACTTGCTATATTATAGTAAGATTGCGTAGCACTATGAGCATTTATTTCTTTTCCTATTTTATCTAGAGAATCATATTTAGATGCTTTTATATATACGTTAGTAGAAAGAGAATAATAATCATTTGAATTACTTCCTGCTTTACTATATTTTAATAGCTCATCTTTTAATTTATTATTAATAATTATATAGCCTCCATCTTCAAGTCCAAGAGGAGCTTTATTTGTAAAATAGAAATTACTTAGAGAATAATTACAATTATTAAAAAGATATTCTTTAGTAGGAGTACTCTCTTCATAAGATCCATCATCATAGAAAGTTCTTAGAGATTCTAAATTACAGAAGTTTAAAGTTAAATTCTTGGTATTAAAGATTTCTAACTTCTCTGTTTTTCTTTGATTATTACTATAATCTGTATAAGTAATATAATTTATAATAATAGGTTTATCTTCTTTTAGAGATAATTTATTTTTATATTCTTGATATGAAGTATCATCTAATACTACCAAAGAAATGCTATCAGTTAAGGAATGCTCTAAACCAGATAATATATAATACTGTTTATTATAGTTATTTTCGTTTGTTACAACGTATAATCTAACAAGATTAGCAATTAAATAAGATTTAGTATTAGGATCTTTAATTAATCTATCTATTAATCCTTCATCTATATTATTAGTGTTAAAAGATGCTACTATATCATAATTAACATTTCCCATATATAAAGAAGCAGACTTCTTTCCTACTTCTAAATAAGTAGAAAACGCTATAAATGTTACAATACTTACAAATAAGCTAATAACAGTAATACGATATTTCTTCTTATTTCTCTTCATATTCTTTAAAGCAATATCTCCTTCAATACCAAATATTTTACTAATAAATTTAGGAGTTTTAATTTTTCTTTTATTAATCTTAATATCATCATTTTGTCTAATCGCATTAATTGGAGATATTTTAGATGCTTTATATGCTGGTAAAAAAGCAGATAATAATATTACTAAGATCATAAATATTATTGGGATTATTATAAATAATGGATATGTTACTAATTTAAAAGGAAAAGTTAATACATTATCAAGTAATTTATTTAATATAACTATTACTGTTCCTATTCCAAGGTATGCACTTATTAAGCCAAGAATAATTCCAATACTTCCTACTATTAAAGCTTCAAAAAGAATTGTTCTTATTATTTGTTTTTTAGTAGCGCCTATACTAGAAAATAATCCAAATTGTTTTTTTCTTTCTATTACAGAGATTGCAAATGAATTATAGATAACTATAAAACAGGCAACTGATAAGATTCCTAAGAATATAATCATAAATGAAGCAATAAATCTATTTACGTTATTATATATACTATGTCCATATAATGATAGAAGAACTATATTATAACTTAAATCAGATTGCTTCTCACTCTTACCAAGAGAATCATATAATAATTTAGAATATTCATAAATATTATCAATATTTTTTAGGCTGATGTATGTATTTACTTTAGAATAATTATTTATATTATTAATTAAAGTATAAACGCTAAAACCAGGATCACTATAATCTTCATACGTATAATTAGGTCTTTCTATTATTCCTACTATTTTATAAGTATAACTCTTTAAATCTTTTAGATATTCTCCTTCTTGATATTCACTATCATTAAGAGGAAGATCGTTATAATAACGATTTCCTATATCTAAAGTAATAATATCTCCTACTTTATAATTAATATCACTATAATTAAAGATATGCTTAGATATTACTATTTCATCTTCTTTAGAAGGATATCTTCCTGAAGTAAGTTTTAACTCATTAAATAATTCTTTATTAACTGCTTTTACTTTATAATAAGGCTTATAAGTATTATTAGATTCTTTATAAGCACTATAACCTATTAAAGTTTCATAATTAATCTTCTTAATATTAGAAGAATTATTTAAAATAGATATTTTACTAGTATCAACATTCTTTATCAAAGCATGATAATCTCCATACTTTTCTTTAGTTTCATCTATACTATATTCTCTTACTGAAGAACAAATAAGTCCTATTCCAACCATAAGAGCAGTAGAAAGAAGAATTCCAATAATAGTTACTATTGTTCTTCTTTTATTAAGCTTTAAATGTTTAATAGTTAAATAATTTAATATATTCATTATTATCCTACCTTCTCATCTTTAATGATCTTTCCATCTTTTAAAGTAATAATTCGATCAGCATTTAACGCTAAAGATTGATCATGAGTTATCATAATAATAGTTTGATGATACTTCTTATTAGATAATTTAAGTAATTCTATTATCTCTTTACTAGACTTAGAATCTAGATTTCCAGTTGGCTCATCTGCTAATAAGATTGAAGGATGATTCATAAGTGCTCTTCCTATTGATACTCTTTGTTGTTGTCCTCCAGATAACTCATTAGGTAAATGATTAACTCTATTTTTAAGATCTAATATATCAAGAAGTTCATTTAAATAATCTTCATCTACTTTTTTACCATCAAGCAAAATAGGAAGAGTCATATTCTCAGTAATATTTAATATTGGTATTAAATTATAAAACTGATAAATAAGTCCTACTTGTCTTCTTCTAAAGATTGCTAAATTAGTTTCATTTAAATTATATACATCTTCTCCTTCTACATAAACTTTCCCACTTGTTGGTCTATCTACTCCTCCTAATATATGAAGAAGAGTTGACTTACCAGAGCCAGATGCTCCTACTATAGCAACAAATTCTCCCTTTTCTACTTTAAAATTAATATTATTTAAAGCAACTACGGTATTGCTATCTTTTCCATATACCTTAGTTAAATTATCTACTTTTAATATTTCCATATTTTTTACATCGTTCCTTTCATAAATAATTATATAATTAATATATTACAAAAAAGTGACTATTTTAATTACAAAACAGTCACTTTATAAAACTTAATATTAAAGGTAGTTCCATTATCAGAAGAAGTAACACTAATGTCACCAGATTCTCTTTCTATAATAGTCTTACTCATATTAAGGCCTATTCCAATGCTATCAGGTTTTTGATTTTTCCCTTTATAAAATCTTTTAAAAATATTAGGTAAATCTTCTTTAGCAATCCCACTTCCATTATCTTTAATAGAAATTTGATTATATATTGGATTAGAAGATCCTTCTATCCAAATCTTTCCTTTTTCTAATGTATGTTCAATGGCATTCTTAATAATATTCAAAATAGCTTCCACAGTCCATTCAAAGTCTCCAATTATCTCTAAATTATCACAGTTAGTTATAATTACTTCTATTTCTTTAGCATCTATTAATAAAGAAGTTTCTTCTAATACTTTATTTATAACTTCTTTTAAAGTTATTTTCTCTTTTCTTAAAGTAATAGTACCACTATCTAATCTAGATAATTTTAATAAAGAAGTTATAAGCCATTCTATCTTCTTAAGTTCATGTTCATTTTTCTTTAGTAATTCTCTTCTTTTTATATCATCTATTTTATCATTAAGTAAAATTTCATTAATAATATTCATACTAGTTAAGGGAGTCTTTAATTGATGAGATATATTATAAAGAAATGCTTCCATTTCTTTCTTATCTTTTAAAACAAGTTCATTTGCTTCTCTTAATTTAACGCTTACTTTATAAATATCATCTTTTAAAGAGCTAAGATCATCTTCTTCGTAATCTTTAATATCAAGAGTATAATTCCCATTTATAACTTCATATAAATACTTATCTAACTTTTCTATTTTCTTTTTTCTTGATCTTGCGTTTAAAATAAGAATTATTAAAATAAAAAGAAAATTTAAAGAAATACTTATTATAATAAAGTAATTACTTTTAATTAAAGAAGATATATTTTCTTTTTTATATTTAGATAAATCCATATCATAATTAGGTGAGTCTTGATAATCAGGATTATCTTCTAATAAGATAGTAAGTAAATCATCTTTTAAATCAGGATATTCTTCTATTATCTTGCTAACTAAATAATTATTACTCTTAGATACTTCTTTTTGATATTTTCTTTCTAAAGAATAATTATAAGAAAGAAACATAACTAAATTAAAAAGAAATAAAACAGTTATTAAAAACAATATTTTCTTCGTAGATTTATTCTTAATCATGATTTAATCATATACCCCACTTTTCTTACAGTAGTAATAAAGTCTCCTTCTTGATCATCAAGCTTTTCTCTAATTCTTTTTATATATACCGTCAAAGTATTATCGTTTACATAATCTTCATTAACATCCCAAATATCAGTAAGTATTTGTTCTCTTGTAAATACTTGATTAGGATTAGACATAAGTATTACTAAAATTTTGTATTCTAAAGGAGATAAAAATATTTCTTTATCATCTTTTAATACTCTATTTTTAAAAAGATCTATCTTAATATTTTTAATTACTAAAAAAGGGCTATTATTTTTTCCTACTCTTCTTAGAACCATTTTAATTCTAGATACTAATTCTCTTGCTTTAAAAGGTTTAGTAATATAATCATCTGCTCCCATATCAAGTCCTCTTACTATAGATACTTCAATATCACTTGCAGTAAGAAAGATAATAGGAATATCTACTTTACTTTTAATATCTTTTAATAAGTCAAATCCATTTCCATCAGGTAAATTAATATCAAGAAGTGCTAAATCAAAAGAATTATCTATCTTTTCTAGTGCTTCTTTACACGAAGATACTGGTGTTAAAGAAAATCCTTCATCTTCTAAGAAAAACTTAAGACTACTTCTAATAGTATCATCATCTTCAACAAGTAATAACTTCTCCATAACTTCTCCTAATAATTAGTAATAATTACTTCTGTAACAGTTCCTCTTTTAGCACCGTTAGAATTAATATTACGTTTAGCTTCTATCTTATGAATATAATAATCTTTATAAGTTTCCCTAATAAAAGGAGTATCATGATTAGAAAGCATTACGTATGCTCCCTTTTTATCAAGATGCTTAAATATCTCGCTAAGTCTTATCTGATCTTTACGATCAAATCCATCTTTAGTATAAGTAGTAAAAGAATGATTTATCATATCATAAGGAGGGTCTAAATATATAAAGTCTTTCTCTTTAACATCTTTTAAAGCTTCTTCAAAATCAGTACATAAAATCTTAACATTATTCATAGTAAGATACATATTTACTGTTAATAAATTTTCTCCATCATAAGTATTAATCTTTCCCTTTTTATTATAAGGAACATTAAATTCATTATTCTTATTAACTCGGTATAATCCATTAAAACAAGCTTTATTTAAATAAATAGTTCTTGCTGCCTTAGTATAATCACTCATCTTACTCATATTCTTCTTATGACGATCTTTATTTCTTATTTCATAATAAAATTCTTCATTATTATTTTTTTCATAACTATTTAATAAACGGCACATCTTCGTATATTTTTCATCATTACAAAGAACATTATAAACATTCATAAGTTCTTCATTTTGATCATTAATAACAGCATTTTTAGGCATAAGCTCAAAAAGAAGTGCTCCTCCACCAACAAAAGGCTCATAATATGTATTATAACTATCAGGAACATATTTCTTTAATTCATTAATTATTTGTCTTTTTCCACCTGCCCATTTTACAAAAGGTCTTGGTTTAATCATATTATCACATCCATAATTCATTATATCATAATATTTTTAGATAGAAATGCTATTTTCTTAATAGCCAATCTAAAACATTTATTTTTTTTATTCCTTCATAATCTGTTATAGGATCTATATCCATAGTTAATATATACTTAGGATAATGATCGTTTATCTTCTTTAGAGGAATTAATTCTCTTTCTAATGTTGTTTTTTCTCTTACAGTGTACGCTACTTGATAATATTCTCTACCCTCTTTATTCTCACAAACAAAGTCTATCTCATTATCGCCTATTTTTCCTATATATACTTTATATCCTCTTCTTATAAGTTCTAAATAAACTATATTTTCAAGAATATGACCTGCATCTAAGTTCTTTCTTCCTAATAAAACATATCTCATAGTAACATCTGTTGCATAATATTTCTCTCCAGTTTCTAGATATTGTTTTCCTTTTATATCATATCTTGAAGTTTTATTAAAGATATAACTTTCTATTAAATAATCAAGATAATTTTCAACTGTATGAACTGATATTTTTCTGCCTTTAGAATTTAAGGTATCTGCAATTTTCTTTACTGACATAGTTGATCCAATACTAGAAAATAAGAATTCTGTTATACTCTTAAGCATTCCTGCATCTGCAATTTTCTTTCTTGCTACTATGTCTTTTACCAAAATAGTATTATATATTCCTTCTATATAATCATCTATCTCGCTTTCACTATCTAATTTTAAAGCATATGGAAAAGAACTATTATTAATATATCTTAAATATAATTTTTCAGATGCCTCTTCTTTAAGATAATCACTATATTCTTTAAAAGAAAGTGGTAACATTTTTATTTCAATATATCTTCCTGATAGCAAAGTAGCAAGCTCTCCAGATAAAAGATAAGCATTAGAACCAGTTATATACACATCAGTATTTTTCTTTATATATAATCCATCAACTGCTTTTTGAAAAGATTCTACATTTTGAACTTCGTCTAAAAAGATATAATAATTATCTTTATCTACTATTTTTTTGTTAATATAATCATATAATTCTTTATAATTGTTAAACTCAAAATCTGGAGATTCAAGATTTATTGATATTATATGATCATCTTTTATTCCCTCATTTTTCAAGTAATCAATATATAATTCAAACAATGTTGATTTTCCGCTTCTTCTTATTCCAGTAATTACTTTTATAACATCTTTATCTTTCCATTTTTTTAGTTTTTCTAAATATTCTACTCTTTCTATCATCTATTATCACCCAATAAGCATTATACCACTTTCTTAGAAAATTTGCAACAAAATGCAAACTTTCTACATTTTATAACAATTTTTGCATTAACAAAAAACCATCTATTTTTTAATAGATGGTTAATTTTCTTAGTGGCGGAGCAGGAGAGATTTGAACTCTCGCGCCAGTTTCCCAGCCTACACCCTTAGCAGGGGCGCCTCTTCGGCCTCTTGAGTACTGCTCCAAGTCCTAATACATATATAATTCTATCTTAAAATATTCACTTTGTCAAACATTATTTACATCTTTTTAGCATATTCTTTATTGGTGATATAAATGTTCATTGATTTATTAGGATATAAAATCCATTATCAAAAAGAAGGACAAGGCAAAAACGTTATCTTTATTCATGGCTGGGGCCAAGATCTAAATTGTTTTAAATATCTTACTGATAACTTAAAATCTAATTATACAGTTTATTCTATTGACTTACCGGGATTTGGTCAAAGCGAAATACCAAGAACTATCTTTAATACTGAAGATTATAGTACTATCATCTTAGAATTTATCAAAGTATTAAAGATTAAATCCCCTACTTTAGTTGGACATTCTTTTGGAGGAAAAGTAATAGTAGATCTAGTATCTAAGTTAGACTATCATCCTAATAAGATAATCTTAATAGATTCAGCAGGTATAAAACCTAAAAAATCACTTATCCAAAAATTTAACTTATATCGTTATAAATTTTTGAAAAAAGTGATTTTAAAACTATATTCTAAAGAAAAAGCTTCTTTATTAATAAGTTCTCTTCAAAAAGAAATAGGCTCTTCTGACTATAACAACGCTAAAGGTATAATGCGTGATATTTTAGTAACAGTAGTAAACGAAGACTATAAAAATAATCTAAATCTAATTAAAACGCCTACTTTATTATTATGGGGAGAAAACGATACTGCAACTCCCCTTTATATGGCAAAAACTTTTAATAAAGAAATATCTAATTCAGGTCTAGTAATCATCAAAAACTCTAATCACTTCCCTTTTTTAGATCATCCATATGAATCTTTAGTCATCATAGATAATTTTTTATCTAATTAATTTACTAAGTCTAGTAGTAAATATTCTATACATTCTTTATGCTAGACACAGTTAATTGAACGAGCTCTTCTAGTCCAAAGCGCAAGAGGTGCTTTAAGCACCTAGGGCGAGAACGGAGCGAAAGGAAATGTTCCCGTTGGCAGAACCGTTGTAACTGTCCGCAGAGAAGACGCCCGCCTCAGAAGCATAGTCAGCGATACCACCACGTAAGAACCAAGGGTAGTCGGCAAAAGCGAAATATAAATGATCAGTATACCAGCCCCTAGTTTCACTAGTTGCATCACCTAAGATTCTTCTTGCATAAGCAGATGAATCATTATAAGTTGTTCCAAAAGCATATAGGTCATAATACTTAGAAGAAGGAAATGCTGTACCTGTATATGAAGTATAGTTTCCACCATCATAAACTTTACCAGTAAATCCGGAATTACTAGAAGTATCATTTCCAGAAATTGGAGCACTCGTATTAGTATTATCTTGCACTACTCCCATTACATATTCTGCTTTTACGCCAGCCATATCATATACACCGTAAATATTCCCGGTTGTAGATGTTGTTGTTAAGGTATTTCCTACATCACATGGCGATGCACCACTCATCATAAAAGAACCTATAATCTGATCATTTTTTATTGATGATGAAGTACCTGCTTGGCTATAAGAACAGCCTCCTGTTTTTCCTGAGCCTACTGCTATATCTGTTAATCCTAAGCCGTATTTACTTTGTTTTAGGTAAGCAACCGCTCCCCATTCGGTGTTTTTCATCATATGGGCATCTACTTTAGATACTCCATTTGCTGTTAAATAAGTAGTTCCACTTGTAAACTTTTGAGATGTTGCAAACTGGGTTGAAACGTTTTGATTTACTAAACTATCTAATCCAGCTTTTATTGTTGGATTATCTGCTGTTCCACTTGTTTCAAACTTGCCTACCCAGATTCCATCTAATTCAGTAGTACCAAAAGTAAAGGCTGGATGAGTTAGATATTCTCCGTTACTTGATCCTGCTGATTTTGCCGTTGTTTTACTTTCAAACTGAACATCTATTAAAATAGGATTCATCTCTTCTGAATTAACATTAAATAATTGATATTTATATCTAGGTATCCAAACATAGTATGCTAGAACATCATCTTCTGTTATAGTTGTTCCTTCATCAGCATTCATATAGTTATCTCTACTAGTAGCATTTACCATAACAGCATTTGCCCACTTTTTATTTACATAATCATACCAATCATTATTTGAATTTGTTGAATCTGCTTTTACCCAATTAGTTCCATTCCATTTAATTGGAATCATTCCATCAGCAAGTACTGGAGCGGATGCTCCACTTTGATCTACAACTTTGCTTGGTACGCAAGCATCTGTTTGCTGACTTGCAGTTACTCCTAGTTTAAAAGAGAAAGCTTTACCAGCCATAGTAAGAGGATTATCCATAGTACCATCGATCAAAACATATACTTTATAAGTAGATGATTCTGTTGTTACTGGTTGACCAGTAGCAATCGTAATAACATCTCCTTGTTTATAGTCTTTAAAGTTACCTGTTCCTACTAAAGTAGATCCATTATAGATACTATATTTAAAGCTTTCTTCTTGAAGTTCTGTTGGAAGAGTTGTTAAAGTTAAAGTAAAGTCTGTACATATAGGAACATCTCCATTAGTAGTTCTTTGTCTTACTATAAAGTTTGTTACTATACCTTTTTCTTTATCTGATACTGGGAGAGTATCACCTTCTATATCAGTATTAGTAGCTTCAATATCTAAGCCATTAATAGTAAATATAACTGTAGGGTTATCACTGCTTTTCCATTGATAGAAAGCAAAGGCTATACCAAGTGATAGCGCTATTATAGTAAGTACACCTATTATAATGTATATTTTCTTTTTTTCCACTTTTTATCTTTCCTTCCCAAATAATAAAATATCTAAATAAAAAAGAAAAGTTTAAATTATAAATTATTCTCTTCTTTTTATTTTATCTTCTATTTAATTTTAGCATTTCTTAGATAGTTAATCAAGATCTAACTTCTTAAATTTTATGATTATCTTTTAGATCATCTATATAATTTAGAAATTCTTCAATAGTTAGAGAAGTAGTATCTTTAAAACCATGTTTTCTATAACTAATTAGATTTTCTTCTTTTTCTTTATCTCCTAATATTATAGTAAGAGGAATCTTTTTTACTTGGCTTTCTCTCATTTTATAAGATAATTTTTCATTACGATCATCTAATTCTACACGATAGTTCTTATTATTTAAAAGATCGTATATTTTTTTAGCATATTCTAAGTGATATTCATTATTAACTGGGATTATATTCATTTGAATAGGTGCTAACCATAAAGGAAGAACTCCTTTAGTTTCTTCTAATAAGAATGCTGTAAATCTATCTAATGAACCAAGAATTGCTCTATGAATAACAACAGGTCTTTGCTTATTACCATTATCATCTATGTATTCTAGTTCAAATCTTTCTGGTAATTGATAATCTAATTGTACTGTAGATAATGTTACATCATGACCAATTGCACTTTTTACTTGAACGTCTATTTTAGGTCCATAGAAAGCAGCTTCTCCTTCTGCTTCATAGAAAGTAGCGCCTGTTTTTTTAAGTATTTCTCTTAAAGCAGATTCACTTTTTTCCCATAATTCATCATTACCAAAGTATTTCTCAGTATTATTTTTATCTCTTAATGATAATCTAAAAGCATAATTATTAAAGCCAAAATCTTTATATACATCTAGTATTAAGTTAATTACTCCTTGTACTTCTTTTTCTATTTGATTAGGAGTACAAAAAATATGAGAGTCATTTTGAGTAAATGATCTTACTCTTTCTATTCCACAGCATGCTCCACTTGCTTCATATCTAAAGTCATTAGCAATCTCTGCTATTCTAAGAGGAAGATCCCTATATGAATGTAAGAAATTCTTATAGATCATCATATGATGAGGACAATTCATTGGTCTTAAGACATACGATTCATTCTCAAGCTCCATTGCTGGAAACATATCATCTTTATAGTGATCCCAGTGTCCACTTGTTTTATATAAATCAACATTACCTAATGACGGAGTCATTACGTGTTTATATCCTAATTTTAACTCTTTATCTGTAATATAGTCTGCTAGTGTTTTTCTTAAGATAAATCCATTAGGAAGCCACATAGGAAGTCCCTTTCCTACTAGATCAGCAAACATAAATATTCCAAGATCTTTTCCTATCTTACGATGATCTCTTTCTTTTCTTTCTTCTAATTCTTGCATATAATTATTAAGATCTTCTTCATTATAAAAGCATACTCCATATATTCTTTGAAGCATTTTATTCTTAGAATCATTCTTCCAATATGCTCCTGATACTTTAAGAAGCTTAAAATATTTAAGTTCTTTTACTGTATCAACATGAGGTCCTCTACATAGATCAGTAAAATCTCCTTGACTATAGCAACTTATTGTTTGCTCATTTTCATCCATTCTAGAGATTAAATCTAATTTATAAGGATCATCTTTAAACATATCTAAAGCTTCTTTTTTAGATATTTCATGTCTTATTATTTTCTTTCCATCTTTAGATAGTTTTTTCATTTCTTTTTCTATTTTAGGTAGATCTTCTTCATTTAAAGTAATATCTCCTAAATCTATATCATAATAGAATCCTTCTTCTATAACAGGTCCTACCCAAAATTTAGCATTTGGATATAAATGTTTTATAGCTTGTGCTAGTAAGTGAGCACAGCTATGATTTAACTTACTTAAGTTATTATCTTCTTTTATATTTATCATATTCTTATTTTCCTTCTTTCTTCTAAAGATATATAACTAATAATAGTAATATCTTCTTTATTAATGTTTTCTCTTATTATATAGTCATTTTCTGTATTAAAGTGAATTAATCTTTTTAGATAGGATTTATCATCTTCATTAGGTAATCTTTCTAATATTTTAAAAGATGATATTTTATTTCGCTTAACAAGCGCTATTTTAGGATATTCTTTAGTAATTAGTAAGTTATAATAATAGTTAAAGAAATCTAATACTACTATACTTTCTTCTTTAGTTAGGTTATATTTCTTAATATTAAGATTTACTAGTTCTAAAGCCTTAGAATAATTATTGATATCAAAAGAAACCTTTCCTCTATTAGAAAATCCCCCTTCAATAAAAGTTCTAAACCAAGATGGAGAGTTTATCCCATAATAAGCAGAACTTTTTAAAGAAGATGCTAAGAAGATCTTTTGATTAAGAGAAGTCTTAGATAAACCAAAAATATCTTTCTTACCATGACTTAAAAATATCTTATTTACTAAGTCCATCTTAGGATCTATAAGATCGCTTCTTAAACCATTATTCATAATATCACTTGTAAATCCAGGATTAAACGTATGAAATAAATAACCATTTTTTAAGTAATTATCTATAATATTTAAAGATTCATTCTTATTATAAAGATAATCTATAATATAATCTAAATACTTAGGATAATTCATATTAATACTAAGATCATCTTTATTACTTCTTATCATTTTAGTTAAATTTTTACTTAAATATATAATATCATCTTGCTTTCTTGTCATTATCATATAAGTTATTAATAACGATTCTAAAGTAAGCTCTTCATACTTAGTTAATCCTTCTTCTTTTACTAATGATAAACCCTCTTTAACAAGAGTATCTATTTCTATAATATCACCTTCTTTATAATACAAAAAAAGCACTTCCTTTTATTAAAGGGAGTGCTTAAAAGACACGGTACCATCCGCTTAGTACTTAATTAAATAACGAATCATCACAATCCGGAAATATCTTTCGATCTCTACTCCAAGGTAGTAAATATACAAACAAAATAATTAACTTGCACCAATACGTTAACTCTCTAATAAGTTGTTTATATAATCATGTCCTTTTCTTTGTATTTAAAACTTGTTTTAATTATATCACACTTTTTTTAAAATGTGCAATATTTTTTTAATTTAGGTAAATATAATGTCAAAATTTAGCAAGATGATTATACTATATTAGATACTAGTAAAGGAGGAATATAGTATGTATTACTACGGTGGATACAGTGGTGGCTACGGTCAAAGTGGATGCGGATGCGCAACACCAGCCTACTACCCTGCTCAAAACTATGGAGGCGGATACGGTTACGGATACGGTGCCGCTATTATTCTAGTATTATTCATTTTATTAGTTATAATTATTGGTACTAGAGTTGTTGCTTAAAAGCACTTTTTAAAGGGATTTCTTCCCTTTTTTTTATTTTTGTGCTATAATACCTAAAAAGGCGGTGAAGAAAAATGCTTAAGATGAATCAAATATTAGACGAAAAAGATCCAAAAGTAAGAAAAGAAAATACTGATGTAACTTTTCCAATGGATAAAAATGATATAAAAATGATCGATGAAATGCTTGATTATTTATATAATAGTCAGTTAGAAGATGTTGCAGAAAAGTTAAACTTACGTCCTGGTATGGGACTTGCCGCTCCGCAAGTTGGAATAAATAAGAATTTCTTTGTTGTATGTCATGAAGAAGAACCTGGAGTATTTCAAGATTATGTCTTAATAAATCCAAAAATTATAAGCAATTCTGAAGAATTAATCTACGCCGAAACAGGAGAAGGATGTCTTAGCGTTAATAGAGAGATAGAAGGCATAGTTCCAAGATACGCAAGAATTACTATAGCAGGACAAGATATAAATGGAAATCCTTTAAAAATAAGAGCAAGAGAAGAACTTGCAATTGCTTTTCAGCATGAATATGATCATTTACAAGGAATTTTATTTTATGATCATATAGATCCTAAAAATCCTTATAAGAATATGGATAAAATGCGCGCTATTTAGTGCGCTTTTTTATTTTAGGTCACTATTTTTAATAACAAATAAATTTTTATCTTTATAAAAAGCATAAAAGATATTCTCTAATATAAGGCCTTTTTCTCTTATTAAATTATTAAGCCATTTCTCACTTTTATTTATATCTTTTAAAGTTTCTTTAATAATAGTACCATCTAAGATAATAGGAATAGGATAAGGAGTCTTTTCTTTATCTTTAGGAAAAACTGAAAGAGTTCCATTATTTTCTAAAATAGCATATTCTATTTCTTCAATACTCCTATACCCTTTTTCTCTTATCTGAACAAGCAAATCTTCAATATTATATTTTTGCTTAACCATCTCTTTATAATTTAGTTTACCATACTTTATAATTATTGAAGGATTTCCATCTAAAAAAGCTCTTATCTTAGGAACTTTTAAAGTAAGAAACGCTAACGATAACTGAAGAATAGTCAAAGTTATAATTGGTATTAAAGAATACCACAAAGATATTTTATAGTCTTCAATACTAATAACTGCAAGTTCTGCTATTAAAATAGATACAATCAAATCAATAATCCCAAGCTGGCCTATTTCTCTTTTACCCATAATTCTATATATAATAAATATAACAAAATAAAAAAGAATAGTTCTTATAGATACAATTAATAATTCCATTTTATCACCTAAGATCATTATGCTACTTAGAATATTTTTTTATACATATTCATAAATATTATTAGGTGATATTATGGTTATTAATTATTTAAAAACACTTAGTTATAGTTTAATAAGTCTTTTTATAAGTATTTTTTTAATTACTACTTTAAATTATTTAGGAGTTATTAGTAATAATCTTTTAAAAATACTAGGAATTATCTTTCCTATTATAATATCTTTTATTGAAGGAGTTATAATAGGAAAAAAATCTAATAAGAAAGGATACTTAGAAGGCCTTAAGATAAGTCTTATTCTAGTATTTATTCTCTTTATGTTAAATCTTCTTTTATTTGGAGTACTTCCTGATTTAAAAAATATAATATATTTTCTAATTTTAATTCCTGTTAGTATGTTTGGATCTATTATTGGAATTAATAGAAATTTGACAAAATAAAAGAAGAACGCTATAATATTAAGCCACCAAGGGGTTGATATTATGGAAAAGAAAGAAATTATAACTACTAGTAAGTTAAATCTTTTAAGAAAGGTTGCTGACGATGTTAAACATATTGAAAGTGAAATATATTTAAATAATGACAAAGTATATAAGATATTTCATGATTATGAAGATGATTTAGGTGGATATATTAGTAACAAGAAAAGAAAAATAGAAATGCTTCTAGAAGAAGCTCCTAAAGATAACGGGATTATTTATCCTAATAAAATTCTTTTAGATGAAAATAATTTATTTATGGGATATTCTATGGATTTATTTACTCCAAGTAAAAACTTAGAATCTCTTCCTAAAGAAGATTATCTTCTTATTATTAAAGTAATTAAAGATATATGCTTATATTTAAAGCGTTTACATAAAGAAAATAAATTAATAGTTGATTTTAATTTTAATAATATTTTATATAATAAAGAAGATACTCGTTTTTGTGATGCTGATAGCATGGTTATTAATAATTGCCCTGCTGAAGTAATTCCTCTTTTATTATATAGAAATAACTCTATTAAAATTAAAGAGGCTCCATTTGAATACTATAAAGAAAACTCTATATATACCAAAGAAAGTGATGTATTTGAGTTAAACTACTTACTGCTTTCTTTATTCTTAAGAGAAGATATTATTGACTTGGATCTTGTTTCTTATAGAGCATACATTAAATCACTAAACTTACCACTTAGTATTCAAAAATATCTTTTATCTATTCATGATATGTTTTATAAAAATGAAGAACTTATCTATCCAGATAATCAATTAGATGAATTATCTAATTATCTAAAAAGAAAAAGACATTAAGAAAAGATATTACCTTCACTATTAGATGGTAGTATCTTTTTTTGTTATATATCTTTCTATAAAAGAATCTTTATATTCTAAGAAAGTATCATCTTTAATATGAAGACGAATATTTTCCATTATTTTAATTAAAAATCTTAAATTATGTATAGATAATAATCTTGCTCCAAAAGTTTCATCTGCAATTATTAAATGCCTAATATATGCTTTAGTATAATGCCGACAAGCTTCACAATCACACTCTATATCAATAGGAGTAAAATCTTCTTTATATTTACTATTTTTAAGATTAATCTTACCATCTAAAGTAAAAGCATGAGCATGTCTAGCAAGCCTTGTAGGAAGTACACAATCAAACATATCAACTCCCCTTAAAACGCCTTCAAATAAATCAAGAGGATCTCCTACTCCCATCAAATAACGAGGCTTATCAAGTGGCAAATACCTAATAGCATAATCAATCATCTTATACATAGTTTCTTTATCTTCACCAACACTAGTTCCACCAATAGAATATCCATCAAATCCTATTTTCACTGTCTCAATAGCACTATACTTACGAAGATCTTCATACTCTCCTCCTTGAACAATTCCAAATAAAGACTGCTCTTTATTTTGATGAGCTTCCTTTCCACGCTTAGCCCACCTAATAGTTCTCTCAACACTATTTTTCATATAATCATAATTAGATGGATAACCAGGACACTCATCAAAACTCATCGCTATATCAGAATCAAGCTTATTTTGAATCATAATAGATTTTTCTGGAGTCAAAAACAAACTTCTTCCATCAATATGGCTCTTAAACTTTACACCATCTTCACTAATATCTTTCGGCCTAGCCAAAGAAAATACTTGAAATCCACCAGAATCAGTTAAAATAGGTCCATCATAATTCATAAATTTATGAAGGCCTCCAGCTTTTGCAACAATATCTTCTCCTGGTCTTAACCACAGATGATACGTATTAGACAAAATAACTGCAGCATTTATCTCTTTTAGTTCATAAGGAGACAAAGTTTTTACTGTTGCTTGAGTACCAACCGGCATAAACATAGGTGTTTCATAAGTACCATGATTAGTTTCTAATAATCCATATCTTGCATTAGATTTTGTATCTTTATGTAATAAATTATATTTTATTTTCATTGTGATCCTCCTTGACAACTTGTAATAGTTATTATATCATATTATTAGAATTAGGAGAATGGAAAAGATGAATAGTATTAAAGAAAAATGTATTATAATGAAAAAAATGACTGATAAAATAAGAAAAAACTTAAGTACTAATTTAGATGATCCAATCTTTCGTAATAATTATCTAGAAATTGGTATTCAAAGTTTTGAAAGAAAAGAAGATCAAGATCTTTTCAGATCTCTTATCACTTTTTACGATATCGATAAGTTCTTACTAGATTATAAACAAAATAACAAAGATTTAAAAAAGATAGCAGATATTTATCACACTGATATCCAGTTAGTTAAGTTTTATATAGATGTTATTAAAGCATTACAAAAATAAAGCTCTTAAAGGGCTTTATTTTATTTCATTTATAATATTTTATTATCTAAATTGACAGCAAGATCCACATTGCTCATTAGTCATAACATTTTGCTCACAGCAAGTATATCTTGGCTGATAAGTATGTCTATAAATATGATGATTTACAATTCTTGTATTTATAGGGCAAACGTGTGGTACTTCATGAACAAAATTACGATGTATAACTCTTTCTTGTGGAGTTTCTACTATTGGTGTTCCTCCCATAGGCATTGCTGATGGATACTGAGCCATTTCATTATAGTTAGTATTCATATTTGCATTAGTATTGGTATTAGTAATATTTATATCAATATCATTATCTAATCCATATGGAATACTTTGCGCATAGTTATTATTCATATGATTTCCTCCCATCTACCTTATAATATGAAAGGATAAAAATAATAACTAATATATTTGCCCTAAAAATACTCAAATTAAAATGGAAGTTTTAAATTACCATTACTCATCATTTTCATCATTTTTTTCATTTGTTCAAACTGATTTAATAATTTATTAACATCACTTACACTAGTTCCACTTCCTTTAGCAATTCTTTCTTTTCTAGATGCTTTTAAAACTTCTGGGTGCTTTCTTTCATAAGGAGTCATTGATAGGACAATAGCTTCAATATGGGCAATTTGCTTTGGATCAATTTTTACATTATTGATTCCCATTTTACTTGCTCCAGGAAGCATTTTTAAAATGTTTTCTAAAGGACCTAGTTTCTTAATTTGCTTCATCTGACTTAAAAAATCTTCTAAATCAAAAGTTCCTTTCGCCATTTTCTTGGCTGTTTTCTTAGCTTCTTCCTCATCAATCTCACTTTCTACTTTCTCAACAATACTAAGAATATCACCCATTCCAAGAATACGCCCTGCCATTCTATCAGGATAAAACTCGACTAAGCCATCCATCTTCTCGCTAATGCCAATAAATTTAATAGGTAAATTAGTTAAATGTCTAACTGAAAGTGCTACTCCACCTCTAGTATCTCCATCTAACTTAGTAAGGATCACTCCAGTAATATGAAGTTTATCATTAAAGCCATTAATAACATTAATAGCATCTTGTCCCATCATTGCATCTATTACTAAAAGATTTTCATCTGGCTTTATTTCCTCTTCAAGACGAACAAGTTCTTCCATAAGTTCTTCATCAACGTGCAAACGACCAGCAGTATCTATTAAAACATAATTAAATTTATTTTCTTTTGCATATGCTATTGCATTCTTGGCAATAGCTACTGGATCTTTAGAATTATCTTCACTATATACTTCAATATTTAATTCTTTACCTATTTGTTTTAATTGTTCTATTGCTGCTGGACGATATACATCACACGCGACTAATAATGGCTTTCTATTATATTTTTTTCTAAGTAAGTTGGCAAGTTTTCCGTTTTGGGTAGTTTTCCCTGCTCCATTTAGTCCAACTAGCACGCTAATAGTTAAACCATCTTTAATAGTAAGTTCACTTTTTTCTCCTCCTAATAAATCAGTTAATTCATCTTTTACTATTTTAACAAACTCTTCTCCTGGAGATAAAGATCTTCTTACTTTTTCCCCAAGAGCTTTTTCTTTAACACTATTAGTAAATTCTTTTACTACTTTATAATTAACATCTGCTTCTAAAAGAGATAATCTAATATCTCGCATCATATCACTGATATTTTCTTCAGTAATTGTCCCCTGTCCTTTTATCTTTTTTATAGCATTTTGTAATCTATCACTTAAATTTTCAAACATTTTATCACTCTTTCTGTAACTATTATACAATAAAATTGTCTTTTTTTTAAAAAAAGAGTTGATTTTTTTAGATTTTCTTAATATAATTATATATGTAAGCAATGCGGATGTGGTTTAATGGCTAGAATACGACCTTGCCAAGGTTGAGATGGGGTTTCGATTACCCTCGTCCGCTCCATTGACGAATCTGTTCGAACTATTTAGTTTGAACTTGATATATAGAATCAATCGAAAGATTGATTTTT